>JBBAJN010000024.1:0-250 GCA_040404045.1 Chitinophagaceae bacterium
TTCATCAGTCAATTTTGTTTAGCCTATGAGGACAAAAGAAGAAATTGCGACCCTAGTGGGCAAACGTATCAGAAGCTTAAGATTGACTAAAAATCTTACCATTGAGGAACTGGCCATGGAATCTGGCATGGACTACACCCAGATCAGCAGGATCGAACGAGGGAAAATCAATACCAGCGTTTACCATATCTACTTGATCACAAGCGTCCTGAAGGTCAGGATACATGATGTATTCGACGAAGGTGTTTCA
>JBBAJN010000024.1:260-12535 GCA_040404045.1 Chitinophagaceae bacterium
ATTTTACCCTGGTAGTCTTTTGTTAACCTATAATAAACGCAAGCCAAGAAGACTCCATCACGGGGTCTTTTTCATGTCAGGAAAATGTCAAACCAGCTTGTCAAAAACGTTTCTGAAGCCTTTCCCCAATAACCTTATTTCAAAAGGCGCGCGGCTATTTCATTAGCAAGTTGTTTCACATCATACCCCTTGTCACCGATCATCTCATACCCCATGGCCAGATTGCTCAACAACACGAGGGAAAATTTCTCTTGCGGACAATTCACTACTACTCCACCAGTATGGCCGGCGTGCTCAATATACTTTTTGCCGTTGACATCCGTAACGAACCATCCCAGCCCTATCTCTGAAGGGTTGGCGGGATCAAATGACTTTTTACTCTTATATGCTTCAGGTGTCATCATCAGTTCAAGTGACTTCATACTGATGATCTTACCGTCAAGCAATGCCATATTCAACTGCAGCAGGTCCCCTACAGTAGATACCAGGCCCCCGAAAGAATTCCCGTCCACTGACTGGGTTAGCTCCAGGGTAAAGCGAACAAGTTTCCCATTTCTCTTGGTGTAGGTTTGCGCCCTGTTTAAAACCACGGAATCAGCATTTATAAACCCCGAATGCGACATCAGTGCCCGGTCAAGTATATTCTTGCGGATATAATTCTCGTATGAGAGGCCACTGGCATTTGCAATGACCTGCCCCAACAGGAAATAGCCACCGTTACTGTACTGGTAACCTTCGCCTGCCGGAAACTTCAACTCCTGCCTGAACAGATCTTCCAGTTGTTCTTTGACGGTATACCGGAGTATGGAGGGATAATAAAGCTTTGATACATTAAAATGGCTCTGCGGAATGCCGGAAGTGTGGCTGAGCAGATGCCTGATCAGGATTGGACTGTGGGTTGAAGGAACGCCGAAGATGTACTTAGAAATAGAAGAATCCAGAGATACCTTGCCCTGCTCCACGAGTTGCATGATCGCCATCGCCGTTATTGTCTTTGAGATGGATGCAAGCTCATATACCGTTGAAAACTTAGTGGGTATCTTATGCTCCAGGTTTGCCACTCCATATGTAGTGGCTTTCAGCATCTTGCCATTCTTCACTACCATCAGGGTTAAGCCGGGCACCGACTCCTTCTTCATCACTGCCGTCACCAGATGATCTATTGAATCCGGGGCTTGTTTGGCAACGGTTGCCTTAAGTGGTGTTTTCTGCACACCCGTCTTCTCCTGACCAACAGAAATCGCTGTCCAACATACAAGGACACAAACCAGGATAATCCTCATAATAAAATTTTTAAAAAGCCCTTAACACCAAGGCTGCCAGAGAAGCCCCCAGTAACGGCCCAAGGACAGGCACCCAGGCATAACCCCAGTTACTGGAACCTTTGCCCCTGATGGGAAGTATGGCATGCATAAGCCTGGGACCAAAATCCCTCGCGGGGTTTATCGCGTAACCGGTTGGCCCGCCCAGGCAAAGCCCGATCCCAAGTACGATCAGGGATACCGGTAATGCATCCAGCGAACCGATACCCGAGGCCGGCTTCACGATGGAAAACACGGCGATCATGAATACGAAGGTCGCAATCACCTCAGTGAGGAAATTAAAAAAAGGATGGGGTATCACGGGACCTGTGCAAAAGATTCCAAGATGGTCAGACGCTGTTGCATCAAAATGTTTTTTGTAAGACAACCACATGAAAAATGACCCAAGGCAAGCCCCAAGCACCTGTGCGGCAATATAAGAAGGCACATCTGACCAACTGAATTTTCCCGCTATTGCAAGGGCCACCGTAACCGCGGGATTAAGGTGGGCCCCGCTTATGGGACCGGCAAAGATCACACCTGTAAACACGGCGATCGCCCAACCAAAGGTGATCACGATCCACCCGCTTTTATTGCCCAGGGTCTTATTCAACACCACGTTAGCCACAACGCCATTACCAAGCGTGATCAGCAATGCCGTACCAACAACTTCGCCCATGAAAGCAGTCATAAAAATTCTGTTTAGATCAAGATACTCAGAAATGATGAATTAGTCGCCCGACAGGATATAATTGGCCGCCACAGATCCAAAAGCATTTACCTGCTCCTCTACCCAATCGGCAGACTTCCCCATCTCCCCTGCCATCAACTCCGCTATCTGTTTAGACACCTCCACAGCAGCCCTTGCATCCAGGAACAAAAGCCTGATACGCCTGGCCAATACATCTTCCACCGTCATCGCCATTTCGTTCCGCACAGCCCAAATAACCTCCGCTTTCAGGAAGGGATGGGCGGGGTGCAACCGGCTACTCCATTCCGGGCACGAGAGGGCGAGTTCCCGTATGTCTTTCGCATCGGCACCATACAGGTAAAGATGATCGTTTAGATCAACCTGCTCCACCCAGCCATGGATCTTCAGGTCTTCCGTTCTACACGTCCGGGATTCCAATTTTCCCACGAAGATGGCATTTCTGATGGCATCCATGGCCATCTTCCGGTAGGTGGTCCACTTCCCTCCGATAATGGTAATGAGCCCGGCATTTGAGACCAGGATGGTATGATCACGGGATATCAAAGCTGTAGTAGTGGTGGCGGCAGTTTTCACCAGGGGCCTTAATCCCGCGAACACACTCAGCACATCACTGCGCTGGATAACCGAAGAAGTATACCTGTTGAAATGGCTGATGATGAACCTGATCTCCTCTTCGAGCGCTACCGGCTCCTCACTCACTTCGTCCACGTGTGTATCTGTTGTACCCAGCACCAGTTTATCGTGCCACGGAACGGCAAACAATACACGCTCGTCATCTGTTTTCGGGATCATTAGCGCTGCATCGCCGGGAAAAAACTTCCGGTCCACCACCAGATGAATACCTTGAGAAGGGGATACCATGGGTATGGACTCCTGGTTATCCATTTCAATAAGGTCGTCAGCGAACACGCCTGTAGCATTGATCACTACTTTAGCCCTTACCTCAAAACTTACCCGGGAAAGATGATCGTAAACAACAGCCCCGGTGATCTTCTTGTTATCCCTGATCAACCCCTCCACCTCCGCATAGTTTACCAGGCACGCCCCCTGCTCGTCAGCGGTCATGGCCAGACTGATGGCCAGCCTGGCATCGTCAAACTGCCCGTCTACATACTCGATACCACCTTTCAAACCTTTTGACCGGATCATGGGCATCTGATCAAGCACCTGCGTCTTCCCCAGCATTTTAACACTCCCGAGCTGAAGCTTGCCCGCGAGGAGATCATATAAGCCAAGTCCAATGCCGTAATAAAATTTTTCCCATAGCGAGAAGGCCGGAACAATAAAAGCCTGCCTGCGGGTTAGATGCGGAGCGTTCTTCAACAATATCCCCCGCTCACGCAATGCCTCACGCACCAACTTGATATTGCCCTGGGCCAGGTACCTCACGCCGCCATGAACGAGCTTGGTTGACCTGCTCGAAGTACCCTTAGCAAAATCATCTTTCTCTACTAAGGCAACCGCATATCCCCTCGATGCGGCATCAACGGCAATGCCCAACCCGGTTGCTCCACCCCCGATCACGAGGATATCCCAAACCGTATTGCCTTTCAGTCTTTCTAAATTATAACTCCGCTTCATCTGTAGATCCAGTCTCCGGATAGATACTCAAGGTACTGAATCCATTGTTGCTTTTTGTCAACCTGATCTGCGTAAAGATCCTTTCCTTCAGGGATTCAACATGCGATATGATGCCCACGGTCTTATTGGATTCCGTCTGCAGCTGCTCCAGCGTAGCCATAGCCTCCTCCAGCGTGTCCGGATCGAGAGACCCGAATCCCTCATCAATGAACAAACTGTCAATCCTGATATCCCGGGAAGCCAGGTCCGAGAGCCCCAGGGCCAGTGCGAGGCTGAGCACGAAGGTCTCACCCCCGGAAAGGGACCTCACCGTACGGACCTCATTGCCCATGTATCCGTCTTCCACGCGCAGGTCATCGTCTTCCAGCTTCTCGGGCATCAGCAATGTGTACCTGCTGTGCAGCTTGTCCATCCGTTTGTTGGCCAGGATCAGCAGATGCTGAAGTGTCAGTTCCTGCGCCCTGTTGTTGAACCGGTTGCCTGTGGCATCGCCGATCAGCTTGTTGAGCATTTCCCAGGGCTTCAACGCGTCCTGCAACTTGTTCTTTTCAGCTATATGGCCCCCCAGTTGTTCGCGCAGTTTATGATCTGTCTGAAGGCTGCCGAATTTTTCTTTCGACAGCTCACGCAGTACTTTAAGTTCAGCGTCTGCTTCCATTACCAACACCTGCTGCTGCTCCAGTGTTTTAGTTGCATCATCACCCTGGGCAGCTTCCTCCCACTGGCCCCGCAAGAGTCCAAGCTGCTCCTCACTCCCAAGAATCACCTGCATGATCTTTCCTCTCTGTTCCAGCAGTGATTTCTGCTCAGCCTCTGTGATCAGTACCCCCCTTGCTTCTTCAATTCCTGCATATCCCAGGGCATACAGATGCCTCTCCAAATCCTCTTTCAGTAACGCCAACTGTTTTGCATCAGTTTTCCGCTGATCCTCTGCCGTCTTGAGCTTCACGGCCTCTTCATGTTTCGCTCCCTGTCTTTGCTGCAATGCAGCCTCACGTGCCTGGCAATCTGCGTCAATATCTTTTCCTCCATAGATCCCGGCCAATACCCCCTTCAAACCCGACAGCCCCGCAAAAAGAGCATCATATTCATCCACAGCCTGCTCCACCTGCACCGACTGCGGTTCCCATTGTTTATACCGGATACATTCATCCAGCGCAGTCAGCCTGTTTCTTTGGATATCGATCAACTCCTGCACTTTCTCTTCACTCTGCACCTTATCGATCCCCAGTTTCTGTTTCAGTTCTCCTACAAGCGCTTTGATGCGTTCATTCTCTTTCTCCATTCCCGCCAACGACTGCCTCTCATTGTGCAGATTGTTACTGATCTGCCCCACCTGTAATACGCCGTTGTCATACGCATGCTTACATCGGTCGTACTCCTGCTTCCACTTTGCCAGGTCATCGCCTGCCTTCAGCACATCTTCCGCAAAACCATGGAGATAGGGATGGTGCTCAGACCCACAGAGCGGGCAAGACTCGCCATCCTTAAGGCTCTTGCGAAGATCCTCCAGCTTTTCCGCATCCAATAGCCTATCCCGGTCCTCTTTGGCTTTCCCGTAGGCCAGGTTGGCCAGATCAAGCTCGTTTCTAAGCGATGCTATATCAAACTCTTTCAGCTTGCTTTCAAACCCCGCGATGCGCTCAGCAGCCAACCTGATCTGTGAAGACTGGAGCATGTAACCCCTCACTTCCAATTTCAACTGGCCAAGGTCCGCTATTATATCGGCAACGGACAACCGAATTTCCTGCAGCTTGCCTTCTTCAAAACCATGAGTGTCGATCGACTTTCTGTACTTGCCGGCTTCGTTGTCTTTTCTGCTACGAAGCCTGGCCAGCAACAACTCGTTGCCGGAATCCTCGCGGAATACAGATTTCTCATACTGAAACGAGGCCATATTCAGCAACGGACCCAGCCTGCCAACGCATACCGTTAATGCGTTCCTGTTCTCATTGCATTTCGACTGCAAGTCACGCACCTTGTCTCGATATGCCCGCAGGTGTTGCACATAGTCATGGTCCGATACTTCTTCGCCTACCCATTTACGCAATTCCATGAGCATCTGCCCGATCTCCTCATCATGCCCTTTGATCCGCTGCTCATATAAACCGATCTTATACTTTGCATCTTCCACCGCCGCCGCCAACCGCGTGTGTTCGGCAAGCTGGTCCTTATGGATGAAGAGTTTATCGTAATGATTCAATACTGCCCCGTACTTCGCTTCAAATTCTTTCAGCGCCTGCTCCGCATGCTCCTTTCGTTTCTTTTGCTCTTCGAGCTTCTCCTTTAGTTGCTTCAACCTTGCCTTCAATCCGAGCTTATCTTTGGCCTCATCCAGCTTCGTCTCAGCGGCATCTGTCTTTCCCGCCAGTGTTTCTATCTCTTTCTCCAGTTCAGCTCGCAGTCCATCCGTAAGGAGATTACGACCCAGGTCTCCGATGACCTGTATCTTGCTATCCAAAATACCTTTCCGTCTGTTGAACTCCTTGAACGCTTTCTTGCCAATGCGCCTGAATTCATGGGTAGCCGTGATCTTCTCGAGCAGCAGTGCGCGTTCGTTCTTCCCAGACTGGAGGAACTTCGCGAACTCACCCTGGCAGAGCAGGATCGATTTTACGAACTGGTCGTAGTCCAAACCTATGTTCGCAGCATTCACTGCAGGAGCATCCTTGAGGCCGTCCGACAACTGATCTCCGGCCTCGTTGAATACTTTCATTTCCACATCCCTGAATGTTCCGTTCTTTGTTTTACTGACAGACCAGCGCGCGGTAAAAACACCTTGCTTGCATTCATAGGCCACCTCCGCATAACAATCCTTCTCGTGTTTGGTGAGGATAATCCCACCTTTGTCAAGCCCACCCTTCGTCACCTGCCCTATCCTCGGGACCCTGCCGAACAAAGCCAGCGTGATGCTGTCCAGCAGCGTAGATTTTCCTGAGCCCGTTGCGCCAACAATGCCGAACAGCCCGGACTCCCTGAGCGGGCTTGCTGAGAAATCGATCTCATGTTCCCCGCGCAGGGAATTGATGTTTTTCAGTCTGATCTTTAGAATCCTCATTCCTCTTCATTTTCATCGTCCATACCCAGTAATTCAAAAAACGCGTTGCGCATCAGTGCCTGTTCTTCAGGGCTCACACCACCGGATTCCATCATGCGGTCCAGCACGTCCAGCGGTTTGATCTCGCGCAGGTCCAACCCATTACTCATTTCGCCCATCCTCGGCACATCGTTCCTGATGGTAATGCCGTAGTTCACTATATCGATGTATTCGCTCTGCCAATCCGCCACGAACCTTGCAGCATCAGCATAGATCGAAGGATCCATACCTTCAGATTCAATATGCAGTTCCCCGAAGGCCTTTGCCGGCCCCGTCTCCTGGTATGCTTCGACCCCTTTCATTACTTCTGCCAGTGTCCCTTTAAAACGCACAAGCTTTCGGAAGACAGGGACCTGGTGATCAGTTTGTCTGATCTCCTTCCCATCGATCTCAAGCTCGATCACGATCTTCTTATCGTCCCGCTCACTGAAACTCAGGGGCACGGGAGACCCGGAATAGCGGATGTTCTTTTGTCCATTCACGATCTGCGGACGATGGATATGCCCCAGGGCCACATAATCAAAGCGGGAAGAAAAATCATCCGCTGCTACGGCGCTTTGATTCCCCATCTGGATCAGGCGCTCACTCTCAGAAGTAGATGATCCTGCCGCGTAGAGATGACCCATCGCAATGACAGGCGTATCATATGCGGCACAAGCTTCTGCAACCAGATCATAGTGGCGCTTGATCCCATCACGCACCTGCTGTCGCTTATCGTCATACTCAACACCCTTCGTCAGCGCATGTATGTCGGGCTCGCGCAGGTACGGCACCGCAGCCACAACGGCGGTGCCCAGATCGATAACCTCTTCACCCACCGCCTGCCTGGCAGACCCAACCACATGAACTTCAAGCATCTGCAAGATCTCTTTCGGAGCATTGAGGATCCCAGGGGAATCATGGTTCCCTCCCGTGATGATGACCCTACATTTCAGTTGGATCAACTGTACCAGGAATTCATAATACAATGCGCGCGCTTCGTTGGTGGGATTGGCGTGGTCAAAAACATCTCCGGATATCATCAGCACGTCGATCTGCCGGTCCCGGATCAGGTCAACCAGCCATGAAAAAAAGAACCGGTGTTCTTCCGATATGTCTTTTTTATAGAGACGAAGGCCCAGATGCCAATCGGCAGTATGCAATATTCTCAAGCAAAAATGGTTTGTGTGCAAGGTAGGAAAAAACTAAATTATTTAGCATGTCGCCCAGGGCATTGTGGATATGTTATTGCACGAAGAATGCCCTCACCGGGGCCTGCATTAATTTACCCGGGCACCTGGGCATAGGCGATAGCCGTTTTTACGGCCCTGTTCCAGCCTCGGGTCAGCTCATCCCTGCGGTCTGCTGGCATGGCCGGGGTGAATGTCTGCTCCGCCACCCAATAATTCCGGATATCATCGACCGATTTCCAGAATCCTACGGCCAGACCCGCGAGGTAAGCGGCACCAAGGGCCGTCGTTTCAATGATCTCCGGTCTTACAACGCTTACATCCATGATGTCACTCTGGAACTGCATGAGCAGGTTGTTGACCGTGGCGCCGCCGTCCACCCTTAACTCACGGATAGGTATACCCGAATCGGCTTCCATCGCCTTCAACAGATCACGCGTCTGGTAGGCAATGCTGTCCAGCGCCGCACGGGCAATATGTGCCGAGTTACTGCCCCTGGTTAACCCTACAATAGTCCCCCTGGCATGCTGCTCCCAATAGGGCGCACCGAGGCCGGCAAAAGCGGGCACCACATAAACTCCTTCGCTGTCGGGGACCTGCCGGGCCAGCGCTTCCACGTCCGACGATTTCTGTATGATGCGCAATCCATCCCTGATCCATTGTACGATGGCTCCGCCGATGAACACAGAGCCCTCCAGGGCATAGATCGTTTTACCATCGATCTTCCAGCCAATGGTGGTCAGCAAATTGTTCCTGGAGATCACCGGTTGCTCCCCGGTGGTCATCAACATGAAACAACCTGTGCCATAGGTATTCTTCACCATACCGGGCTGGTGGCATAACTGGCCGAACAGGGCCGACTGCTGGTCGCCCGCGATCCCGGCGATGGGAATATTGGCAGCTGACAACACATTCTGCGTGTACCCATATACTTCACTGCTGGAACGCACCTCGGGCAGCATCGACAGTGGGATGCCGAATACCTGCAGCAATTCCTCATCCCAGGCCTGGGTATGGAGGTTGAGCAGCATGGTGCGCGAGGCATTGGAGACATCCGTTACATGAACCTGTCCGCGGGTCAGGTTCCACACCAGCCAGCTGTCCACGGTTCCGAAGGCCAGCCTGCCCTCTTCCGCCATTTTTCGTGCGCCTTCCACATGGTTGAGAATCCACCTGATCTTGGTGGCGGAGAAATAGGCATCGATGACCAGGCCCGTCTTCTCCCTGATTGTTGTTTCAAGGCCCCGGCCCTTCAGCTCATCGCAAAAAGAAGCGGTGCGGCGGTCTTGCCAGACAATGGCGTTGTGCACCGGCTTACCGGTTGTCCGGTCCCATACCACGGTGGTCTCGCGTTGATTGGTGATCCCAATGGCGGCGATGTCCCGCACGGTGAGGCCCGCTTTGGAGATGGCCTCAGCAGCTACGCCTAACTGGGTGCTCCAGATCTCATTCGGATCGTGCTCCACCCAGCCGGGCTGTGGGAAGATCTGCCTGAATTCTTTCTGGGCCATGCTGATGATCTTTCCGGCATGGTTAAACAGAATGGCACGGGACGATGTAGTACCCTGGTCAAGGGAAAGGATGAAATCTGGCATAGAATCAATTGGCTAATTGGCTCATTAGCTCATTAGCTGATTAAGAAATTGGTAAAACTAAATATAGACTGTTAACAACAATTAGCCAATAAGCCAATTAGCTAATTAGCCAATTGTCCTAACTTGCCCCCAGTCTATGGAGAAGTTTATAGTATCAGCGAGGAAATACAGGCCCCAGAATTTTTCAACGGTTGTGGGTCAGTCCCATATTACGACCACCCTGAAAAATGCGATCCGCAATAACCAACTGGCCCACGCCTTCCTGTTTTGCGGGCCGAGGGGAGTTGGAAAAACGACCTGTGCGCGCATCCTCGCCAAAACGATCAACTGCGAATCCCCGGGGGAAGACGGGGAAGCCTGCAATACCTGTGTATCCTGCGTTTCTTTCAACAACGGAAGTTCGATGAATATCCACGAGCTGGATGCCGCCAGCAATAATTCCGTGGAGGACATCAGAAACCTGACGGACCAGGTCAGGTTTGCGCCCCAGGCCGGTAAATACAAAGTATATATCATAGACGAGGTTCACATGCTGAGTGCATCGGCCTTCAATGCATTCCTCAAAACACTGGAGGAGCCGCCGCCCTATGCGATCTTTATCCTCGCCACTACAGAAAAACATAAAATACTTCCAACCATACTCTCCCGCTGCCAGATCTTTGATTTTAAAAGGATCACTACACAGGATACGGTAGAGCACCTTCACGAGATCTGCGTGAAAGAAGAGATCAGGGCAGAAAAGTCCGCACTTCATGTGATCGCACAGAAGAGTGAAGGTTGCATGAGGGATGCGTTGAGTATACTTGACAAAATCGCCAGCTTCACCAATCACGAGCTCACTTACGCCAACACGCTGGAACACCTGAACATACTCGATGAAGACTACTATTTCCGCTTGCTGGAATATATGCAGCAGCAGAAGCTGGCGGAGTCCATGCTGCTGTTCGAAGACATCAACAGGAAGGGTTTTGAAGGTGAGATGGTGTTGAACGGATATGCGGAGTTCCTGAGGAACCTGCTCGTTTGCCGGGATCCGAAAACCGCTGAACTGCTGGAAGCAATAGACAGCTTCCGCGACAAGTACATCGCTGCAGCAAAACAGCTGTCCCTCTCCTGGCTGGTCTCCGCGCTTCAGATCCTCAATGAAGCTGAAATGGGTTATAAGCAGGCACGGAATAAAAGACTGCACGTTGAACTCGCACTCATCAAACTGACCTACCTGCACCAGGCGATTGAGCTGGCCGAGGAAGGGGGCTCTAAAAAAAAAATTGACAGCGTAAAGCCCGTAGCATTCCGCGCCCTCCCTGTGATAGAGGTCAAAACGGCGAAAAGCCCAAAGCCTGCTGAAAAAAAGAATACCCAGGAAATGGAAAATCCGGGACCGGTCCTTGAGATCGAAGAACCGGAACTACCCCCCCAACCCCGGACACAGGAAAAACAGCAGGAGACTCCCCGGACCAACATGACACTGGCCAACCTGCGAAAAAAGATCGCAAACCAGCAAAGACTGGTGGAGGAGCAGACCATGCTGAACGAAGAGCTGCTGCACCAGGCCTGGGGACAGTATGTGGAGGTCCTGCACGCCCAGAAAAATCCTTCAGCGGCCACTAATTTTAAACTGGCCGCCCTACGGGTGGTTGATTCGGACACATTCGACATCATTACAGAAAGTGTGATCCAGCAAAAATTCATTGAGGTGGAACGCGGCGGCCTGATCGAGCATATGCAGCGCTTCTTTAACAACCGGCAGCTCAAATACAACCTCATCCTGGAGGAAAAAAAGGAAGACGAAGGCCCCAGGGAAAAACCGATGTCCTCCCGCGAACAATACCTCAAACTGATCGAAATGTACCCCCTGATCAAGGAGCTGAGAGACCGTCTGGAGCTGGATTTAGACTATTAGATTAGCTCATTAACTCATTGGCTAATTGGCTCATTCAGTTAGGGGAAGAGCCTTAAAAAGAATACTGAGCACCCGGGAAGGGTCGGATTAATTGGCCAATTAGCTAATTAGTCAATTAGTCAATCCTTCGGGAATTCGCTAATTCGGTAATATGACTTATTTTCGGCCTCCAAAACTTAAATGTCCTTCATTATGGCTGAAGTGATCAGAATGCCTCTTTTGAGTGATACGATGACCGAAGGAAAGATCGTAAAGTGGAACAAAAAAGTAGGCGATAAGGTAAAGAGCGACGATGTGCTGGCTGATGTGGAAACCGACAAAGCGACCATGGAAGTGGTCGGTTATGCGGACGGAACCCTTTTATACCTTGGCGTACCGGAGGGGAAAGCTGCGCAAGTCAATGAAATCATTGCTATCGTAGGAAAAGAAGGCGAAGACATCCAGGCGCTGTTAGATAAACCTGCCGCACCGGCTGTTTCTGCTGCACCCACACCTGCACCCGAAACCGTTGCACCAGCTGCATCAGCTCCGTCTGTAACTCCCGAGCAACTCGGCGTTACGGTGATCCGCATGCCCCTGCTCAGCGATACCATGACCGAAGGCAAGATCGTGAAATGGAATAAGCAGGTGGGTGATCATGTAAAATCAGACGATGCGATTGCAGACGTGGAAACCGATAAGGCCACCATGGAAGTGGTGGGTTATGTGGAAGGCACCCTGTTATACACGGGCGTAAAAGAAGGTGAGGCCGCTAAAGTGAACGATATCATTGCCATAGTCGGAAAACAGGGTACGGATGTAGCGCAGTTGCTGCAGTCCCTCAGCCAGCCTGCTCCCGCAACAGCGGCTCCGGCTGCTGCCACTGCTCCTGCAGCTCCCGCGGTGGAAGCCATCTCAGAAGTCACCCATGGCGGAAA
>JBBAJN010000024.1:12635-26802 GCA_040404045.1 Chitinophagaceae bacterium
CTGCTCCTGCAGCTCCCGCGGTGGAAGCCATCTCAGAAGTCACCCATGGCGGAAACGGCAGGGTGAAAGCTTCTCCGCTGGCCAGGAAACTGGCCCAGGAAAAAGGCATAGACATCTATAAGGTCCAGGGATCCGGTGATGGCGGAAGGATCGTT
This sequence comes from Chitinophagaceae bacterium, assembly GCA_040404045.1. Taxonomy (GTDB): domain Bacteria; phylum Bacteroidota; class Bacteroidia; order Chitinophagales; family Chitinophagaceae; genus Pollutibacter. The sequence goes on from JBBAJN010000024.1 coordinate 12,791, forward strand.
AAAAAAGATGTGGACAGCTTTGTACCCACAGCAGCGCAAGCTGCCGCTTCAGCACCTGCAGCCGCTAAGGCAGCACCGTTCGTTGCAGGCGGCCAGGAAGGTTATGTGGATACGCAGTTGACCTCCATGCGCAAAACCATTGCCCGCAGGCTGGGAGAAAGCATGTTCACAGCGCCGCATTTCTACCTGACCATGGAGATCAACATGGACAATGCGATGGCAGCCAGGACACAGATGAACGAAGTGAGCCCGGTCAAGATATCATTCCAGGATATGACCATCAAGGCCTGCGCGATGGCCCTGCGCCAGCATCCCGCGGTCAACAGCAGCTGGATGGGGGATTTTATCAGAACCTACCAGCACATACATATCGGATCCGCTATCGCTCTGCCAGAAGGCCTGATCGTTCCCGTGATCCGTCACGCCGATCAAAAATCATTGTCGCAGATTGCCGCAGATGCAAAGGAACTTTATGCTAAGGCCAGGGACAAGAAGATACAGCCTGCAGAATTTACCGGCAATACATTTACCATCTCCAATCTGGGAATGATGGATATTGACGAATTCACCGCCATCATAAATCCGCCCGACAGCTGCATACTGGCCGTTGGCAGGATCAAGGAAACGGTTGTTCGCAAAGGGGATGGTTTTGGTGTCACCAATGTGATGAAAGTAACCCTCAGTTGCGATCACCGGAGCGTTGACGGAGCCGTTGGCGCCGCATTCCTGCAGACCCTGAAGAAATATATGGAGAACCCGGTAACCATGCTTGTTTAATGATGACCACCATATTCAAAAGCCCCTGCATTTGCCGGGGCTTTTTCGTTTTATTTTGTTCACCATCATGAGATCACCATCACTGCTGCTCCTTGTCCTGTGTTGTTTGGCCCTCGCTCCCGCAGGCGCCCAGATCATCAACGTTGAAAATGCAAGGATCCAGTCAGATACCACAGGTTGGGCAGGCTCGGCGGGAATGCAATTGTCGATGACAAAAAATACCGATGAAATTTTCCTCGTGCAATTGAACTCGCACGTTCAATACAAAACAAAAAAGGACCTTTTCATGATCCTGGGCAATTATGGATTTCTGTCCGGCGGCTCTCAGAACCTGATCAATAATTCTTTCCTCCACTTCAGGTACAACAGGAAACTCAACCAGACTGTAAGGATGGAGGCATTTGGACAGGTACTTCAAAATCCCGTTACCAAAATCGATTACCGCATACTGTACGGGGCAGGACCAAGATTCAAGCTTATGGACAAACCAACGATCCGCATGTACGCCGCAAGCCTGGTGATGCATGAATATGAAAGGGAGCTGAATGAACAGAAGACCGTCCACAACGATATCCGCAGCAGCAGCTACTTCTCGCTGTCTTACCTGCCCAACAAAAATGCGGAGCTGGTAAGCACCATTTTTTACCAACCTCTTTTTACAAAGCTGCAGGACTTCCGTTTCTTACATCAATTGAAATTTTCCGCGAAATCCGGCAAGAACCTGGCGCTGGCGTTCAACTTCAACTACCTGTACGACAATGCTCCTGTTGCCGGCGTTCCCAGGATCAATTACACTATAGCTACAGGAATTGAATATGATTTTTAAGGCCTTTACCTAAATCCCTTTCCATACCCCGATCAGCCTGGCAAAAGCCTCATTGCGGGCTTTAAGCAACCTTCATCAACGAATCAGACTTTGGGATCGATGCATTCACACGCGCATCATTTCCTCCATAAAATCCATACACGGGTGCCTTCACCTGCTTTATGGCAGAAACATCATCAGGCCCGGAGCCATAAAACACGAAATTGCAGCAGCAGGCGGAAAAATACTGGAAGCAAAAACATTGATCACGGATGCCCGGGGATATTGGGCACTGATCCTCGATTCAGAAGGGAACAGGATCGCCTTCCACTCTATGCATTAAGAACCCCTGTTCGGCGAAAAATCATATTTCTCTACTACTTCGCCATTCTTATACTGGGTGAAAAAACGGAGTTTGCCCTGCTTGTCGTACGTTCTCCACTCACCCGACTTATAACCATGGGAATAACTGCCGCGGTTCCTGGACCCGTCGGAACCAGTCTCTTCCCAAACGCCTTCGCGCAGACCGTTAATGTAAATACCTTCTTCACGGATCTTCCCGCCAGGGTAGAAACTGGCGTACTCTCCATGCAATAACATCTCGGGGAAAGGAGGAACATACCCACCGCTGGTCTCTACGGTGTTCTGATTCACCTTCTGCTCTATCGAGTTAAGGTCATAGGTTTTGGTATGAACCAGACTGGAACGGAAACTTACCTTATGCTTCTTAACGGCTTGCTTAAACAGATAATCCGACTGGTAATACTTCACTGCATCAGCAACATGCTTTTGCGAAATGGTAAACTGACGAATCTTGGGTTGCCTCAACAACTCGTCTTTCAAGGCAGCAAGTTTTGCAGCACTCACATTCCATGAATAACGCAACGATCCATCGGGATACCAGCCTTTCCAAACTCCATCGGGAGCGTTGCCGGTAAACCTGCCGGAATCACAACTCATGCCGGATGGATACCAGCTTTTCCAATCACCCGTGATCCTGTTCTTCTTGAAAACCACAAAAAACTTTTTGGCACCGTTCTCGTGGTAAGCAATATAGGGATCATTGTCGGCTTCACGCCTTGCTGATGACGATGGCCCCGGAGCTTCATTATCCGCGGGCAGCAAAAAGAGAAGTGACATTATCTGGGGCAGCAGGAATAACATATTCATGGCTGACAAGTGTTCATGTAGTGTAAACGTATGCGAAACTAAATTGTTTGACTGAATGTTTGCATGATCACAGTCATAATCCAATGCTATATTTGTCAATATCAAAACCTCTGGGTGATTCATTTATCTTTATCAAAACTTAACTGTATGAACAAGTCATTCTACGCCCTCACTATGATCCTTTTTCTATCAACGGTATGTGGCCCCGTTGATCTCTTCGCGCAGGATGACATCCAGTCTTATATCAACCCGACATATAAAAAAAAGAAATATAAAAAGGTAATGGTGATCGCCCCTTTTGATCCACCCACTTACCGGAAAAGAACAGAAAAATCATTGGTTGAGGAACTTAAAGGCAGGGGAATCAAGGCATTTCCTTCAACTGATATACTTCCTGATGAAACCCTGAAAGACACAGCTGAGATTATAAAACGAGCCAAAGAAGCAGGCGTTGACGGTGTAGTGGTGATCAACTATCTCGGACAGTCTACCAAGGTTACGGAACAAATGGATTATAACGGCTCTGTTTATTATTATGGCCTGGCCTTTGCCACATTTGACCTGGATACCCGGAACGTTAAGGCCGGATTAATTCAATTGGATTTTTTTATCCCGGACGCTAAAGGTTCCCAATACCGGACCGGAGTCATTGTTAATATGACCAATAACAGTGATATCATACTCCAGGAATTCGCCATAAAAGCCCGTAAAAAGATCACCGGGGATAAAATCCTCTAAAGCGCCTACATGGTTATTGCACGTTCAACCATCCAGCTTCTGCGATTCCATTTTTCTTTTTTCCTGCTGCCGGTATTCCTGTTTGCCTGCAGTCAGGCTCCTGCATTGCACCCTTTGAAGGCAGGTCTCATATTCATCATTTTGCACCTACTGGTTTACCCGGCCAGTAATGGGTATAACTCTTATATGGACCGGGATACTGCTCCTATTGGGGGGGTGAAGGAACCACTCCAGCCTACCGTCCAATTGTTTTATGCCACCCTACTGATGGATTTGTTGGCAGTACTGATGTCCCTGCTGATAGATGTTCCATTTGCCATGGGGATCCTTGTCTACATTCTCGTTTCCAGGGCCTACAGCTACCGGGGTATCAGGCTGAAAAAATATCCGGTGATCGGCTATCTCACCGTCTTGATCTTTCAGGGCGCATTTACGTTTATCATCAGCTATCATGGAGTCCAACTTAATGCCCCTGCGGAAATCCCCCTGTTACCCGCAGTCATCAGCAGTCTGCTGATCGGCGGCTTCTATCCCCTGACCCAGATCTACCAGCACCAGGAAGACCTGAAAGACGGAGTGGTGACCATCAGCTACAAACTGGGATACCGGGGCACTTTTATCTTTTGCGCACTCCTATATGGTCTGGCCATGGCCACACTGTTTGTTTACTTCTCAGAAAAAGGGGAACTCATCAAATTTTTCGTCTTTACAGCACTGCTGTCACCGGTGCTGTTCTTCTTTACCAAGTGGGCATACGCCGTATGGCATGATATTTCTGCAGCTGACTTTAACAATACCATGAAAATGAATGTTATTGCTTCTACATGCACGAACATTGCATTCCTGGTGTTATTAATCTGGAGCATCCTTGAGTAAGATCATTTCCATCGGAACCGCACTGCCTTCATACCGCCATGACCAGGAAAACATCCTGCAATTCATGCAGCATCTCTATGGCATGAATGAAACGGACAAACGAAAATTGCGTTTCCTGTACCGCCAGGCCGGGATCTCGACCAGGCATTCATGCATTGCCGATTACAGCAAACCGATGCATGAATGGAAATTCTATCCCCAATCGGAGAATGTAGAACCCTTTCCCACCCTGGAACAAAGGATGGATTGGTTCCAGAAATTTGCCCCGCCGCTCTCCGTTCACGCGATTCGAAAATGTCTGGACCATAAAATAAAGGAAGAAGAGATCACCCACCTGATCACGGTCAGTTGCACGGGCCTGAGCGCTCCAGGGCTTGACCTGCAGGTCATGGAACTGATGGACCTTCCCAAAGATATTTTCCGGACCTCCGTGAACTTCATGGGATGCTATGCCGCTATCCATGCGCTCAAGCTCGCTGATTTCATCTGCAGGGCAACACCGGATGCAAAAGTCCTGATCGTATGCACGGAACTCTGCACACTCCATTTACAGAAAGAACCCACGCAGGACAATCTCGCTTCCGGGCTATTGTTTTCAGATGGCTCCGCTGCAGTGCTCATGACAGGAGACCAACACCAGGCAAAAGGCATTCGACTGAACAGCTTCTATTCCGAGGTAGTTACCAAAGGCAAGAAAGATATGGCCTGGGAACTATCCTCAACCGGATTCCAGATGACCCTCAGCGGATACGTACCAGACCTCATTGAAGAAGACATCGCGCATCTCGTTGACAAAGCACTTGCCCAACAGGGTATTGACAGGGACAGCATCACCAACTGGTGCATCCACCCCGGGGGCCGCAAGATCCTGGAAGCCATTCAGAAGAGCCTCGGCATAGAAAAAAATGCACTGGGCAGCAGCTACCAGGTACTTGACCAGTGCGGCAACATGTCATCCGCCACCATCTTGTTTGTCTTAAAAGAAATGCTCCCCTCGATCCAACAAAACGAAAACAGCCGGATATTTGGCGTGGCGTTCGGACCCGGCCTCACCATGGAAACCTTTATCGCACAGGCTTAGCTCCCATGAAAGTACGCAGCTATAAAAAAGAACTACTGGACGAAGAAGGTATACCCTTCAAAGATATCAGGCATAACATGCAGGAACTTGAAAAGATCAACACCCTGCTTGGTGGTCACAGGATCACCCTGAAAGGTGTAGAAAAACTGCTGAACGGAAGGAGAACCGTACATATCTGCGAGGTGGGCTGCGGTGGTGGCGACAATATCAAAGCGATCATGAACTGGTGCAATAAAAATGGGATCAACGCGAGATTCACCGGCATCGACATTAAAGATACCTGTATCGCCTATGCCCGCGAGAACCTGGGTCAAAACCCGAACCTCGAGCTCATCTGCAGTGACTATAAAACGGTGAGGTTCACTGAAAATCCGGATATCATATTCTCTTCCCTCTTCTGTCATCATTTTACCGATGAAGAACTAACGTTCATGCTTAACTGGAAATATGAACACGCGGGAATCGGATTTTTCATCAACGACCTTCACCGGCATGCACTGGCCTACCATTCCATCAAATGGCTGACCCGTTTATTCTCCGGTTCCTACCTTGTAAAGAATGACGCGCCACTAAGTGTACAAAGAGGTTTCAGCCGGGAAGACTGGATCAGGCTGTTTGAAAATACAGGATCGGTCTTCCATCCCCACATTAGCTGGGAATGGGCTTTTCGCTGGTTAATAACCGTAAAGAAATGAGCAGACAGGAATCGAAGTACGACGTAGCCATTGCGGGCGGTGGGCTGGCAGGACTTTCCCTGGCCATCCAATTGCGTAAACAGGGACATTCGGTGATCCTGTTTGAAAAAGAAAAATATCCGTTCCATCGGGTCTGCGGGGAATACATCAGCAAAGAATCCCTTCCCTTCATGGAAAGCCTGGGGCTCAACCTGGATACACTGGGCGCCGTCTCCATCAACAAACTTATCGTCAGTTCCCCGGATGGCAACCTGTTAAGGGAAGAACTGGTACCCGGAGGTATTGGCATCAGCAGGTATACCCTTGACCTTGCTCTTGCAAAGATCGCAGCGGACCTTGGCGCAGTGCTGATGGAACAGGATAAAATTCAGGATATCAGTTTCCATCAAAACCAGTTCGCCATCAGGGCTGCATCCGGAAATTTTGCAAGCACCGCTGTCGCAGGCAGTTTCGGGAAAAGATCGAACCTGGACCTGAAATGGAAACGCGCGTTCACCAATAAAAAACCGTCCAAACTGAACAATTACATTGGTGTCAAATACCATGTCAGAACGGACTTCCCCCGGGACACCATCGCACTGCATAATTTCCCCGATGGCTATTGCGGCATTTCAGCCATTGAAGATGGTAAGTTCTGTCTTTGCTACCTCACCACGGCAGCAAACCTGGAAGCGCATGGGAACTCCATCAGGCAGATGGAACGGGAAGTACTCAGCACAAACCCCCAACTGCAAAAAATCTTCAGCAACGCTGTTTTCGAATTCCCACAACCGGTTACCATTTCCCAGATCAGCTTTGACAGTAAGACCCGCATAGAAGACCATGTGCTGATGCTGGGAGACGCAGCCGGCATGATCACTCCCCTTTGCGGAAATGGGATGAGCATGGCCATGCACGGATCCAAGCTGGCGGCATTTGTCATGCACCAGTTCCTGGAACACCGGATCAGCCGTCATGAAATGGAAAGACGGTACATGGAGGCATGGGATCACGAATTCTCCGGACGGTTGAAAACAGGAAGGATGATCCAGTCGCTGTTCGGGAAGCCTACTGCCACCAACCTGTTCATCAGGGCCATGAAACCTTTTCCGTTCTTGGTGAAGCAGTTGATCAGAAAAACCCACGGGGAGCCATTTTAATTTTACTTTTATCGCATGAACAGTCCTAAACATACCCTTGTACTTGGCGCCTCCGATAATCCGGCGCGCTACAGCTATCTTGCCGTAACCAGGTTGAGGAATGCCGGCCATCCGGTCAAGGCGATCGGAAGAAAACACACCCTCGTAGCCGATGTGCCCGTGGAAACGGAAAAAAAACAATGGATGGACATCCACACCGTTACCCTTTACCTGAGCAGCGAACACCAGAAAGAATACTACGATTATATCCTCTCGCTTGATCCGGACCGTATCATCTTCAACCCCGGGGCAGAGAATTTGGAGCTGGAAAAACTTGCGCAAGACAAAGGAATTACCACCATGAATGCCTGTACCCTGGTGATGCTTTCCACCGGGCAATATTAACAATGCGTGGATAAAGACGCTTTTAATGATTTCGTAACGGACCCCGGCATGGTTTGGTTTTGTTTTTTTAGTAAATTGGGTAAACCCCACCGTGTATGCTTAACTCCTTTAGCGAAACAGAGAACCAAACCGGAAAACGGAAAAATATCTGGCGCAGATTCAACGGCGACACCATCACGGATCCCATCAAAGATGCCGTTGAAGCCGCCATCTGCCGCGAAACTGAAGCGGGCTATAAACTGAAGGTCTGTATCGGCACAGATTCGCAGGTTAAAGGCGATGAAACTGAATTTGCCACCGTCATCGTATTTCTGCGCGAAGGCCGGGGAGGCTTCATGTACATCCATAACGAAAAGACCCGGCAGGCTTTCTCCATAAAGGAAAGAATGCTGGTGGAAGTTGCCAAGAGTATAGAGATCGCCTACGAATTGTGCGATCTTTTTACATTATACGATGTAGACATGGAGGTCCACGCGGATATCAATACGAACCCGCACTTCAAAAGCAATGAAGCCCTTCGGGAAGCGATGGGATACATCCTGGGAATGGGGTTCGCCTTTAAGGCAAAACCCGAGGCCTTTGCCAGCAGCAGTTGCGCGAATAAGATCGTCAACTAATTCCCCTCTCAGGTTGCGCACATTATGCCAAATAGATTGAGGGGCCGTTCAATCCCCTGCCAATATCTGGCCGATAAACTCCAGTAATTTATTTCGTCCGGTCTTCTTCACCGCGCTGGTGACGAAATGAGGCGGGAGTTCCTCCCACTGGTCAGCCAGTTGTTGCATAAATGCATCTACATTCTTCGATACCTCACGTTGCGTTTCCTTGTCGGCTTTTGTGAACACCAATGCAAAGGGTATGCGCATGGCACCAAGCTTATTGACAAACTCAATATCAATCTGCTGGGGCTCATGACGCGCATCTATCAATAAAAAAAGATTCACGAGATTCTCCCGCGTTTTGATATAGTCTTCGATCATCTTCTCCCAGCCTTTCCTTTGCTTTTGGGAAACTTTCGCGAAACCATAGCCCGGAAGATCGACCAGGTACCAATCCTGGTCCTTTCCGTTCTTGTCGCCGGTCCTGATCTTGAAGTGATTGATCATTTGCGTTTTACCGGGAGTACCTGAAGTTTTAGCGAGCGATTTGTGGTCAACGATCATATTGATCAGGGAAGACTTGCCTACATTGCTCCTGCCAAGAAAGGCAAACTCTGGCCTGTCGGCTTTCGGGCACGAGGCCACATCAGGGCTTGAAATAAGATATGAAGAAGAATGAATGACCATGTTAATGTATTGCTTTATCAAAGTAATGTGAAAATTCTACAAACCGGAATTCAGAAAGAGAATTGGTTATCTTTGCCGGATGCCGGAATATGCGCATGACAAGGTAGTACCATTTACCGGATCGGGAGAATCGAAGAAGGAACAAGTGGCCAGGATGTTCGATCAGATCGCCGGGCGATATGATTTTATGAACCGTTTCCTGTCGGCCGGTATTGATGTTTCCTGGCGCAGGAAAATGCTCAAACTTCTCAAGCCCTCCAATCCCCAGGTCATGCTGGACGTGGCTACAGGTACCGCGGACGTGGCCATTATGGCGGAGGAGATGCTGAAACCGAAGAAGATCGTTGGCATAGACATTTCAGATGGCATGCTCCGGTTGGGAAGGGAAAAGCTGAAAACCAGGCATCTGGAACATGTTATAGAACTGCAAAACGGTGATAGTGAGGCAATAATGTTTCCCGACCATACGTTTGATGCAGTGACCGTGGCTTTTGGTGTTCGGAATTTTGAGCATTTGGAAACCGGTCTTTCAGAAATCCTCAGGGTACTTAAGCCCGGGGGTACACTCAGTATATTAGAATTTTCAAAACCAAACTTACCAGGCATAGAACAACTGTACAATTTGTATTTAGGTATCGTAGCCCCGGGCATCGCTAAAATGGTGGCAAAAAACAAGGAGGCTTATGCATACCTCAATGATTCTGTAAAGGCATTCCCCGAAGGGAAAGCATTCACGGCGATCATGGCAAAAACAGGTTATAAGGAAATTACATGCAGAAGATTAAGTTTAGGTATTTGCAGCATCTATTCAGGTCAAAAGCCCCGCTGACCCTGTTCCTGGTTCTGGTTGGCCAACTTGTGCAGGCACAGCGCGAGATCAACCTGAATTTAGAGAACCACGACGAAAAGCGTTACTATTTTGGCATTGTACTGGGTTACAACACGTCCCACTATAACGTGACCCATCATCCCTACTTCCTGCAGCAGGATACCGTAATGAGTGTTGAATCTTTAAACAGTGGCCGTGTACACCTGGGCATTATGGCCAACTGGCAGGTGTCCAAAAGATTTGACGTACGTTTTTACCCCTTGCACCTGATCTTTTCAGAAAAGAAATTCCTGTACACCCAAACCGTTCCCAATCCCGGAGACAATGCTCTGGAATACGCGAAAAAAGTGGAATCCATCGTAATGAGCCTTCCCCTCCAGGTAAGGTTAAAAAGTGACCGCATCAACAATTTCCGCGTATACACACTTGCCGGCATGAAATACGATTTTGACCTTGCTTCCAATGCGGGGGCACGTAATGCAGAAGAGATCGTAAAGGTTAAGAAATCAGATTTCGGCGTAGAAGCCGGCATCGGTTTCCAGTTCTTTTTTAAATACTTCATCCTCGCTCCAGAAATAAAGATCAGCCAGGGTCTAGGTAACGTTCACTTGCGTGATGAGGCCCTGAAGTAGTCCAATGTCATAGACCAGATGAAATCGAGGATGATCCTGTTCTCGCTTCATTTCGAAGGTGGCGGGCTTTAATAGTCATATTCCCGGCGGTGCATGTTCCACCGTATCCCCAGATTGGCTGTAGTCCGGGCATCGATCCCCGTCAGCTTGCGCGTCATCACAGTTCCCTCTATGAAAAAGTTCTCTTTCCATTCATAGGATACCCAGAGGCTCCCATTGAAACCGTTTCTTTGAACGGCCGAGCCAAATTCAAAACCATAGTCCCCCGCCCGGGTATCGGAGTCGCGGAAAATATTGTTCCCAAAATTCCTGGACGCCGTATCTGAACCCTGCTGCCAGGCGATCAGCTTACCCTGCACATACCATTTTGGCGCCGGCTGATAACGGGCTATGCCTATGACTTCGCGCACGTTGGACATGAGCGGATGGGCAAGTGGCTGGTTATAATGGGTATAGTTGGCCACGGTGTCGTTATGTGAATAGGTGAACGGCCTGATCCAATTGGTCTCCGCCTGCAAATCCAGGTTTCTGATGCCGAACGCATCAATATACTTACCTCCCAACTGCATGGCCCATTTATTGGCCCACCAGCCGTTTCCTGCCCTCACTTCCCTCAGGTTGAACTCATCAAAATTCACTTTGCCATAGAACTGGAGCCGCTTGGCCACATTGGCTTTAAAATCGACCCCCACAAAAGCATTATCACCGCTACCCATATTTTGCTCCACCGGCCTCAGGAAAATGATCGGATTGAGGTAGGCAAATTCGAAATCGTTCTTCCTGCCAAATACGATCCCTTCAAATAATCCGATGGTGAGCCACTTCGGTGCATTGAAACTGATGTGATGGATGGCCGCATATTTCTTTGGGAAAATTGAGTCCGCCAGACCCCGTGAATACTGGGACGTCAACTGCATGGTCTTGGCCACATAGTTCAGTCGCCATACCTTAAGATTCAGGTTGGCAAACAGGTAATTGTTGCTGGCGTCGCTAAGGTAAAGACTCCTGTACCCGTTGCCCAGATTCTGCCTGTCGTACCCAAATTGAAAATCCAAATTCTTCACAATGTTAAAATTGACACCGCCGCGGGCGTCAAAATAATCATACCCTGTAGTTTTAAATGGCTTGTAAAAACCCGCCCCTGGAACAGCCCTGAATGTCTCCACCTGGCTCCGGAAAAAAGAAGGCCCGCGCTCCTGCGTTTCCACCAGGTAGGTGTAAAATCCAATGCGTCTGCTGATGAGGCCCCGGGCAACGATACCCCTTGAATTGAGGGTAACCGCTTCATCGTTATCCGTCTCCCGGCCATACTGGAACTGCAATACAGGGTTGACAGACAAAAAGAAATCCGGCTGGTCCACCTCGATCATGTTGGCCGGTGTTTTGAAAAAAGTATTCCAGAGCGACTTCTTACTTTGCATCTGCTCTTTACCCCTGCTTACCCATTCCAGATTGTTCAGCAACGCGCGCTCAATATTATACCTGTCGATCGGGGTTAAACTTACAGGAATAGAATCAGCCTGGATGGCTTCCAACCTGTTAACCCACCACTTCCGGTTAAACGGTTTGATATGAGAAAAATTAAGCACAGTATCTTTTTGTGCCTTAATTTCAAGTCTTTCAAGCAGGATGTTTTCTTTAGACCCTTGTTGCAGGTATGTTGACTGAGCTGATAAAAAAGAGGGCACACAGATCAACGACAGGAGTACTAAAGATCTTGCGATTTGTAATTTCATAGTTGGAAATAATCATAGATAAACTGGCAAAAGATATGCAAAATTATTTGATAAGGAATGCCCGCATTGTCAATGAAGGACTGATCACTGAAGGAGATGTACTGATCAGGGATGGCAGGATAGAAAAAATCGGTTCAGGAATAGGAACCTCCATCAATGTAAAGGAGATCGATGCCAATGGCCTCTATCTCCTGCCCGGTGTCATTGACGACCAGGTCCATTTTCGGGAGCCCGGTCTCACCCACAAGGCAAATATCTACACGGAAGCAAAGGCCGCCGTGGCCGGAGGCACCACCAGTTTCATGGAGATGCCCAATACAATACCCAATGCGCTTACCCATGAGCTGCTGGAAGAAAAATACGCCATCGCCTCAAAGACAAGCCTGGCCAATTATTCCTTCTTCATGGGTACTTCCAATAATAATGCCGATGAGGTGCTGAAGACCAATGACCGCCGCAATGATGTATGCGGTGTAAAGATTTTCATGGGGGCTTCCACGGGCAACATGCTGGTGGATAACTTCCTGACACTTGACCGGATTTTCCGCGAGTGCGAAGTACTGATCGCCACGCACTGCGAGGCCGAGCGTGTGGTCAAAGCCAATTACGAAAAATTGCAGGCATCGGGAAAGACATTGCAGCCTTCAGACCATCCGATCATCCGTGATGCCGAAGCGTGTTTTGAATCCTCCTTCACAGCCGTCCAACTGGCCAAGAAATACGGCACAAGACTCCATATCCTGCACCTCACTACGGCCCTCGAACTTCAGTTGTTCACGAATATGCTTCCCCTGGAAGAGAAACGGATCACCAGCGAAGTATGCGTGCACCACCTCCATTTTACGGCCGATGATTATGCACGCCTCGGCTACCAGATCAAATGCAACCCCGCGATCAAGGGTCCCGAAAACAAAGAGGAACTCTGGAAGGCCTTGTTAGATGACAGGCTTGATGTCATTGCCACTGATCATGCACCCCACCTGCTGGAAGAAAAACAGCCACCCTACGAAAAAGCGCATGCGGGCCTTCCCCTGGTTCAACACAGCCTTCAACTCATGTTGCATTATCATAAAGAAGGGCGGATCAGCCTGGAAAAGATCGTGGAGAAAATGTCGCACGCCGTGGCCCGCTGCTTCCAGATCGAAAACCGGGGGTATATCCGCGAAGGCTATTTCGCGGACCTGGTACTGGTGGACCTCAACCAGCCATATACGGTAAGCAAGGAAAACATCCTGCATAAATGCGGCTGGAGTCCATTTGAAGGAATGGAATTTCCCGCTTCGGTTACCCATACCTTTGTCAGCGGGCACCTTGTTTATGAAAATGGGAGGTTTGATGAATCCCATACAGGGAGCAGGCTGCGATTCAGCCGGTAATTATGCAGATAGACCAGTATACATACCTGGACCTTTCGATCTTTCATGCTGAAGAAGAGTTCTCGGTTTTCCATCGCCTCAACTTCACCCGCACCTCGGGCGGAAGGGAATGGCTCTTGAAATTCTTTCGGGAACCATTTCATGACCTGAAAAGGATCAGGCAAACGCAGGACTGCATCCGGCATATCATTTCCAAGATCCAGCAATGGCCCATGGCGATAACCAATGGCACACTGATGGTGCTGGATAAGTTCTACGACTACCAGTTGGACCCCCTGCCCAAAGCCGCCAATCCCGTGAATAGTTACACCTACAGGATCCTGCATGGCCCTGATTTTTCCATGACCAGGTTCTCCCTGCCCCATTTTGCCGACTTTGTCAGGACCCTGAGGCAACTCATCGATTTGTACGACATCCCTGATGCGCCTGCCAATATGCAGGCGCTCCTGTTCCGCTGCAGGAAACTCCTGAACCACAAACAGGGTGAG
>JBBAJN010000025.1:0-21401 GCA_040404045.1 Chitinophagaceae bacterium
TTCACGGAATAATCCTTCTTATTACCGTACCAGTTGCTCTCCCATCCGCGGATGATGCCTAACCTGTTACCAATTGGATTCGTTTTCTGACCCATGTATAGATTTTGAAAATGTTATTTATCTGTTTGTTTGCTGTCTACGATCACGGTAACGTGATTGCTACGCTTGCGCATACGATATGCACGTCCCTGGGGGGCAGGCAGCATACGCTTGATAGACCTCGCTCCGTCTACAAAAATCGTTTTCACAACGAGGGCTCCCACATCACTTCCTTCATTCTTCGCCTTCCAGTTGCTGACAGCAGAAAGAACGAGCTTACGCAGCGGTGTTGAGTTATGTTGCGGATGATGTTCCAGGAGCGCGATCGCGTTCTCCACTTTCATTCCGCGGATCTCATCAGCCAGAAGACGCATCTTACGGGGTGATGTTGGATAGTTTCTAAGTTTTGCTACAGCTTCCATGATTTATAATTCGTTTAGTGTTGCCGAAGTCTAAGGAGACTTACGATACTTTTTTGCTGGAATGTCCTTTAAAATTCCTGGTTGGAGCAAACTCTCCCAGCTTGTGGCCTACCATGAATTCAGTTACATAAACCGGGATGAACTTGTTACCGTTGTGTACGGCAAATGTATGCCCTACGAAATCCGGCGTGATTGTGCTCCTTCTGCTCCATGTTTTCAAAACGCCCCTCTTCAGGCTGCCCTCATTCATGGTAACAACTTTCTTCTCCAGTTTTGCACTTACGTAAGGACCTTTTTTAATTGAACGACCCATATTATCAGAATGTGATGAATGTGAATAATGTGGTAAATGAACTATTTAGCTAACTTCTTACCATTCTTCCGCTGCAGGATCAGCTTATCGCTGCCCTTACCCCTTGTCCTGGTCTTCAAACCCTTCGCATACTTACCGGTACGGCTCCTTGGATGACCACCAGATGCCCTACCTTCACCACCACCCATCGGGTGATCAACAGGGTTCATGGCAACACCACGGTTACGCGGCTTGATACCTTTCCACCTGTTCCGGCCAGCCTTACCCATGCTCTCCAGGTTGTGATCAGAATTAGACACCACGCCAACTGTTGCATAACAGTTGATCAGCACCTTCCTCAGTTCACCTGAAGGCATTTTCAGAATAGCGTAGCTGGTTTCCTTGTTGGTCAGCTGGGCAGATGAACCTGCGCTGCGGGAGATCTTTCCACCCTGGCCAGGTTGCATCTCAATGTTGTGCACATTGGTACCGAGGGGCATATTCTTCATCATAAGGGCATTCCCGATCTCAGGGGCAACTTCATCACCGCTGATAACGGTCATGCCTACCTGCAATCCCTGGGGAGCCAGGATGTATCTTTTTTCACCATCCGCATAGTTGAGCAGCGCAATGAATGCAGTCCTGTTCGGATCGTACTCGACGGATGCCACAGTTGCGGGAATGTTCTTCTTGTTACGCTTGAAATCGATCACGCGGTACATATTCTTGTTACCACCGCCGATGTAGCGCATAGCCCTTCTTCCCTGGAAGTTACGACCACCAGTTTTGCTTTTCTTTTCCAGCAGCGATTTTTCGGGAGTATCTGAAGTAATCTCCGCGTATGCGTTTCCGATCCTCCAACGAGTACCTGCTGTAACCGGTTTGTATTTTTTAAGTGCCATGTTTATTGCAATGTTTGCGGCCTTTGCGGGCCATTCTTCAATTAGATGTTAGAATACAGATCAATGGTTTCGCCTTCAGCAACCACTACATACGCTTTCTTGTAGGCTGGCTTGCGTCCCTTTACAAAACCGGTTTTTGTGAAACGGCTCTTGTTCTTTCCAGGAACCACTGTGGTCCTGACATCTTCAACACTCACACCATAAAAGCTTTCAACAGCATTCTTGATCTCGAGCTTGTTTGCTTCCCTGGCAACGCGGAAAGAGAAAGTTCTTTTCTTTTCCTGGAGCCCGTTCGCCTTCTCAGTGAGTATCGGTTTGATCAGTATTTCGTTGAGTCTCATTGTTAACTCTTTAAATTCATTTATTAAATTACCCCTTGATTATGCTGTTACTGCTGCATCTTCCTCAGTGAAGATCTTTGCTGCACTTTCAGTGAACACAACAACATCAGCATTCACCAGATCGTAAGTATTCAGGTCCGACAACAATGTGGTGAGCACTGAAGGGATGTTCCTTGAACTCATGTATACGTTATCGTTATACTCAGGGATCACAAATAATGCTTTCTTATCGCTCACTTTCAGGTTGTTCAGGATACCAGCGAAATCCTTTGTTTTGGGAGCACCCATGGTCACGTCTTCAACAACTACAACACTGTTCTCCTTCGCCTTTGCACTCAGCGCGCTGATCTTCGCAAGATCCTTCACCTTACGGTTGAGTTTGAAATCATAAGCATGAGGCTTGGGTCCGAATACGGTACCACCACCTTTGTACAGCGGGTTACGGATGTTACCTTTACGGGCACCGCCGGTACCCTTCTGGCGGTGGAGCTTGCGGCTCGCACCATGCACCTCGGCACGGGTCTTCACCTTGTGTGTACCCTGCCTCTGTGCGGCCAGGTACTGCTTAACTGCCAGGTAAACCACATGCGTGTTGGGCTCAACACCGAAGATCTCATCGGGCAGTTCAATCGTCCTGCCGGTTTTCTCTCCTTTTATATTTAATACATCTGCTTGCATCGTAATCCGTTTAGTTATTTCTGAATGTATACTATTGAACCATTGTGGCCAGGTATTGAACCGGTCACGAGTATGTAGTTCTTCTCAGGGAAAATCTTCACCACCTTCAATCCCTTCACCTTCACCCTGTCACCACCCATACGGCCCGCCATACGCATGCCTTTGAATACACGTGATGCGTCAGATGAGTTACCAATGGAACCAGGAGCACGCTGACGATCATGCTGACCGTGAGATTGCTCTCCAACACCACTGAATCCATGGCGCTTTACAACACCCTGGAAACCTTTACCCTTTGAAGTACCAACAACATCAACTTCCTCTCCTTCGGAGAAGATGTCAACAGTGATGGTTTCACCGGCATTCTTTTCAATGGAATAATCGCGGAATTCTTTTACAACTTTCTTGGGAGATGAACCGGTTTTGGCGAGATGGCCCCTTTCTGAGGCATTGGTATGCTTTTCTGTTTTTTCGCCGAACGCGAGCTGGAGTGCGCTGTAACCGTCTGTGTCCTGAGATTTGACCTGGGTCACTGTGCAGGGACCCGCTTCAATGATGGTGCAGGGAGTCTGCTTTCCATCGGCATTGAAGATGCTGGTCATCCCGATTTTCTTTCCGATAATACCTTTCATTATATAAGTTTTTTGCCCCTCCCCGGTTACGAGGACAGTACGGTATAACCGCATACTTCAATCCTGGTTTGCCACCGACCTTTTCTTTTGCTCCCCCTTGCGGATGGAAAGAAGTACCGGCAGTAAACAAACCTCGAAGGGCTTGTTCATATTTCACTTCCCGCTAGCGGGAAAAAATTTGACTTCAGCGCTCCTACTTCCTCCCGCCAACGACAGGAGAATTTGGAGATGAATGTAAAGAACTAATGATCCGCCGTCAGGCTTTGATCTCAACTTCCACACCACTTGGCAGATCCAGCTTGCTCAGCGCATCTACCGTACGTGAAGAAGAGGTATAAATGTCAAGCAAACGCTTGTGCGTACAAAGCTCGAACTGCTCACGGGCCTTCTTATTCACGTGTGGTGAACGAAGAACCGTGAAGATCTTCTTCCGCGTGGGCAAAGGAATAGGACCCGTTACAACGGCTCCTGTACTGCGAACTGTTTTCACGATCTTCTCTGCTGATTTGTCAACCAGGTTGTGATCGTAAGACTGCAATTTTATTCTGATACGCTGCGACATACTTTTTAGCCACTTTTCAATGGGGATGCAAAAGTAGGGAAAGTTTTATTGCTACACAAAAAAAACTGCGGGAAAATGGGATAAATGTGAAAAATGTAAAAAAATGGGGCTTGAAGAATGAAATGATTGAAAATGAACCAGTTACCTCCCCTAATCATTGACCGCATTTGCCTAATTACCTACATAAATAAAAAAGCCCCGATAAAATCGGGGCTTTTTTATTTATGCGTTCACTTTCCCTTTGACTTTAGCAATCACCTCCTCGGCAACGCCATTTGGTGCAGGGGAATAATGAGAGAATTCCATGGTACTGGTCGCCCTTCCGGATGACAGGGAACGCAACTGCGTTACATACCCAAACATCTCGCTCAGCGGCACCTTGGCCTTAATGACCTGGGCCCCTGCCCTTGTATCCATACCCTCCAGGATACCACGGCGCCTGTTCAGGTCACCCGTAACGTCTCCCATATACTGCTCAGGGGTAATCACCTCTATCTTCATAATGGGCTCAAGAAGCACTGGTTTAGCTTTCCTGGCAGCTTCCCTGAATCCACCACGGGCGCAAAGCTCGAACGACATACCATCAGAGTCAACCTGGTGGTAACTGCCGTCGAATATACGGACCTTCATGTGCTCAACCGGATAGTTGGCCAGAACACCATTGGACATGGCCTGCTCAAACCCTTTCTGGATAGGCGCGATAAATTCCCTGGGGATAGATCCACCGAAAATATCATTTACGAACTGCATCTGCTTACCGGGGTTCTCTTTCAGCCACTCTTCTTCAGCAGGACCGAATTCGAAAACGATGTCTGCGAATTTACCACGACCACCCGTTTGCTTTTTAAGAACTTCCCTGTGCGTAACAGTAGCCTGGAAAGCTTCTTTATAAGCAACCATTGGCGCGCCCTGGTTCACTTCCACTTTAAATTCACGCTTCATCCTGTCTACAATGATCTCCAGGTGAAGTTCTCCCATTCCGCTCAGCACGGTTTGGCCGGTTTCCTCATCTGTTTTTACCCGCAGCGTTGGATCTTCCTCAATGAGCTTGGCTATGGCCGTACCCATTTTATCTACGTCAGCCTGTGCCTTGGGTTCAATGGCAATTGAAATCACCGGCTCAGGGATGAACATGTTCTCCAGTACAATCGGATGATCTTCATGACAAAGGGTATCACCCGTCTTAATCTCTTTGAATCCAACTGCCGCGCCAATATCACCGGCTTCAATGAAATCAATCGGATTCTGTTTGTTCGCGTGCATCTGCATGATACGGCTGATACGCTCATTCTTACCACTCCTCATATTCTTCACATAAGAACCCGCATCCAGGTGACCGCTGTAACACCTGAAGAAGGCCAGCCTTCCCACGAACGGATCTGTCATGATCTTGAAAGCCAGGGCTGCAAAAGGTTCTTTTGCGTCAGGCTTCCTGGTGATCTCTTCTCCGCTGTCAGGATCGGTTCCTACAATGGCTTCAATGTCCAGGGGACTTGGCAGGTACCTTACCACACAGTCAAGCATGGTCTGCACGCCTTTATTCTTGAAAGCTGATCCGCAAAGCATTGGCACGATGGTCATGTCAATGGTTGCTTTCCTGATCGCTTCATGGATCTCATTCTCGCTGATGGAATCGGGATTATCGAAAAACTTCTCCATCAGAGTATCATCATATTCCGCAACAGATTCGATCAACTGGCTCCTCCAATACTCAACATCCTCCTTCATATCCTCCGGAATGGGAACTTCCTGGTAGGTCATACCCTGGCCAGCCTCATCCCAAATGATGCCTTTCATGGTGATCAGGTCCACAATACCCTTGAAATTATCTTCAGCACCGATGGGAAGCTGAAGCGGAACGGATTTCGCTCCCAGCATCTCCCTGACCTGCTTCACCACATTCAGGAAGTCGGCACCCGCACGGTCCATCTTATTCACAAATCCAAGGCGGGGGACTTTATAGCGGTTAGCCTGACGCCAAACTGTTTCAGATTGGGGCTCAACACCGTCTACAGCCGAAAACAAGGCCACAAGACCGTCGAGTACCCTCATTGACCTTTCCACTTCCACTGTGAAATCCACGTGGCCGGGAGTATCAATGATGTTGAATTTATATTTCTTGGTATCCGGAACGGGCTGTCCCTGCTGTGTAGGGAAATTCCAGAAACAGGTTACGGCAGCAGAAGTAATGGTAATACCCCGCTCCTTCTCCTGCTCCATCCAGTCGGTAGTTGCCGCGCCATCGTGCACCTCTCCAATTTTGTGCGACATACCCGTGTAGTAAAGTATACGCTCTGTACAGGTTGTTTTACCTGCATCGATATGGGCTGCGATACCGAAGTTTCTTTGAAATTTTAAGTCTGCCATGACAATAGTATTGTGAAATTTGAGGGTGCAAAGGTAGGAAGAAAATATGACATCATAAAATGTAGCCCGGGCGCACGGAAAAGAAAATGGGCCGGTAATCGAGTTACCGGCCCATAGGTTTATAAAGGGTTGAAGGGGGGCTTATTCAAATATGATCTTTTCGGTCTGGCTGGTGCCTGCTTTAAGGTCCGTGATCCTGATCAGGTACATGCCGGGCGCCATGTTCTTCCGGTAAATGGGGACGGAAGCCTGCTGGACGCGCTGAAGCATTTTATCCTGAAGCATCTGGCCATTTATGGTGAACAACTGGATCCTCAGATCCGTGCTCTTGCTGTTGGAGAATACCAGGTTTACCACATCCCTTGCAGGTACCGGATAGATCCTCAGACTGGTGCTCGCCCAACCAAGCGATACCACATTACTGTACACATGCTTTCCGTCAATGTCCACGGCCTTGATCCGGTAATAGTTGTTGCCGTTGAAAGGCTGGCCATCTGAGAAGCTGTAACTGTTCGATCCTGCGGGATATTTTGCCGGCATGGTTCCGATTACCCGATAGCCGCTGCCCTGGTTCTCTGTTCTTTCAATGATGTACTCTTTGATATTCTTCTCACCTTCCACATCGAAACTAAGATCCGCGGACTTACCATTCTTACGTCCGGTCAGTACGATCTTCGATACAGGCAGCAGGATACAATCCCCTGAGACCCGATGTTCGGTAACCTGGCTCAGGCAGCCATTGTTGACGGTCATTTTCACCACGTAGGTACCAGTATCCGCGAAGGTAAGGGAAGGAATGGTATAGGTTGGACCTGTCCCCACCTGCACACTGTCAGTCCCCACCCGTTTGTACCAGGTGTATACCGAGTTGGCAACGATGTTTGCGCTTAGGGTGATATTTGCATTCAGGCAGTTGCTGCTGGCGTCGACGAACACATTCTCCAGCGGCAGCACACTGGCATCGCTCAGGGATGCATTGCCGCAGGCGTCAATGGCCCTCATCCTCACCAACGAATAGCTCTGACCGTTGGTGATGTCAAAGATCGGACTGCTCTGCCAGCCTGTATTGATGGACGGGCTGGATGGGTTAGAGCCGATGATCTGGTACTGGTAAGGTGCTGTTCCGCCGATCACCTCTGTACTCACACTGAAATTATTATTGCTGCACTGGTAAACCGCAGAGTTCGCCATGGTTGGATACTCATAAGGTGTAACAATGACCGTGTCATATAACTTATTGACGCAGGCACCCGGAAGGTCATACTGAATAACGTATGTACCAGGACCCTGACTGTACCATGTGAACGTGTTGCCGGACTGGATGGAATACCCGAGGTTGGTATTTGCATTGTCCACTTTAATAATCACCGGGAACACGGCACCCAGGTTAGATGAAACAGTTACTTGGATATCTGAAGAGCCATCGGGCAAAGTACCGGTAGGACACTGCCTAACAATATTGATGGTTTTATTGATCGAGGACAATTGAGGCGTGACCATCATGGATGATGACCGGCCGCATGCGTCAATCACCTCAACCCTGTACTGCAGGCCGGACGACAGGGACGGAAGATCGTTTACCGAGATCGTATTGGTGGATGCACTGACATTACCCACTGCATTGTTCAACGGATCAAATACGGTCACAATATATGGCGGGATTCCTGAGGTGATGCTGGCTGTGATGTTAGTGGCGCCCATGAAGCATGAAGCCGCAGCAGCTGCCGTCACATTCAGTGGTACCGGGGTCGCCGAGAATGGGAACAGGAATGGTGTTTCATAACAGCCATCTACTACCTGCATCGTATATGTACCATAAGGAATGTTGGTGAAAGACCCTGAGGTGTTTGAATACAGAACCGTGTTGGATGCATTCAGGATATTATAAACAGGATTCGTCAGCAGGTTCTGTCCTGTTACTGCAACATTAAATCCGGAACAAGTGAGGTTATCTGTCACCACCCCTCCTACCGATGGCGTGGGCCTGGTTGGGCTGATACTTCGCGTGATGGTGGTATCATAACAAAGCGGGTCATTGATGATGTCAATTGTATAATTCTGGTACCCGAGGATGTTGAATACACCGGTGGGATTGGTCTGCACTACAGTACCAGAAGCATTCTTCAGCACGTAGGTAGGATTACTGAAATTGAGCAGGCCAGACACTGTGGCTGTAAAGCCAGGACAGGTCAGATTTGTTGCAGTAATAACACCTCCGTCAGGTTTAGGTCGTTCACCTGTGAAACACCTTACAATGGTAGTATCATAACAACGTGGGTTGTTCCTCATTTCCATGCAGTAGCTACCGTAGGCAAGATTCGTGAATATACCAGTGAAATTAGAATCAAGACGGGTTCCACTATTGCTGATCAATGTGTATATAGGGTCATTGAGGTTTGCTGCGCCGGTCATTGATGCAGTGAAGCCTGAACATCCGGCTGCAGATACACTTACATTGCCCAACTCTGGAACCAGTTTAGAAACTGTTATACATCGTAATATCGTGGTATCGTAGCAGGCAGGGTCATTTTTGATACTGATGCAATAGGTGCCATAGCGCAGATCATTGAATACACCTGTGCTGTCACACCGGATCAGTACATTGTTGACATCATAGATACAATACAAGGGATTGTATAATTGTGTCTGTGAATTGACCGACAGATCTATTGAATCACACTTCCTTAATACACTTAATGACTCTCCGACACTTGGTGGTATTGGCCTTCCGGTAAAGCATACTACTATAGTAGTATCATAGCATGCAGGGTCGTTCTTGACATTGATACAATAACTTCCATAGGGAATGGATCCGAATATGCCATTGAAATTGGAATCAATACGAACACCACTGCTATTGATCAGCGTATATGTTGGATTATTCAGGTTGGTTTGACCTGTTATAGCTGCATCAAAAGTGGAACAAAGGTGATTTGTCATGGCCACCGTCGACGAAACAGACGGCACGAGTGGCAACACCTGCAGTGGCCTGATGATGGTGGTATCGTAACATCCGTCTTTCACCCGAATAGTGTAGGTACCGTTTGTCACTCCCGTGAACGTGCCGGATGAATCACACCTGATCTCTGTATTTCCCTGGTACAGGCAGATCTCCGGATTGGTGAAATTGACCAGCCCAGTAACTGTCGCATCGAACGTGTTGCAGGTTACCCTGGTCACATTAATGGCCCCTGTAATATCTGGAACTGGCTGCACTACCGTGAAAGGAACATTTATGGTTGTATCATAGCAGTTATCCCGAACCCTTATGGTATATGAACCGCCGGGTACACCGGTAAAGGTGCCAGTCGTATTGCAGGCCCCCACCTGTACATTACTACTGTTGAAAAGGCAGTAAGTTGGACTGGTAAGATTGGCGGACGATGTGATTGAAGCGGTGAATGCATTACAACCCGTCAGCGAGGTCTGCACGTTAGCGCTCACCGATGGTTTAGGATTAACAGCCCATGCAACAGACGCCCTGTTGCCGCAGCCATCCCTGGCGACCAGCATAACGGATCTTCGGTTGCCGATATTTGCAGTGAACGTATCATTGATATTCCAGACCGTATCTGCTGCACCCCTCACCCATCCGTACTGGAATCCGGTGAATATCGAATCTGGTGTTTGTCTTCCCCTGTTGTCCCTCAGATTCACAAATAGTTCTGCCGTTCCGCATGTGGTCAGTGAACCTCCTGATGCCTGGATCCACCAGTCGTACGGCAAAACAGTGGCCCTTCTGGTTTGAAGACCACTGCAGGAATCCTCCATCTGGATCGAATAATCACCAGCAGGGAGGTTATTGAATGCACCGGTGCTGTTACTGGTACCAACCAGGGCCGGAACCGGGGCTGCAATGATCCTGAATGTATAGGGAGGACGACCGCCGGTCAATCCCGTTACGGCCACTGAGCCATTGCTGGCATTCTTGCAAGTTACATTAGTGGTCAGCAGTGAAAACCTCGGATCCACATAAGTTCCGGGCACCACTACATTCCGCTGTACCCTGATACAGTTATTTCCAATATCCCTTACTTCAACGTCATAAGTACCCGCCTGGAGGCCGGTAATTACTATTGAAGAGGTGAACGGGGTGTTGACGGGACCACGCACACGGTAATTGTACTGTCCGGAACCGCCACTGGCAAAAATGGTGATCACCCCGGTGGCTTTACACCTGGATTCCACAGTAAAGATCGTAAGATTCAAGCTACCTCCACAGTTTGGGAGGTTTCCGCTTTGTGCCTCTAACGATAAAGAACCTGTCATACAGATCATCAAGCATGACAGCTTAAAAAACAGATATTGGATCGAACGCATACGACCAGGGTTTTACAAGGGTTTGAACTCTACCGGATTATAACGCTGAGTAAGGTTATTGAAGTATAAGGCTGCCCATATTATTTACATGACTCTCAGCACTTTCTGCTATATCCTAAAACAAAATGATTGTAAATCAATGTTTTATATATATGATTTCATTCAAGCCAGGCATAAAAAAAGCCACCTAATCGGTGGCTTTTTACATTGAATATGTTCTCATTAGACCCTGAAGTGAGCGAAGGCTTTATTGGCCTCAGCCATCTTGTGGGTGTCTTCTTTTTTCTTGAAAGCTCCACCTTCACCCTTGCTTGCAGCTACGATCTCATTGGCCAGTTTATCTGCCATGGACCTGCCATTTCTTTCCCTGGAGAAGCGGATAAGCCATTTGATGCTGAGGGAGATCTTCCTGTCCGCCCTCACTTCCGAAGGGATCTGGAAGGTTGCACCACCAATCCTGCGGCTCCTTACCTCAACGGCAGGTGACACATTCGACAACGCCTTTTTCCAGACTTCGTACCCGTCTTCACCGGTTGTTTTCGCAACCTTGTCCAGCGCATCATAAAAAATGGTGAGCGAAGCACCTTTCTTACCCTGCCACATCAGGTTGTTTACAAAACGGGATACCAACGCATCATTGAACTTTGGATCTGGTGCTATCGGTAATTTTTTGGCTCTTGCTTTCCTCATGGATGATCAGTTTGTATAGAATGAGTTACTTTTTGGCTTTTTCGCGCTTGGTACCGTATTTGGAACGGCTCTGCTTCCTGTCCTTCACACCAGCAGTATCAAGGCTTCCCCTGACGATGTGATACCTCACACCTGGAAGATCCTTAACACGACCACCACGAATCAGCACGATGGAGTGCTCCTGCAGGTTATGCCCCTCTCCGGGAATGTAAGCGATCACCTCTACTTTATTGGTAAGACGGACCTTTGCAACCTTACGGAGTGCTGAGTTCGGCTTTTTAGGAGTTGTTGTGTACACACGGGTACATACGCCACGACGCTGCGGGCAGGCATCCAAAGCCCTTGATTTACTCTTGGCCCTGATGATCTCTCTTCCTTTTCTTACTAATTGTTGAATAGTAGGCATTCGTTCCCTGATTTTTAAACGGGAGGCAAAGGTATGGGTATTTTTTTTGCCTTGCAAAAAAATAATGGGAGAATTTGAGAATGTGGAAATGTGGTTATGAAAGCATTATCCTTTTCCCAATCCCCACCATCATATCCTGAACATCCAATGGTATCGGTCTTCCGCGTGTCCGGACCGGATGGCATCGAGCCGCCTTTTCAGTTCAGGGGCGATCTTCCACTGGTCCGTATTGAATTCCATGACAAAGTCCTTGTATTTAAGTTCCCTGATCATAGAAATGGTGGCCGCCGTGCCTGTCCCGAAGACTTCAAACAATTCGCCCTCCTGGAATGCTTTGGTGATATCGTCAATATTAACCATGGTCTCCACCACTTTGAACCCCATATCCTTCAGCAGGGTAATGGCGCTGTCCCGGGTGACGCCGGCCAGGATCGTACCCTGGTCAAGTCCGGGTGTATATATGGTATCCCCCATGACAAAAAACACATTCATGACCCCGATCTCCTGCACATATTTATGCTCAAAGGCGTCTGTCCACAATACCTGGTCGTACCCCTTTTTCCTGGCCTCTGCAGTGGCGTACATCGCCGCAGCATAGTTGCCAGCCGCCTTCGCATACCCTACCCCGCCAGGCACTGCCCGCACGAAATGCTCTTCTACGTAAATACGCATCGGCGCAGAATAATAGGGCCCCGTGGGCGAAAGGATGATCATGAACTTATACTTCTCGGACGGTTTAACACCGATCACCTCATCTGTAGAGAACATAAACGGCCTGATATACAAAGAATGATCCGGCTTACCCGGGATCCACTTACTGTCCAGTTTGATCAATTCCCGCAGACCCTCTATAAAGATCTCTTCAGGAACCTGGGGCATTGACATCCTTTCAGCGGAAATATTGAAGCGGCGGAAATTATCCCGAGGGCGGAAGATAAACGCCTCGCCTTCATCATTCCGATAGGCTTTTATCCCTTCAAAAATGGCCTGCCCGTAGTGCAGGGCTGCCAGCGAGGGCTCCATCAACAAGGGCTGGTAAGGCTTGATCTCCACGGTTCCCCATTTCCCGTTCTCATAATCCACCTCGAGCATGTGATCGGAAAAGTATTTCCCGAACGGCAGGTTTTCAAGATTGATATCCCCTAACTTGCTTCTTTCAACACGGGTGATCTTGACATCTGATGCAGCGATCATATTCACGTTAATTTGATACAAAGAAACAAAAAAACTAACAATCATGAGTATAACAAATGGCTACAACTGAGCCTTCACTTGACCTCAATGCCCTGAAAATGTTGTTCAACCAGTCTCTGTACAGCATTGACCACCAGGTCAAAATACCTGTCCGCCGACAGGAAGACGTGGTGAAAAAAAAATACCTGGTCCTCATGCGGGAAAGTGTGGCGCCCGGGGACCCGCTCTACCAGTTCCTCACGGGCATCCTCAATGCGTGCAAAATTGCTGTAGACGAAACCAACATGATCAGCGCGTTCAGGGAGGATGCCAACTACCAGACCCTCGCGGAGCGATACGGGGCGGGATTTGTGATGATGTTCGGACTCGAGGCGGAGGACCTCAAACTACCGGTCTATTTCCCGCATTTCCAGGTACAGCCGCATAATGGCGTCACTTATATTTCCTCGCCCGACCTGGCCATCATTGAAAACGATAAAGCAGCTAAACAGAAACTCTGGCAAAGCCTTAAAAAAGCATTTTCACTCTGATATGGATACGCTGATTTTTGCTACCAATAATGCCCACAAAGTGGATGAGGTAAGGGCTGTACTGCAGGGCAAATGGGAAATTGTTTCCCTTAGGGAAGCCGGTATTGACAAAGACATACCAGAACCGCACGATTCGCTGGAAGAAAACGCCCTGGAGAAATCCCGGACCATTTACCGGCTGACCGGCAGTAACTGCTTCAGTGAAGATACAGGTCTGGAAACCCAGGCCCTGAATGGGGAACCCGGTGTACGGTCCGCCCGCTACGCCGGCGAGCATGCGAGTTTTGAACAAAACGTTGGCCTGCTGCTGTCGCGTTTACGGGGACAAAACAACCGGAGGGCCAGGTTCCGTACCGTGATCTCCCTGATACTCGATGGCAGGGAATACCAGTTTGAAGGCATTTGCCATGGTATCATTATTGACGAAAAAAGAGGAATTGCCGGATTTGGCTATGACCCCGTTTTTGTACCCGATGGGGATACCCGTACTTTCGCGGAAATGAATATGGACGAAAAAAACTCGTTCAGCCACAGAAAAAAAGCCATGGAAAAGCTCATAGTCTTCCTCGCAAAGGAAAATGGGGCTTAACCTGTTAATTAAATAAATGAATATCACAGGCAACCATAGTTCGAGTGAATCCGACTTAATCCAGGGAAGCATCAACGGCGACAGGCGGATGCAGGAATTACTGTACAATACATATTCACCAAAAATGTACGGCGTTTGCCTCCGTTATTCTGGCAATGATGATGATGCCCAGGACATATTGCAGGACGGCTTTGTGAAGGTGTTCAGGAACCTGCCCCGGTTCAGGGCAGAAGGCTCTTTCGAGGGCTGGATGCGCAGGATTTTCGTCAATACGGCCATTGAACATTACCGTAAGAAGGTAAACCTTCAACCCGTAGGCGAAAACCAGGAAACGACGTTGGAGACAAATGACTGGTCCGCTTTGGACAGGCTGGCAGTTAAAGACATCATGCAGGCTGTCCAGGAATTATCCCCCGGATACCGCACAGTCTTTAACCTGTACGTTATTGAAGGATATACGCATAAGGACATCGCGGAAATGATGGGCATCAGCGAGGGTACCAGTAAATCGCAACTGGCAAGGGCAAAAGCAATTTTACAAAATGTGATCACCGGAAGGAAAAAAGGATCCAATAAAAACAGCTGATCATGGAATGGCGGAAAAACCTCTATCAATTTGAATCTACCCCTCCTGACAACGCCTGGGAGAACATACAGAAAGAACTGGATAGCGATGTTCCAAAGATCAGGGAACTTCTGGCAGACTACGCCCAACAACCCCCAGCCCCGGTTTGGAATGCCATAAGCAACGAACTTGACAGAACAGAAAAAACACGGGTGATCTGGTATCGCAGGCCGTCTGTTGCCACTGCCGCCGCTGCCTCCATCGCAGCCATCATTCTTCTGTACACCTATTTTTTCTCAGGATCCAATGGGTTTTCTGTTCCCGATATTTCTGCCTCAGTATATAAAACAACCGTAGAACCCACAAGGCCGGAACCAACTGACAACAGGGATCATAAAGACAGCCAGGAACAAACCCTGGCCGTGCTGCAGCCTGGAACGCAGGACATAGCACCTCTGCCTGGCACAATCCCATCCGGGCCAGGAAACTGGAATTCAAGTTCCATTATCTTACCGTCGGACCCGGTTTCATTATCCCTGAACACGGACGATGAAAATTACATTTATCTCGTGACCAATTCCGGGGAAGTCAAAAGGGTCTCATATAAACTCGAAAAAATGATCGCGGAGATCAGAAAACAGGATGGCGAAAAACTTCGCAAATGGACAGGTAAGTTAGAAAAATCCGCATTCATCCCCGCAGGTAATAACTTTTTTGACATTGCGGAAATGGTAAAGATCATGAGCGAGGAAAGGCCTTAAACCTTCCAGATCTTCCGGCTTTCGTCTGCCTGTATGATCAGCATATCGTGACCATTCTCAATGGCAGCGCCCCGCTCCTCCCCTTTTTGCAGGAACAGCGTTTTAGCGGGATTATACACCAGGTCATACAGGTAATGTTGCTCACCCATGGCATGATAGGGCAATTTTGGATACTGGTCCACATTAGGATACATGCCCAGTGGCGTTGTATTGACGATCAGTGTGTATTCGTTCATCATCCTGTCTGAAATATCATCGTATGAAATGGAATTCTCATTGGGGGTACGACTAACCTGCAGGCTCATGACAGACAGATTATGCAGTACATACAACACAGCCTTAGCGGCACCGCCGGTGCCCAACACCAAAGCTTTAGTATGGTGGGGTTCCAATTTCTTCTCAAGCGATCTTTCAAATCCTAAAACATCAGTATTGAAGCCGGTTTTCTTTCCATTTTCGATGCGGATGCAGTTGCAGGCACCTATCTGCTGCACTGCATCTGACAGTTCATCCAGATATGGAATGACGGCTTCTTTATATGGGATGGTGACATTGATCCCTTCCAGCAGGGAATCTTCAAATAAGGTTTTGATCAGGCTGATATCTTCCAGGGGGTAATTCTCGTACTCCGCATCAATGCCTTCCTGCAGGAAAATATCCGTGAAATATTTTTTTGAAAAAGAGTGACTAAGCGGATAACCTATTAGTCCAAATTTTCTCATTTAGTCTCTGATTTATCGAGGAAGAGGTGGAACGTATCTCCCCTCAATCCCAGCCTCATGGTTTCAAGCGGCAACGTTTCCGATGGCGCGATGTTCCCGAGGTTCACATTGGCGCCTATAAGTTCGATGAAATACAATTGCTGGGCCTTTTGTGGAGCCTCCCAAATGATCTTCTCTTCCGGGATCTGTGTGAGGATCTCCTGGACAAGACCTTCCCTGACCTCACCGGAACCCCTGTAGATGCCCACATTCCCTGCTTCCCGGGCTTCTGCGATCACATAAGTTGAACCGGCACTCAGTTCTGCCCGCATCAATTCGATCCATTTGTATGGAGGAATGATATGGGCCGCATCTTTACTGCCCACTTCACTCAACACTGTTCCGTGCTTGGTGAGTTTCTCAATGTACCCGCATTTTTCTGCATGGGGAATTTCAATGGAGCCATCACTGACTTCCATATACTCGATGCCGAAATCACGGCATACTTCAATGTAGTCGTTAAACTGATTGCGGATGAGGAAGGCCTCAAACAAGGTTCCGCCAAAATAAACTGGCAGGTCATAAGACCTGTATATCTCGATCTTCTCCCGAAGATTTGGGGTAACAAAAGAAGTTCCGAAACCAAGTTTGACTATATCCACGTGAGGATGGGATACACTCAGAAAATTGCGCGCTTCCTCAGTGCTCAATCCTTTGTCCATGACCATGGTCAGGCCGGATGCGCGGGGCTTCAACTTTCTTTCGGGGATCTGGGACAGGTTAAAATTCATGTCGGCAATTTTGGGATGCCGCAAAAATAGGAATAAACCGCTAACTGCTGAACGCTTAGATCGGCCTCTTTCGTTTAAATGTTGCAACAAGGTCAACTACGGCCTGGTTCTGCAGAATCACAGGATTGACTTCAATAAACTTTTTCAGGAGTCTCGGAGCCCGTTGCAACGCATTGTCCAGTTGAATCAGCGCTTCCTTTGACTTTCCCATTGCAAACAGGATTGCACTCCTGTAAAACTGGAAGATGGGCTTCCCGCCGGTTTTTGATTCGGCCATGTTGACCTGGATCTCTGCCTCGTCATAATGTTCAGCGTCGTACAGGCAACGGATCAGTGCTTCCCAGCCTGAAGAACTCTTTGGCCTGTGCTGAACCACGAGCGTAAAGTGAAAAATGGCTTCTTTCAACTTCCCGAGATGCTGGTAGCATTCGCCCATAGCAAGGTTAAAATCCGGCTGTACCCGGCTGATCTTGGTGGCAGACTCGAGGTATTTTAAAGCCTGTGACCAGTTATGCTCATTCATGTAGGTGCCGGCAACCTTGTAATACAACTTCGCGTCATCCTGATTAAGGTGGGACGCTTTGCGATAATAGAAACGGGCCTGCGCATAATTCTTCAGCCTGTCATAACAGTGCGCTATAGCCTCATAGATCACATCTTCCGGCCTTGCAAGTTCAATCACTTTCTCAAGGGCTTCTATGGCGTCACGGTACTTTCTCAGCCGGATATAGGCATCGGCCATGTTTCGGTAAGCGTAATCAAACTTCTCATTGATCGCCAGGGCATACTTATATGCATCGATACTTTTCTCGTATAGTTTCAAACCCTGGTAGGAGGCGGCCAGATTGAACCAGGCCAGTTCATTGTACGGATATTCATCTATAATGGCCGTGTGCAGCCTGATGCTTTCTTCGTTACGGCCGGTGAAATCCGTCCAGAAACAAATCTTATACAACGCCTCCTCATTATTAGGGTCATGCTCGAGGATGATCTTCAGGCAGTCAAAGATCTTATCGAACTCCTCATAATCATCGTAAACGTCCGCCAGCTCGAAAAGCAGGTTTATCCGCTCCTCCCCGTCAAACAACATAAGGGCATCTTCCAGTAACTGAACCGCCTTTTCCTGTTGGTCCAGTGCCAGATAGGCGTCAGTCTTCAGGATATAGATATCAACGTCGGTGCTGTCAAGGATGGAAGCCTGATCCAGGATGTCAAGCGCTTCCTGGTATTTACGGGTGGCAATCAGCAAATCCGCCTTCTTCACGATCAGGGCGGAGGAATAGGGAAACTGTTCAATGCCTACCTCCACGGCCTCAAGAGCCCGGGGAAGGTCGTCCATATCATCAAAATGGTCAATTATTCGTTCAAAAGACTCCTCATATAGGAAGTTATGGGTTCTGCCGGCCTTCAAATTTTCGTATTGCCGCAAAATTTCCCTGATGTCTTCATGATCTTCTCGGTAAGGATTTTTGCTCATGCGGTAGGTATAGGTTATTGTAATTTAAGCCATTAAATCAAGGATGATGCAACAGCCAGACCGATTTTATCCCCGATTTGACCATTACTGTGAATAAAGTTTGTACCAAATAAGTTAGAAAACTGATGAACGGTTGTGAGAACTGGAATAGTTTTTGTTAATTTTGTCATGATGAAACATTCCACACATAACCCATCAGGCAAATTCAGCAGAAAAGTGCTGGTTGTATTGTCTGTACTTCTCCTTGGGCAGTATGTGTTTGCCGTTGATTCCTGGATAGATGGTGGCAAAAAGTCTACAAAAACCTTTTCTACCATCAAATCTGATCTCAGCATCTCCCTTAAATCTGGCTATCATTTCCACAATTACAAGGTGATGGGCCAGAAACGCGGCCAAACTATGGTGCATTCCAATTCCATCATCACTTTCCATAAAGGCAATGTGACCTGGGTGATGCCATACAGGAGCAAGACCAAGGTGCTACAGAAGTTCAAGACTCCGGAAAAGAACTAGCCAACTGCTTTAAACATTTCAATTTATCGGGAACCTGCTTTTAAACCCTCTTCGTAGGTCATTTCCCTATAGCCTGCCCTGGGTATCTCAAAACGGGAAATAGGAACGGGGTCAAAGCTCAATTTGGTGGCCGTGTACTTAACCCTGATGTTACCGTCTACGGATTCAAATTCCAGCGGCACGCCGGGAAGGTTTTTGAACTGGGCGTCATAGTCTTTATTTTCCATCACCACATCGTTGGTGTAAAAAACGGAGAAACTGGTACCATCGGCCATTTTAGCGATCGCTTTCTGGCATTGGTACCCGGCGATCTTCTTGGTCTCGTCCGTCTTTGTATAAGATATCCCTTCGTACTTCTTATTCTTGTCTGCCCAATTCTGGCGATTCATGCGAATCATAAGTTTTTGCCCGCCGAACTCCCTGAGTACCACGCCCATGCCTGCTTTTGAGTCATATATGGTTGAATAGTTGCCAATCGCACTTTTCACGTCGGTACGGGACTGGCTGCCTTTGACAAACACCACTGCCGTGGCTCCATCGAACCCGTCAGCCATTTTCGCCTGGCTGGAGCCGGTCTGAACCGATACATCGTACATCACAGCTCCTTCAGAAAGTATCTTCTGTCCATGGGCCGAGAAAAATCCACAAACTAAGCTTATCAGAATGAACGATCTCATCATAACGGTAAGATATGAAATGTCAGGCCTCCGTTGTCAGGCGGCTGTTAAGCTTTCTACTTTTTCTGTGTTTTCTTTTTCATGTCATCGACCTTTTTCTGGGTTTCCTGCATGGATTCCAGACGCTCCTGCCATTTGGGCTTCGACTTTGGCTTTTTCTTATTCTCTTCGATATTCGCGAGGATCTTGTCGTGGTCAATAATGAAATTCTGAATCACATATTGCAGCACCAGTGTGATCACGTTAGACACGGTATAGTACCAGGTCAGGGCAGCAGGCAGGCCGTTGAATATGCCTAACAGCATGATCGGGAAAATATAGGGCATATACTTGAGCATGGGGTTGTTCTGGTCCGGTGTCATGCTCATGCTGTACAGGGAGATCAGTAAACTGGTCACCACGGCCAGCAGGGTGAACAGGCTAAGGTGGCTGCCGATGAACGGAATGTTGAAATCCCAGGTCAGGATCTTATCGTATGAAGACAGATCATGCGCCCACCAGAAACTTTTGCCTCGAAGGGAGATCTCGGCATTAAAGAAACTGTACAGGGCAAAGAAGATCGGGATCTGTAGCAAAGCAGGTATACAACCACCCAGGGGGTTGACGCCAGCTGTCCTGAACAACTTCATCTGTTCCATGCTGTATGCCTGCTGATCTTCCTTATACTTCTCTTTCAACACATCCAGTTCTGGACGAAGGGCTTTCATTTTAGCCCCGCTCAGGTAACTGGAATAAACCAGCGGTGAGGTCAGCAACCTGATGATGATGGTGAGCAATGCGATCACCAGGCCATAACTCTTGATAAACCCGGAAAACAGGTTGAATACGGGCATAACGATCACCCGGTTGATATACTTTACAAACGCATAGAAACCCTGCCCCAGGTTCACCATATCTTCCAGGTCCATCTTATAACTCTTCAGCACTTTGTAGTCGTTTGGACCGAAATAGAAGCTGAGGGGTATGTTCACGTTGCTTTCCACCGGCAGGGGAACCTTTAAGTTGGCCATGGCAGAAGCCACTTCCCTCACGGTGTCCGACTCAGGCATGGTGGTATTGACCTCTGCTGAGGAGAAACCATTTTTCGCGATCAGGGTATGGTTAAAGAATTTTTGTTTGAGGCTGATCCATTTCACCCCATTTTCCCATTTCTCTGTGAGTCCGTCCGTCATGGTGAAGTAATCAAAGCCTTCTTCCTTCTCAAACACGTCTATCTGCGTTTCCCTGCGTTCGCCAAGTACGTCGATCTCCTGCTGCAGGGCCTTTACCTGCCACGATATATCCAGCGAGTTCTTGCCAAGCAGCTGGTCCGCCTTGGTTAGTGCTATGTTCCAGTCAACCATATACTGGCTGGCGGGGAGGGTGAACGTATGGGTAACAGAACGGCCGGCAGAATCTGCCAGGGTGTACGAAATGGACTGGCTGCCATCTGCATTCTTCACCACTGCTGATTTAGCAAAAAAGAGTTCAGAGATCTCGCCCACCGAGTTTGTCCCGGTATTGATGCGATAAGAGAACTTGTCGAATGCGGAGCCTGAAAGACGAACCGGTGTACTGTCAGGCGACAGGTAATTTTTTAATGTTACATAAGCGGGCTGTCCGCCTTTGTTTGAAAATCCGATGGATACAAGATCGTTCTCCACTACGGTGATCTCTTCAGTGGCAAAAGACGCGTTGTTGAACTGACCGGCAGAAGCTACGCGATTCAGTGTGTCTGCCTTAAGCGAATCTGCCACCCGGGCTACCGGGTCTGCAGGCGGTTGTATCCTGGCCAGGGAATCCCGGATCTGTTTTTGTTTTATCTCCAGTTCTATTTGGCCCTGGCGGGTAAAATAGAAATATCCGAAGAATAGCAAAGCCAGCAGCACAAAACCAATCACCGAGTTTCTGTCAAGTTTCATATCTCAATTTGAGCGGCAAAGGTAAGGGAAACGGAAGGGATTGGCTAATTG
>JBBAJN010000025.1:21501-26802 GCA_040404045.1 Chitinophagaceae bacterium
AATTCGTCAATGCGTCAATTCTGCCTGCGGGTTCCTGACGGCTGACCTCTGCTCCGCATTTTCCTTGGCGGCTTTGACAAAGCCCACGAAAACGGGGTGCGGATTCTCTACCGTACTTTTCAATTCGGGGTGAAATTGTACACCTATGAAGAAAGGATGATCCTTCAGCTCAACGATTTCCACCAGTTTACTCTCCGGGTTAAGACCGCTGGCGATCATGCCCGCGTCTTCGTATTGCTTCAGGTATTTGTTATTGAACTCCCAACGATGGCGATGGCGTTCGCTGATGCTGTCTGTACCATAAACCTTCTCGGCCAGCGATCCGTGAAGGATCTGGCAGGGATAACTGCCCAACCTCATCGTACCGCCTTTTGCCGTCACTTTCTTCTGCTCCTCCATGAGATCGATAACAGGATCTACTGCATTGGGATCCATTTCAGTAGAATGGGCCTGGAGGTGCAGGACATTACGACCAAACTCGATCACAGACATCTGCATACCCAGGCAGATACCAAAGAATGGCAGTTTGTTTTCCCTGGCATATTTCACCGCCAGTATCTTCCCTTCTATACCCCTGTGACCAAAGCCCGGGGCTACCAGCAGGCCATCCAGATTGGAAAGCTTCTCTTCCACATTAGATTCCGTAATAAATTCAGAATGGATATTGATCACATCAACCTTACATTCATTCATCGCGCCAGCGTGTACAAAAGATTCCAGGATGGATTTATAAGCGTCCTGCAGTTCGATATATTTTCCGATCAGGCCAATGTTCACCTTAGACTTGGGATACTTGAGCTTGTCCAGGAATTCTTTCCACCTGGAGAGATCGGGTTCATTGTAATTAGTGATGTGCAACTTTTTCAGGCAGATGACATCCAGTTTCTCCCGCATCATGATCACCGGAACTTCATAGATGGATGATGCATCCTGCGCCTCAATGACAGCTTCCGTCTTTACATTGCAGAACAAGGCGATCTTCTGCCTCAATTCAATAGAGAGCGGGCGTTCGGTACGACAAACGATAATATCCGGATGCACCCCGTTCTCACTCATCATTTTCACACTGTGCTGGGTAGGCTTGGTCTTGAGTTCCTTCGCTGCTTTCAGATATGGCACAAGGGTCAAGTGCACAACCAAACAGTCTTCCTCATTCAATTCCCACTGCAACTGCCTCACCGCTTCTATAAATGGTAAACTCTCGATATCACCCACGGTTCCGCCAATTTCGGTAATGACAATATCATACCCTGAATTGCCCAGCAATTTCATTCTTCGTTTGATCTCGTCCGTTATGTGAGGAACAACCTGTACTGTTTTACCCAGGTATGCTCCTTCCCGCTCTTTATTGATCACCGTCTGGTAGATCTTGCCGGTAGTGACGTTGTTCGACTGTGATGTAAAAATATTGAGGAATCTCTCGTAGTGACCAAGATCAAGATCCGTTTCCGCGCCATCTTCCGTCACAAAACACTCACCATGTTCGTAGGGGTTCAGGGTACCCGGATCCACATTGATGTACGGATCGAATTTCTGTATGGTAACTTTGAGGCCTCGGGCCTGCAGCAATTTTGCGAGCGATGCCGATATGATACCCTTACCTAAAGAAGAAGTTACCCCGCCGGTAACGAAGATGTATTTAGCCATATTGATATGTTATCTGGGGACCTGGTGGAGTAACTCCTGAAGGTCATGCAAACATAGCACTAATTACACTTCTAAAAAAAAACGCCCTGCAGGCTGTGGAAAAATTCACGGTATGTTGTGATTTTGACTGACAATTGACCTTCAAATGCAATAGCAACGGGCCTTTTGCGTTTTTATGGGAATGTTCAGACTTTACCTGTCAATTGTTCTTTTTGCCGGGATACAGTTAACCGCCAATGGGCAGTGTACGGGAAACGCTTTGTGGCTCAATGAAGAGAACGATGGCGACATGAAAGATACCGCCCTGATCGGGGGGTCTGTTATGGTTTACGCATCAACTTCCGGAACCATGACCAGCGGCAGGCCATTGTACCGTACCACAAGCTCTCTCTGGAAAGGAGTTCAATATGGCGGCCTCCAGGTATGGCGCGCCTATAGTTCCATCGGCTCAAATTACACTTCATTCAAACTCTCCACTCCGCTTGATTCAAACTTCATCCATGTTCGGGTAGACAACA
Source organism: Chitinophagaceae bacterium (assembly GCA_040404045.1). Taxonomy (GTDB): domain Bacteria; phylum Bacteroidota; class Bacteroidia; order Chitinophagales; family Chitinophagaceae; genus Pollutibacter. The sequence continues at coordinate 23,667 of JBBAJN010000025.1, forward strand.
TCCGGGGTGATTTCCCAAACATGGAATCACAGAATGTACGCGGATATTATCAGGGTACTGAAGTGCCGGCAAGCTTCAAAGATCCTGTAAACGGTGCAACCCAATCCGGAAACACGATCCACGGTGCCAGCAACACAAACAGCACCACGCAATCAGCCATGCGTGTGTTCTTCCACGGCGCTGTTGATTCCATCGTGATCAGACAGACCTCGTTCAGCGACTGGATCATCGCGGAACTCATGATCGAGTGCAACTTCCTGCTGGCCGACTTAGTTCCCTGGTCGGCGGAAAAAAATGACCAGGGCGTTTTAATGCAGTGGACCTGTCCCAACAGTTCCCCGATCCAATACTTTGAAATAGAACGATCAACAGATGGCATCCGGTTCCAACTTATCAAGCGGGTATATGCGAATCCCCCGGCAACCAGCTATTCAGCTCAGGACAGGGATCCGTCAAAAGGAAAAAATTTCTACAGGCTGAAGATCATTCATGCCAACGGCCATACTGAATATTCAAATATCATCGTGATCTCATGGAGCATGCGCTCAGTCCACCTATCAATATTTCCAAATCCGGCAACAGACGTCATCTGCATGGAAGGCCCAGCACAAGTCAGCTGGGCAGAAATTTATTCAATGGATGGCAGAAAAGTATTCTCCACAGGGCCCTTCACCCGTCTGCATCGGATCAACACGGCCCATTGGCCAAGGGGCGAATACATCGTCAGGGCAGGATTGCCCGGGGAGATCGAAACAAGAAAGATCATTCTCAGGTAAAAACAAAAAACCCCGGCAATGCCAGGGTAGTTCGTTTAATGGGTTGTATACCCTCCTAACGTATAATCTGATGGAGTATTGCAGTTACCTGAAACTGATCTTGTCGTAACTCGCCGAGATCCCCTTGATCAGTGAAGAACTGAATCCCTGGTGCTCCATTTCATTCAGCCCCGCAATCGTACATCCTTTGGGCGTGGTCACCTTATCGATCTCCTGCTCCGGATGCCTTCCGGTTTGGATCAATAATTCCGCTGCGCCTTTCACAGTCTGGGATGCGATCAACGTGGCCGTAACGGAATCGAAACCGATCTCGATACCACCCTGGATGTTGGCGCGGATGAAACGCAGTGCATAAGCGATACCGCAGGCGCCAAGAACCGTAGCCGCATCCATTAATTTCTCTTCAATGGTCACTACCTTACCAAGCTGGTTGAACAGATCGTTCACATACTGCTGCTGGTCATCGCTGATGTTCCTCGCACAAATGCAGGTCATGCTTTCCTGTATCGCAATGGCTGTATTTGGCATCGCCCTCACCACTCCGATCTTTTTACCGGCATGGTGCAGGATCTCTTCCATACTGATGCCCGTAACTACAGAAACCAGCAGGTGCTTATCTGTCAATTGGGACTTCATACCGGCGATCACATCCGCCACCTGGAAAGGCTTCACGGCCAGTATCACCAGGTGTGCATATTTCACGGCTTCCAGGTTATTGTCACTCACCAGGATACCCTTGGTTTCCAGGTGTTGAATAGAACTGATGTTCCTCTTGGTGACCATAACATGCTCGGGCAAAATAAAGCCACTTTTTACGAGCCCTTCCGCAATCGCAGTCCCCAGGTTACCCCCGCCAATGATGGCAATCTTCTTATTCATGGTCAATAGTATTTTTGCTTTGATAAATAGTTCCGCACATAATCGCCCACCCCGTCTTCGAGGCTGAAAAACGGCGAAGAGTAACCAGCTGTCCGCAACTTCGACATATCCGCTTCGGTAAAATACTGGTACTTATCCCTGATATCTTCCGGCATATCGATATACCTGATATCGGGCTGTAAGTCAAGCCCTGCAAATGTTGCCCGGACCAGGTCCTCAAAACTCCTCGCTTTCCCGGTGCCCAGGTTATAGAGCCCCGATGCAGGGCGATGGTCAAGGAACCAGCCACAAACACTGATCACATCCTTTACATACACGAAGTCACGCAGTTGCTGCCCGTCCTTATAATCCGGGCGATGCGACTTAAACAACTTTACATAGCCCTGTTCACCGATCTGCCTGGAGGAATGGAAAATAACACTGGCCATGCGACCCTTGTGGTATTCATTGGGTCCGTACACGTTGAAAAACTTGAGGCCATACCAGTGTGGCGGGGCTACCTGCTGATGAAGCGCCCATTTGTCGAACTCATTCTTTGAAACCCCATAAGGATTGAGCGGCTCCAGTTTTTCCGGCAGTTCGTGGTCATCGCTATACCCTAGTGCCCCTGAACCGTAAGTAGCGGCGGACGAAGCATACACGAGGGGGATATTCTTGCTCACGCAATAATGCCAGACATCCTGCGAATACTGAACGTTGAGTTCCTCGTGTATAGCGTAATTGAATTCTGTGGTATCTGTACGCGCGCCCAGGTGAAACACGATGGCAACACCCGGATCATTTTCCCGAAGCCAGTTGAAGAGGTCTTTACGGTCAACCTTCTGAAGGTATTTTTTTCCTTGGAGGTTGGGGATTTTGTCTTCCCGTAAAAACTCATCTACGAGAATGAGATTGTTGAACCCGAGGCTGTTCAGGTACCCGGCCATGCAACTGCCGATGAAGCCTGCTGCTCCGGTAATAATAATATGCTGTTGCTTATCCATTATACCGCGGTTAAAGCTGACTCGGCGGATTCTCCCGCCAGGTATTGACCGATCGCGTTGTCATACAGTTCCTTCCAGTCCTTCACGTTACCCCATTGCTCACCATCAATGGACACGCTTCCTGACGTCACGGTTCCGAGCCTCTCGCCTGTTACACCATGGCGGGAAAGTATTTCCTGGAATTCGCCCACTTTAGCCGGATCGATTGAGACAACTACCCTGCTTTGCGCTTCTCCGAAAAGCCATGCATCTTTCCTGATTCCTTTGTCTGACATTACATCAAAGCCCAGACCCCGGTTAAATCCACATTCACAGAGGGTAACAAAAAGTCCACCTTCACTGGTATCATGGGCAGAAGAGATCGTCGATGAAGAGATCAGGTCGCTAATGGCTTTCTGCAGGCGAACTTCCTCTTCGAGGCTAAAATGAGGCGCTGGCGAGTAGTCCACATTGTGGATCTTGTGCAGGTATTCTGACGACGCGATATCATTGCGGCTT
>JBBAJN010000026.1:0-26517 GCA_040404045.1 Chitinophagaceae bacterium
AGTGGGTTGTAAGTTCCGATCTTCTGGATGAACTTACCGTCTCTGGGAGCTCTGGCATCGGCTACTACGATGAAATAAAAAGGTCTTTTTTTACTCCCGTGTCTTTGGAGTCTGATTTTTACAGCCATAAAAAATAGAAATTTTTTGTGGGTTGTGAATAAATAGTGATTTCAATTTCGAGGATGCAAAGATAGCCTCCACAGCCTACTTTTCAAAACAAAAATACAAAGGTTTTTATAAAATTAGTTCTTGCCCATACCCAAACGGCCTCCCATTGGCATTTTGTTCATCATCTTCATCATTTGGCGCATTTGCTCAAACTGCTTCATGAACTGGTTCACTTCGCTGATATCCTTTCCTGAACCCGCTGCTATCCGCTTCTTCCTGCTGACGTCTATGGTATCCGGATTGGCCCTCTCGAACGGAGTCATCGACTTTATGATGGCCTCCACGCCCTTGAATGCGTCGTCACTGATATCAACGTCTTTTATGGCCTTTCCAACGCCGGGGATCATACCCATCAGGTCCTTCAGGTTACCCATCTTCTTGATCTGCTGCAATTGGTCCAGGAAATCCTGAAAATCGAACTGGTTCTTCCGGATCTTCTTCTCCAACTTCTTCGCCTGCTCCTCATCGTACTGCTGCTGGGCCTTTTCAACCAGGGTGGTAATGTCACCCATCCCCAGAATCCTCTGGGCCATACGATCCGGATAAAACACATCCAGCGTATCCAGCTTCTCTCCGCTGCTTACAAACTTGATCGGCTTCCGTACAGTATACTTGATGGAAAGGGCAGCACCACCGCGGGTATCACCGTCCAGTTTGGTCAGCACCACACCGGTGAAATCCAACCTGTCGTTGAAAGCCTTGGCTGTATTCACCGCGTCCTGGCCCGTCATACTATCCACCACAAACAGGATCTCCTGGGGTTGCACCGCATTCTTGATATTCTCCACCTCGGTCATCATCGCCTCATCTACAGCCAAACGGCCGGCAGTATCGATGATGATCACATTCTTATTCCTGGATTTCGCTTCCTTAATAGCTGCCTGGGCAATAGACACCGGATTCTTATTCTCCAGATCGCTATAGACCTCCACATTGATCTGCTCCCCAAGTACCTTCAACTGCTCGATCGCTGCAGGCCTGTACACGTCACCAGCCACCAGCAGGGGCGATTTCCCCTTAGACTTGAGGTAGTTGGCCAGCTTACCGGAAAATGTGGTTTTACCACTACCCTGGAGACCCGCGATCAGGATCACTGCCGGGTTCCCCGTGGCGTTGAACTCGCTCTCAGTGCCCCCCATCAATTCGGCAAGCTCGTCTTTCACGATCTTGACCATCAACTGACCGGGACTGATGGCGGTGAGCACTTTCTCCCCCATGGCCTTATCCTTCACCTTATCCGTAAACTCCTTGGCGATCTTAAAATTCACGTCAGCATCCACCAGGGCCCTGCGGATCTCCTTGACGGTATTGGCAATATTGAGTTCATTGATCCTGCCTTCGCCTTTTAACTGCTTAAAGGCCGAATCTAACCGTTCACTTAAATTTTCAAACATAGTTCTCGCATTTACCCCTGCAATAAAAAAAGTGAACCCGAATGTTCACTTAATCAGTTTGCAAATTTAAGCAATTAGCTAATTAGTCAATTAGCTAATTAGCCAATTCTAAGATCCGAGGTAACTTCTCAACAGTTTGCTGCGGGATGCGTTTCTCAGCCTGTTGATGGCTTTATCCTTGATCTGTCGGACCCGTTCACGGGTCAGGCAGAACCGGTCGCCTATATCCTCCAGGCTCATCGGGTGGTCGATCCCTATTCCGAAGAAATACCGGATAACCTCCTGCTGCCTTTCGGTCAGGGTATTCAGGGACCTTTCTATCTCCAGCTTCAGTGATTGCTTATTGGCGATCTCTTCATCCGCGAGTTCAGCATTGGGATTCATCATCACATCCACCAGGGTGCTGTCTTCCCCCTCTGAGATCGGGGAATCCATACTCACATGTCGGGCGGACATGCCCAGGGTTGCCGCTACCTCTTCAGTATCCAGTTCCAGCAGTTCTGCCAGTTCCTCCGCCGACGGCTCGCGCTCGTACTCCTGCTCCAGTTGTTGGAATGCTTTATTGATCCGGTTGGTCAGTCCTACCTTATTCAAGGGTAAACGGACGATCCGCGACTGCTCAGCAAGCGCCTGCAGGATGCTCTGGCGAATCCACCAAACCGCATATGAGATAAATTTGAAACCCCGCGTTTCATCAAAACGCTGGGCTGCCTTGATCAGGCCGAGGTTACCCTCGTTGATCAGGTCAGGCAGGGACAAACCCTGATTCTGGTACTGCTTGGCCACAGACACTACAAAACGGAGGTTAGCCTTGGTTAAACGATCCAGGGCCTTCATATCGCCCTGCTTGATGCGGATAGCAAGCTTTACCTCTTCTTCAGGGCTGATCAATTCAACTTTCCCGATCTCCTGGAGATACTTTTCTAAGCTCTGGGATTCACGGTTGGTGATCGATTTAGAGATCTTAAGTTGACGCATGCTCATATGTGAGACCAATTTTAAGGATGATAACCGTTTGTTAAAGTTTTGCTACTAACGATCCTTCGACCTTAAACGGATTTGTACACCGAATATTGCTTTACAGCAATTTAAGCATAATAAAAGAGCATTTCAAAAAAAATATACCTTAAGCTGCTTACTATCAGGAAGTTATATTTCAGCCTGCGAACTAAACCGGTGAATTTCATGTTTATTTAACCACTGGCCGCCTGTCAAAATATTATTTTGATGCTAACATTAATTTTCTATTATTGCAGCAACCTGAAACACTCAGACCGAACTTAACTGATTGAACCTGATGAGCAAACAATTGTTTACACTAGAATATTCCATAAGGTGCTCCCCTTCTATCCTATACGAATTCCTGTCAACCCCTGCGGGCCTGCAGGAATGGTTCGCCGATAAAGTGGATGAAAAAGACCAGGTATTCAGCTTTACCTGGGATGGTACCACCGATAAAGCGCAGGTACTTGAAACTGAACTGGATAAATCGATCCGTTTCCACTGGCTCCATGCCCCCAAGAACGAATACTTCGAATTCCGTATCGAAAAAGCAGAAGTCTCCAACCAGACCATCCTGTTGATCAGGGATTTTGCCGAGAAAAAAGAGATTCCAGATCAAAAAAGACTTTGGGATTTCCAGGTGAACGACCTGCTACACAGACTGGGGAACTAGTTTTTCAACTGGCGATCAACCCCACGATCCTGCCCAACTCCTGCTGCTCACCTGTCAGCAAGTATGGCATTTCATCCCATTGCTCCAGCGGAAAACTTCTGGACAGTTTGATGAACGGATGATCCCGGATAATGGCTCCAAACGTTTCCTGATCCATGCCCTGCAGGGATCGGTAATCTTTTGTACCGGTATGGTGTTGCCATTCATCCTCACAAACGGCAACGGCATAATGCTTCCCGGCAAGGCTGTCAAAATGATTCAGCAGTGTCCTATTGTATAACAACTGGTACTTACCTTTCAAATGAAGGGTCACACTGAAAAAATTACCCCACCAGAAGAATGTCCTGATGGCCAGCACATGCTCGGTAGTGAAATAACGTGGATGGTCCAGCATCACATAAGGCAACCCCTGGTAAGATTCGCCCTTTGATATTTTAGGCGATACCGCAGTTACTTCCGGAGGCAGGACAAGGCCCCGGCTCATCATCTCCGAAAGCTCGCCGAACAGAAAACAGACTTTTGAGATGATGGCGTTCTTTGTTAAAATAAAGCCTGGATCCATCACTAATCTGAGTTCCTCTTCCGAAAGTGTTAATTTTGCTGCTTCCATCTAATAAAGTTACCTATTCTGCGTGTTCAAGAAACTGGATAAACTGATACTGAAAGCTTTTATTGGCCCTTTCGTGGCCACTTTCTTCATTACCGTTTTCGTGTTCATTATGCAGTTCTTCTGGAAATACATCGACGACCTGGTAGGTAAGGGCCTCGATATGCTGACCATCATGAAACTGACCGGCTACGGCAGCATCACCTTCATGGTACTTGCACTGCCGCTGGCTATCCTGATCTCCTCCATCATGACCTTCGGCAACCTGGGAGAGAGCTTCGAACTGGTTGCCATCAGATCATCTGGTATCCCGCTGTTGCGCTTCATGCAGCCCCTGATCATCACCACCATGGTCATTGCCATTGCCTCCTTCTCACTGGCCAATTACGTGGTCCCCGTAGCCAACCTCAAATTCGTAAACCAACTCTGGGACATACGGATGGCCAAACCTGCCTTCGATATCCGGGAAGGGGTGTTCTACGACAAGCTCACCAACTATGCCATTAAAGTGGGCAGGAAGGATAAAAACGGTACCGGCATCTACGATGTGGTGATCTATGAAAACGACTTTCGCATGCAGGACAATATCATTGTTGCGGAAAAGGGGAACATGAGCATCAGTGACGACAAAAAATTCATGGAATTCCACCTCCAGAACGGTTGGCGATACCAGGAACGGGGAGGCTACAGTACCAGGGAAACCGACTTTATCAGGATCAGGTTCAAGGACTATAAAAAGGTTTTTGACCTCAGCGGTTTCGGCGTCACAAAAACACCCGATTCGGCTTTCAAAACCGGTGGCAACATGCTTAACATCCGGCAACTGCAGAAAGGGTCCGATTCGATCACCTCACTGATACAAAAGAATATTCCCCAACGATACGAACGTGAAGTCAGCAGTTACCTCAGCAGCGGAAAGCTCCTGGACAGTGGCTGGAAATATGAGAAACTGGCCGTACCGGACAGCGTAAAAAGCTATTACCGGCAGGTCCCCGATTCCGCACTCAGCTCTTCCTACAGCCGCTTCGTTGAAAAACTGAACCTTGTTAAATCATCAATGGATCTCCTCCATGAGGAATACCGATTTAAGAACGAACAACGCACGGTGTATAACGTGGAATGGCATAAAAAATTCTCACTGCCATTCGCCTGCATCGTACTGTTCATGATCGGCGCCCCACTTGGGTCAATCATTCGTAAAGGTGGCCTCGGAATGCCCCTGGTCATCGCCGTTATATTCTTCCTGATCTACCACCTACTCAATATGTTTGGCGAGAAACTCGCCCGCAATGAAACCCTCACCCCCTTCGTTGGCGTTTGGCTTCCTTCTCTTGTCCTGCTGCCTGTAGGCTTCTACCTCACCTACAAAGCCATGCACGATTCCCAGCTCTTTAACAAGGAGTCTTACTATCGCGCCTTCCGGAAATTCAAAAAAATGGTCAGCAGGGCTGACGCATAATCCCTACATTTACACGGCTAAAAAACCGTTTTATGGAAAGGAGAAAATTCATCAGCAACGTTACAAAAACAGGTATCCTGGTCACTGCGGCCCCCTATTTACCGTTCAGTAATGACGTTTCGCCGTTTGACCAGACCCCGCTTCCCTACGGTTATGCCGCACTGGAACCCCTGATTGACGCAAAAACCATGGAGATCCATTATTCTAAACATGCGGCGGCATATGCTACAAACCTGAAAGACGCCGTTAAGGCAGAAGGTGTGCCCGCAAAAATGAACTTCGATAAACTTCTTTCGGAAGTGTCAAAATATTCACCAAAAATGAGGAATAATGGCGGCGGCCACTACAATCACGAATTGTTCTGGCGATGCATGAAAGCCAATGGCGGCGGCACACCATCCGGGAAACTGGGCGAAGCCATCACCCGCGACTTCGGCTCCTTTGAAACGATGAAAACCCAGTTTTCTGACGCCGGAAAGAATCGCTTCGGAAGCGGCTGGGCCTGGCTGTATGCTGATGGCACCAAAAAACTGAAGATCGGCTCTACGCCCAACCAGGACAACCCGCTGATGGACGTCTCTGACATCAAAGGCTTCCCCCTGCTGGGCCTCGACGTTTGGGAACATGCTTACTACCTGAAATATCAAAACAAGCGCGCAGATTATATTGAGAATTGGTGGAAACTGGTGAACTGGGACTATGTTCAGCAGCGCTTCCAGATGCTATGATCAATATCAACATAAAACTCTTCCTGCTGGGTGCCACCCTGTTCATCTTCATACTGCTTCGTATACAGGGTGATGACCTCAGGCAACCTTACGCGAACAACGGCATCGTATCCATGGAGTTCGCCTATACGGCCAACAAAGCCACTGCTATTGCAGAAGGCTGGAGAGCCGATAACCTGCTGCAAAAAGCCACCAACAACATCCTGATCGATTTCCTGTTCATCCCCTTCTATGCCCTGCTTTTTTATACCCTTGCCGGAAGCATCTCGGTCAGGCTTAAAGGTAAAGCCAGTACGCTCGGCGTGCTGCTCGCTTTTTTCTCGCTGATCGCAGGATGCCTCGATGTATTGGAAAATCTTTTCATGCTGCTGTCGTTACACCTGTTCAGAACCAACCTGACAGCCTTACTCACCGCTGCTTTTGCCGGGCTTAAATTCATGCTCCTCTTTATGGCCCTGCTCTACATCATTATCTTCGGCGCAAGCATTTTGATGCGAAAAAAATTACCGGCTGCCCACTAAGATTTGTGCGCAAAATCCATGTGAATAATTTTCCAGTTCTTTTAACACATAATGACGCAGCGTTCCCCATATATTTGTATCCGATTGCACGCTATATCAGCCTCTGTTGGTCCAACTACCCTTTGTGTAGACGGTTCCGGCAGAGGCTGAGCCTATTTAGGGATTGGCTAATCAGCTAATGAGCTAATCTCTTACCTTAGTGGCCTAATTAATGCGTATGAAAGTCTGGAAAGATTATCTCGAAAAGAACAAGGAACGCTTCCTGGAAGAGCTGCTTGAACTGCTGAAGATCCCATCGGTAAGTGCCCGTACGGAAAACAGGAACGATATGGTCAAATGCGCCGAAGTAGTGAAGCAAAGACTCCTGGATGCAGGCGCAGATCACGCAGAGATCATCCCAACAGACGGCCACCCCATTGTATATGGCGAAAAAATAATAGACCCGTCCAAGCCTACTGTACTGGTATATGGCCATTACGATGTTCAACCGGCAGATCCCCTTGAACTTTGGAACAGCGGCCCGTTTGAACCCGTTATCAAAGATGGCAAGATCTATGCGCGCGGGGCATGCGACGATAAGGGACAATTCTATATGCACGTCAAAGCCCTGGAGATGATGGTGAAAACCAACACCCTCTCCACCAATATCAAATTCTGCCTGGAAGGTGAGGAAGAAGTGGGATCACCGAATCTTGGAAAATTTGTTGCTTCCAATAAAGAACAACTGAAAGCAGATGTGATCCTGATCAGCGATACCGCCATGATCAGTATGGAGAACCCCTCGATCGATACGGGAGTCCGTGGCCTGAGTTATATCGAAGTGGAAGTAACGGGACCCAACAGGGACCTGCATAGTGGCGTTTATGGCGGCGCCGTTGCCAATCCCATCACCATCCTCGCCAAAATGATCGCTTCCTGCCACGATGAAAATAACCACATCACCCTCCCGGGATTTTATGATGATGTTGTTGAGGCTACACCGGAAGAAAGGAAAAAACTGGCAGCCGCCCCATTCAGCGAAGAAGAATTCAAAAAAGACCTGGGCATCACATCCATTTGGGGTGAGAACGGATATTCAACAAACGAAAGAACAGGTATTCGCCCAACCCTGGAACTGAATGGCATATGGGGAGGCTACACCGGAGAAGGGTCCAAAACAGTTCTCCCATCAAAAGCAACAGCAAAGATCTCAGCCCGCCTGGTACCCAACCAGTCTTCAGAAAAAACAACTGCCCTGCTGCTGGATTATTTCAAATCCATTGCACCCGAAGGCGTAACAGTAAAGGTCATGGAACATCACGGTGGCGAGCCCTATATGACCCCTATCGATTCAACCGCCTACAAGGCGGCGGCGGCAGCCATCAAAGACACATTCAGTAAAGATCCTATTCCCGTTCGTGGCGGCGGATCCATACCCATCTGCTCTTTATTCGAAAAAGAATTGGGCATCAAGATCGTATTCATGGGTTTTGGACTCGATAGCGACAACCTCCATTCACCAAATGAAAAGTATGATTTGTTCAATTTCTATAAAGGCATAGAAACCATACCTTACTTCCATCAGCATTTTGCCAAATTGACGAATTAACGGATTGGCTAATTGGCTAATTAACTGATTGCTACGGCCTGATAAGACTCCCGAAGAAGATCCCATTCATGAACATTTTCGATGTGCCCAACCAAAAAGCCCTGAACGTCAGGTTGTCAACCATCGAAATAACTCGTCCACTGCCAATACCATCGATATTTATGGCTGCTGTGTTTTTTACCACATTCCTGTAACCCCGGTATAAGTATCCGCTTTGGAGCGGATCGTCCGTGTAAAGTACCGGGGTATCATAAGCCCCGTTGTGCTTGTCCATGAACAGGGTGTTCGACTTGAATATGGTCACTTGCGAATTTGAATATCCATAACCCAGCGGATGGGTAAGGTCCAGCTTTGCCGCAAACAATGAACCGGCCATGTCTTTAGCACGTGTTTCATCCATCCTCAAAAAATAAGGTAGCTGTCGCGTGCTGTCGTTCTTCTCTTCACTGCCTTTAAATACATTACGGGTAAACCCATTCTCCGTTAAATACTTTGTTGCATCCTCCGTAGCCATCAACGTACCACCGGAAGCTACCCAATTTCTCAGCTTATCCTGCGCTGTCCGGCTCAAATTGTTGTAGCCGCCTGAAGGCATGATGATCACATTATAACGCCCCACATTCACACTGCTAAAACGTTCCACGTCAACGATGCTTACCGGCACTTGGAATCGTGTATCCAGCATATGCCAGATCTCACCTGCATCGGGGGCGCTGGTACCTGTGCCTCCAAACATCATCACTTCAGGTTTCCTCAACACCACAAAACTTGAACTTCCAAGATCCACTCCCCCGCTCGCCAGACCCGTCGATAACGTATATATGTCAACCCCCGTTTGACGCGCGCTCTCATCGATCATTTTCGCAAGCCGCTCACCCTGCACCGCCTGCATGCCAGACAGCACCACTATGGACCCGTAACCGAACGATTCCTCACGTCCATTCACCATCATGCGGAATGGCTTAGTGGCCACCTTCGCTACCAATCCCTTCGACTGTAACCTGTAAAGCAATTTGGGCGTATAGAACTCATTCCATTTAAATGCATAGGCATATGCACCAGGAACCACCTGGTTCTTTTCAGCCAGCAAAGGTGCCTTAACGAGGCGGGTGCCGGCGAGAGAACCGGTTGCCTTCACCTCCGAATAAGGAAGGCCAAATGCAAGGGGCATGGTCCATGAGGTGACATCATAAAACAGACTGTCTTTATACTCAAAGGTTTTCTCAAAAACCGTTTTGATGATTTTGAATTGTTTCTGGGCGGTGGGGATCACATAAGATGTACCAGGCTTAAACGCCCTGCCCTCCGATGTCAGCTCTTGCCGAAGTTCATATACCTCCACTTCGTGCCGAAGCAACATCTCGATAAATATATTCGTCCTGGCCCTGTCATGTTCATCACCGATCACATAGGCCTTCACCGGGAAAGCGGCAGCTTCCTTACTGACGTCCCTGAAAAAATCTCGCTGGAAGTTCAGCAGGTCTTTTCGAAGTCCATTCGCTGCTGCCAGTGTGGACATGGCGGTAGCGAACTGGTTTCGGATGGTAAAAGGGAATGTGAGCAATCCGTTGTCCGTATCCTGCTGATGACCCCTGCTACTTGCCTGCTCAAACAGGATACCAATGCTGCCATTAATATCCGGGTAGGTAGATCCCTTTCCATAATAAAAATCATCATACCCTTCTTTTGTAAAGTACATCGATCCGATACTGTCCAAATACTTTGCATGGTAACGTCCAATGGCAGCGGTCAGCTCCTGGTTCTTCGCAGGGGTATTGGGATTCACCCTTGATGGCACTCCCGGCTGAAAAAAGAAACTCGCATTGGAGCCCATCTCATGATGGTCCGTTAACACGTTCGGCTTCCACTGATGATAGAAGGCAAGGCGATTCTGACTTTCCTTATGTTGCGCCGGTAACCAGTCACGGTTGAGGTCAAACCAATAATGATTATATCTGCCACCGGGCCACACTTCATTGAACTCGCGTGAATTGGGGTCCGAAACAGGAACTGCACCCTTGTGCATATTAACCCAGCTGGCAAACCGATTCAAGCCATCAGGATTAAAAGAAGGATCCAATAATATCACGGTATTTGAAAGGAGTTGTTCAATGTCTTTACCCTGCGCTGCAGCTAAATAATAGACTGACAAAAGCGAAGCGTTTGCCCCACTGCTTTCATTTCCATGAATGCTATGACCCATCCATACCACCACCGGCATTTGATCCACATTCAAAGATGCGGACTTCCCGGACTCGGTCAGTTGCACATGTTCCTGCCGGATGGCCTCCAGGCGCTTGTGATTATCCGGCGAAGTGATGATCAGCACCAATTGCTGCCGACCCTCGTTGGTCAACCCAAGGGGTTGAAGGGAAACACGGTCAGAGGCCTGATCGGCGGCCTTCATATAACTTACCAGCCTGTCTTGCGTAACATGCCATTCCCCTACTTCATGGCCTATCACCGAAGCAGGCGTTGGGATCTGTGAATCATAACTGACATGTTTCGGCAAATAATAGGAAAGGTCCTGAGCACGGGCAAACAAGCATCCCGCAAAAAAAACAAATAGCACTCCGATCTTTCTCATAAATAGCCAGATTTGAGAACAAAAAATTGGTAAGACTTAGGGAATTCACCGATTAAACGGAATTCCTTACATTGGAACCGGGCCTCGTCATCAGGAGACAAAGGTTGGCCATTACCAACAATGGGCATTAAAGCTACTCATTTTATAAACATCGATATGAACATCATGGAACTTGATTCCTGATTCTAATTGTACCTTGCAGTATGGCAGCAAAAGAGAAACTGAGGCTGGATAAATATCTTTGGGCCATCCGGATCTTCAAAACCAGATCGCAGGCTTCGGAAGCCTGCGATAAAGGTAAAGTGAAGTTGGCCGGAGTTGCGCTCAAACCAGCGCGTACCGTTGCCATTGGCGATGAATACGAGATCCGCGCGGAAAAAAGAAAATGGGTGATCAGGGTGGCCGAATTACTGGACCACCGGGTCCAATACACCGAAGCCATCAAATACTATACAGACATTACCCCGGCTGAAGAGATCCAGCGCCTCGAATACCAGGCTGCAGCTTTCAACACCGGGAAAAGGCAATCCAAGATCGGAAGGCCCACAAAAAAAGAGCGCCGAGACCTCGACGAATTCTTCGAATGAGCAAGGCGACGATCTTATCTTTGAACCATGTATATCGATATCATATCCGTTCTGCCCGAACTGCTGGAAAGCCCTTTGAACCATTCCATCATGAAAAGGGCTAAGGATAAAGGCCTGCTGGAGGTTCACGTGCACCACCTTCGAAAATGGGCGGTGAATGAACACGGACAGATCGACGATTACCAATTCGGGGGCGGAGCCGGGATGGTTATGATGCCCGAACCCCTGGCCAATGCCATTGAAGAACTCTCCGCAAAACGCAACTACGACGAGATCATCTATCTCACCCCAGATGGTGTTACCCTGAATCAATCCATGGCGAACCGCCTTTCACTGAAAAACAACCTGCTTATGATCTGCGGCCACTACAAAGGCATAGATGAAAGGATCAGGGAAAAATATGTAACTATGGAGGTCTCCATCGGAGACTATGTCATGAGCGGGGGCGAACTTGGCGCTGCCGTGCTCACAGATACCATCGGCAGATTGTTGCCCGGTGTTTTGGGAGATGAAACCTCGGCGCTTTTTGATTCCTTCCAGGACAATCTTCTTGCCCCGCCCGTATACACCAGACCTGCAGATTTCAGGAACATGAAAGTACCGGATATTCTGCTGAGTGGTGACCCTAAAAAAATTGATGCGTGGCGGCACGACGAAGCATTGAAAAGAACCCGTTTGAGAAGGCCTGACTTGCTTAAAGACGATCCTGAACTAAGCTGACCCTTTGGAGCGACCTGATGTCCTTCCTCAACTGGATGATCCCATTGATCAGCACTGGGTTTGAAGCCAACAGGGTATCATACCTCACCTGGAATTTCCAGTCCCTGAACTCATCTGCCCACTTCAGCGCGATCCAGGCCAGGAAGGGAGAAAAAGCAAATACGCTCAATAACAGGTTACTGTCCGCTACCAATGAAACAACAAGCCAGATCAGCAGCCATAACACGTAAGAAAACGCTGCCACGGCAGTGAGTACACTGGTATAAAAATCCTCCCTGGTCACCGTCTTATCTGCCACATATCTCGAGAACATATACGGCATAATATTCAGTAAAGCCCCAGCAGCAAAAAACGGAAATGTCAGAACCAGCCATAACAAAGGTCCCGCCTTCCTGGTTCCACCAGTGACGGATTTATCGTGCAACTCCTGCAAATTAAGCGTCGCGAAATATTTGTCCTGCTGCCGTTTCAGGGTAGTGCATTCGTCTTCGCTCATGTCGCTGATCGTTTGGCATAGTGATTTCTGCTGATCAAATACCTGTTGGTTGAACCTGCCACTTGTTTCGTGGCCCAGCATGTGTAACTGCTGCTCGAGCAACTCGGTCCTTTCCGCCTGGTGAACAAACAGTACAACGGGCTCGAGTACCCGCTTTAACTCTTCGGTAAGATGGCTTACGGCCTTCGGATTGTTCTCACGGAATTCTTCCCGGTTTCGGGACACCTCCAATACCTCACCTGTAGTGAGCTGCAGATCGCCCCGGAAGGCATGCCGCGTATAATGTATACCGATCGGCACAACATGTATCTTCAAATGAGGATAGTGTTCCAGTGTGGACAGTATGATCCTCGACGTACCTTTCTTCAATGGCATCATATTTCTCTCCAACCGGCTTCGCCCTTCAGGAAAGATCAGCAATAATCCGCCATTCTTCAACACTTCACTTCCTGCATCGAAACTCCCTGCGTTCCGGTGCATGTCGCCACGGGCCAGGTCCGCACTGTATATAGGGATCATGTGGAGGCTATTCAGTATCGCTCTCACCCAAGGTTTTCTGAAGATGTCGCCACGGGCATAGAAGTGAATGGGCCGCCTGAGCATCACACCCATCAATACGGCATCCAGGAAAGAAGCCGCATGATTGGCAATAACTACCACCGGACCTTTTGCCGGTATCCTGTTTGAATTCAAAAAAGATGACCTCTTGAAATAACAGGCCAGCGCAGGGGTCATGATTATTTTTGCCAGAAAATAAAGCACCACTAAATGTAATAAAACTTAAATTAGAAGCTCCAACAAAAAAAACATGAACCCAACCAGAAGAAAATTCTTACGAAACATCAGTCTGGGCGCTGGCGCACTGGCTACCGGATTAGAAGCAAGCGCAGGTATGCCGGCCGCAAACGCACCGAAGCCCAGGTTCAACATGTGCGGTTATGCGGCACCGAAACTGGATAAGGTACGCATTGGCATTATCGGTCTTGGCCAGCGAGGATCCGGAGCAGTCGAAAGGCTTAGCTATATCGATGGTGTGGAGATCACTGCGCTTTGTGATAAATTCCCTGACCGGGTGGAAAAAGCACAGAAGACCCTTGCAAAAACAGGGCGTCCCGCAGCTATCGCATATAGTGGCGAAGAAGGCTGGAAAGCATTGTGCGACAGTACCCATTGCGACCTTGTTTATACACCCACTCCTTGGTACCTCCACGCACCCATTGCCATCAGGGCAATGAAAAACGGAAAACACGCCGCCGTGGAAGTACCCGCCGCCGTAACTATGGACGAATGCTGGGAACTGGTGGAGACCTCTGAGAAAACGAAGAAGCATTGCATGATGCTCGAAAACTGTTGCTATGATTTCTTCGAAATGCTCACCCTTAATATGGCCCGCAACGGCCTGTTCGGCGAGCTTGTGCATGCTGAAGGCGCTTATATACATGACCTGTCAAAAGGATGGCTGTTCAACAAGAACGCATACGCCGATATGTGGCGCCTAAAAGAAAACGCCAAAAGAAACGGAAGCCTTTATCCCACACATGGCCTTGGACCTATAGCGCAGTGCCTGGACATTAACCGAGGGGACCGCATGGATTTCCTCGTGAGCGTTAGTACCGGCGATTTCACACTGGGTGCCATGGCTAAGGAAATGGCCGCAAAAGATCCTTTCTACAATGAATACGTGGGCAAACCCTTCAGAGGCAATATGAACACCACCACGGTGAAAACGGTAAAGGGGAAAACCATGATGATCCAGCATGATGTATCGTCTCCCCGACCCTATTCCCGCCTGCACGTCCTCAGCGGCACAAAAGGTTCTGCCCAAAAATATCCGGAGCCGGAAGACAGGATCTCATTCGGCCATAGCTGGGTAAAGCCTGAGGAACTGAAAAAACTGTACGAACAATATACGCCGCCGATCGTGAAACATATTGGCGAGATCGCCAAGGAAGTAGGCGGACACGGCGGCATGGATTTTATCATGGACTGGCGCCTGATAGACTGCCTGCGCAACGGCTTGCCGCTCGACCAGGACGTTTACGATGCCGCATCCTGGACCGCAGTAGGACTGCTGAGTGAAAAATCCGTAGGCTCCAGGTCGCGACCAGTAGATATACCTGATTTTACCAGGGGTAACTGGACAAACAATAAACCGGTTGACCTGACCCTGAATGGCGGAGGCAATACAGGCGTGAGGCCGGTACAGAAATAAAACCGGTCCCTGCTAGTGTGAGATCACCATGAAGAACAGATAAAACAAAGTGATCATCAACAGGCTGAACGCGAAATCGGCCATCATTGCTTTCTTCATACGATACGGATTAAATAATTAAAGGCTGAATGACAACATTCAGCCTTTAAAATTGTGCCAATAAACAGCTTATCAATTACTTTTTTAAACCAATGGCAGGCAATGATTTATCCCTGATCATCTGATTAAGTTGCTGTAAGTCAGTATTGATAATTCTCTTCAGGCTATTCAATCCTTCATCGGCCCTGGCAGCAAGTTCCGCATAAACATCCTTTACCTGCTTGCTTGGCGCCATAGCCCCGCTCATGGCCGCATCATACAATCCGCTCAGTTTATCATTCAGTCGAATTGGGTAATTCAGCACATCCTGGCCGCTCTTTGCCTTGGTCTGGTGGAATGTCTCCTCAATGGCTGTCAGCTGCTTTACAATAGTGTCTGCCTTCTCCTTTACGTCCTTAGGAAGATCCTTCCCCTGCCGGGCAGTGAAATCACTGATCTGCCCTTTTAACGTCCTGATGTCCTTCACTCCCACCTGCACTTCGTTATACTTATTCTGGACCTGTTGCAGGAACTCAAACTGCGCCTCATAATCCTGCTGGCTGATCTTATAATTTGGATCGGCCAATACCGTAAAAGGAACTTCGGCAGAATCCGTTCCCACTTTCACACGCGCATAGTAAGTACCGGGAGCCGCAAACAGCGGCGACGGCACACCACTCCACAGGATCATCCCATCCGCCTTCTCTGCGTTGCCATACTTTAAATCCCAGTTAAACTGGTTCATCCCTTTGTCGATCTCAAGTTTATACTCTGTTGAAGTGGTACTATACTCCTTGATCAGCTTCCTGTTCTTATCGAAAATTGAAACTGATCCAGGTGTACTGTCGTTCACATTGGAAGCATAAAAATGTACTACGGGCCCCTTTGGCGGATTCTTGCCTGCATGAACAGGCTCCGGATTATTTCTGCCCGGGTAAACGCCAAGCCTGTAAGAAGGATTCACATCAAAAACATGAAGAGATTTAGACAGGTACTCAGGTTTCCATTGCTGTACTATAGTGAGGTCATCAATCACCCAGAAGGAACGTCCCTGCGTGGCTACGATCAGGTCGTTATTCTTTATCGTAAGATCCGTGATAGGTACAATAGGCAGGTTCAGCTGAAAGGGCTTCCATGCTGCACCATCGTTATAACTGATATACATGCCGTATTCCGTGCCGGCATAAACCAGACCCGGTCGCTTCTTGTCGGCCCGCATGGCACGCGTGAAATGCATATTGCCGATGCCGGTTGTAATGAGCTTCCAGGTTTTGCCATAGTCCTCAGTTTTGTAGATGTAAGGCGCGAAATCATCCAACTTGTATCGGGTGCCAATGATATAGGCAGCGCCTTTCTTAAAAGGATCTGTTTCAATGCAATTCCACATCATCATTGCGGGAGCCTGCTTTGGCGTCACATTCTCCCAGTCCTTACCACCATTCCTGCTCACATGGACGAGGCCGTCGTCGCTGCCTGTCCACAACAAATCTTTCTCCAACCCACTTTCTGCCGCAGCAAAAATGGTACAGTAATACTCTACCGAAGTGTTGTCCTGCGTGATCGGACCTCCACTTGAGGCCTGCTTCTTCTTATCATTCGTGGTCAGGTCAGGCGAAATCTTTTCCCAACTCGCGCCTTCATTCTCGGTAACAAATAAAGCATTACCGGCTGCATACAGGCGTTTGGGATTATGCGGTGAAAAGAAGATCGGGAAGTTCCACTGGAACCTGTATTTCTGTACGTCTGCCCCCGCGCCTATCGGGCTCTCTGGCCATACACTGATGTTCCTGTTCTCACCGGTGCGATGGTCCAGCCTCGAGAGATAGCCGCCATAATTGCCGCCGTAGACAATCTCCGGGTTCACGGGATCCGCCGCAAGATGTCCGCTTTCAAATCCGGCCGTTGAACTCCAGTCTGCCCTGCCGATCTCGCCGTGGTAGGTAAAGGCCTTTATCCGTACCGTGGAATTATCCTGCTGGGCGCCGAGGATATGATAAGGGAATGCATTGTCTGTTGTAACGCGGTAAAATTGTGCCGTGGGCTGGTTCTCATAGGTACTCCAGTTCTGGCCACCATCGAAGCTCACCTGGGCCCCGCCATCGTCCGCAACTACCATTCTTTTGCCGTTAGCCGGATCTATCCAAAGATCGTGGTGATCGCCGTGAGGCGTGTTATAGGATTGAAATGATTTACCGCCATCACGACTGTACATAAACTCCACATTGGGGCAATACACGAGGTTCTCGTTTGACGGATCTACAAACACTTTTGAATAATACCAGGCCCGTTGGCGGATATTATTGTCTGAACTGGTCAGTGTCCAGCTTTCGCCCGCATTATTGCTCGTGTATAATCCGCCATTTGCATTCTCGATGATCGCATAAAGCTTATCCGTTTTAGAAGGCGCTACAGCAACACCTACTATGCCCCAGGTACCTTTCGGCAAACCTTTGGCTGCAGATATATTCTTCCATGTTTCACCCCCATCCACGCTTTTCCAAAGCCCGCTTCCTTCACCACCGCTTTCGAGGCTGTATGGCGTCCGGATCACGCGCCAGGTTCCTGCATAAAAAACATCAGGATTACCAGGCTCCATCACCAGGTCCGATGCACCAGTCTGGTTATTCACATAGAGCACTTTCTTCCAGGTTTTGCCTCCATCCACGGTTTTAAACACACCTCGCTCCTCATGGGGGCCGAAGAGATGACCCATCACCGCCACCCATACGATGTCAGGATTCCGTGGGTGAATCACGATACGGATGATATGACGGCCTTCTTTCAGGCCCAGGTTGCGCCAGGTCCTACCCCCATCGTTACTCCGCCAGATACCGCCAAGGCCTTCGCTTACATTACCCCGCATGGTATTCTCGCCTTCACCCACGTAGATGATCGACTCGTCGGAAGGCGCAAGCGCTACCGCACCGATAGAACTGCCAAAATACTTATCAGATATATTGGACCAGTTGCTTCCCCCGTCCGTGGTTCTCCATACCCCTCCACCAGTGGCTCCGAAATAAAAGGTTTGTTCATTCTTCAGGCTCCCGGCAACCGCAGCACTCCGTCCGCCACGGAAGGGCCCAACAAGGCGGTACTTCAGCTTTGACAGAAAAACGGAATCTGCTGCAGGTGCCTTGGCTGGCGCAGCCTGCTCTTTCTTAGCTTTCTGGGCCATCACAGGCACGAGGAAAAAGATCATACCGATCAAGAGGAACACTCTCTTCATAAAAAAAATTAAGTCCATGAAAATAGTCAATTATCAAATCATCGGGCCCTGGCAGATACAATAAAAAAGCGCCTGTTTTTGACAGGCGCTAAGGCTTTGAAATCGTGGTTTCGTTTAGTTTTCATTGGGTAAGCTCACGATTTCCTTTTTGGGTACGAACAAAATCGGGCACAGACTTCTGAACAGAGGCAAGGTTTAGGTTTTAGGGCTGAAACATTTCATCGTTATGTGATACAAAGATGAGCAAGTGTCAGGCATTATTCAAATCATTTCGATGAACCGCACCTTTCCTCCGACGAACGTAATATTCTACTTATAACACATTGATCTTTTGCAAGACCAGTGACTTGTTTGATTTACTCACAGGGATCTCACTTCCCTTGATATACAAGGTGTTCTCCTGGATATCATCTATAGCCGAAAGATTAACGATGTAAGACCGGTGCACCTTGCAAAACTGCTGGCCACAGAACTTCTGTTCCAGGTTCTTCATCGTATTCAGGGTAATGTATTTCTTATCAGCAGTGACAAACTTCACGTAATCACCCATACTTTCCATATACAGTATATCATCGTACTTCAGCCGAACCAATTTCCCATTCACTTTGATAAAGGTCTGGTTCTCCTCAGCTTCCTGCTGTTGCTGCCGTAGCTTCTCCACTTTCTGAACTGCATCCATGAAACGCTGGTAAGAAAACGGTTTCTTCAGGAAATCTGCCACACGGTATTCGAAAGCATTATATGCGTACTCTTCCTTTGAAGTGGTCAGTATAACCTGCGGCTGATAAACCAGCTGGTCAAGCATCTGGAATCCATTCAATCCCGGCATTTCAACATCCAGAAAAATCAGGTCAACCAGATTTCCCGAGAGATATGCCAGGGCCTGCTCAGCGTCCTCACAGTGCTGGTGAACATCTACCATACCGCTGCGTTCGCAGAATCTCATCAAAAAATCCGCGGAGGGCTGGAGGTCTTCCACTATAATACTGCTGATCTTCATGAAGCTTTCGCATTTGTAAAGGACCTCATTCGGCCCAGTTCCTGCCTGAGTATATGCAGCGAGTCGCCTATAGTTGAAATGATCTTCTCAAACTCATACCTGAGTTCACTGATGTCGGACACCTCCGCACATTTGTTCTCAAAGCGGAGGATGTGATCGTGTAGGGTAGGCAGGCCTACATACCCATATAAGGGCTTGATCTTATGAAATACCCTGCGGAGGGCTACCAGATCGCCATTCTCGTAATGATTGATCGCATTCTTCAACTCCAGTGAAAGATGATGAACGGAAGTATCAAAAATCTCACGCGCACTGTCCATATCGCCACCATATAACTGCGAGAGAAAGGAAGAATCGAACCTTCCGGAAAACATGTAATGTACGCCTTGGCTGTTCATTATCACAATTTTAAGTTCAAACTGTCGTTAAGTCATAAGGCCCTGAAAACAGGACCACTCATATGAAAACGACAATCATCCAAAAAATAGTATTGCTGCCCACAACTATTTTGAATACAGGCATTAGCCAGTATTCATCGGATGTGTTCAGGAAGCATGTCATCAGGCTGAACCTGTTCCTGAGTTTCTGCCTGGGCCTGAGCCTGATCAACCTTTTCTTCAACGCTGTTAACGATCTGTATCTCAGTGCCTTCGTAAATCTTTCCGGAACCCTCCTGCTTACTTTCGCTTTTTATATGATCAAGGACGGGCAATATGAAAAAGCCAAGATCACCGGTATTGTCACCATCAATCTCAACCTGTTCGTCCTCAGCTATGTAGAAGGTTTCCGGTCCGGCCAATACATGCTCATTTTCCCGCTGCTGCTGGCACTGATCTTTGTGATCGATTCCAAAAAGAACATGAATGAGCTGGTATTTACCAGTGTGGTCACCTTGCTGACTACCGCATTTATTTTCGTTTTTGCGCCTTATCACAGCCAGGTCCAGCACATCCCGGATATCCTTTATGCTACCCTGTTCAGCACCAACCTTTCCATATCACTCTTATTGACCACGCTCTTCGCTTACATCATCCTCAAAACGCTGGAGAATCATGAAGAAAAGATCCTGGATGAAAAAAAACTCACAGATACCATCTACGATACGTCGCTGGATGCCGTTTTCATTGTTGACGCAGCAGACCTGATGATCAAGGATTGCAACGTAAGGGCACTGAACGTATTTGGCTTCAATAATAAACTTGACCTGATCAGGCAACCGGTACAGCACCTGCTCGGGAATGCGGTCCTGGAGCATATCAGGAATATCAACAATAATGAATTTACAAATACCACGCCCTGGTATGGCAATATGGATTTTGAAAGAGCCGGCGAAGAGATCTTTTATGCGTACGTGAACATCGTTCCGTTCAGCCACCAGAACCGGAAATTCTGCAAGATCAGTATCCTCGATATAACGGAGATCAAAGTTGCGGAATTTGAAATCATCAAAGCCAAGGAGAGGGCCGAAAAAGCCGCAAAGGTAAAGGCGCGTTTCCTCAGCAATATGAGCCATGAACTCAGGACACCACTGAACGCCATCATCGGCACAAGCAACATCCTTCTGCAGGAAGAATACCTGCACGCCCAGCGGGAATCATTCGATGTGTTGAAACATTCTTCAGAACATATGCTCCAGCTGGTGAACGATATCCTGGACCTAAGCAAACTGGAGGCCGGGAAAATGGAACTGGAAAAGATACCGTTCAACCTGAAAGACTTTATGAACCGGGTAACGGCGCCATTCCAGAAATCCGGAAAGTCCAACCTTGACCTGGAACTTGTGGTGGACCCTGAACTTGATATGGAGATCATCAGCGATGAAACCAGGCTATTGCAGATCATGAACAACCTGCTGTCAAATGCCGTAAAGTTCACCAACCATGGTAAGATAACGGTCACGGCCAGGGTAGAAAAGAACCTGAACCAGGAGATCACGGTTTATTTCGCTGTGGAAGATACCGGCATAGGCATCCCCCACAACAAAATCAAACAGATCTTCGAGAGCTTCACCCAGGCAGATACGGAAACCACACGAAAATATGGCGGAACCGGACTTGGACTCGCGATCTGCAAATACCTCGTAGTAAAAATGGGCGGGGAGATCAATGTGGAAAGCGAACCAGGCAGGGGGAGCCGATTCTTCTTCAGAGCAACATTCCATGTAAACACCCAGAAGTCCTATGTGAACGAAGAGTCACTCAAACAACTGAACAGCCTGGAAGGGATCCGGGTACTGCTGGTAGAAGACAATCCGATCAACATGCTGGTGGCCAAAAGATTCCTGCAAAAATGGAAACTCATTGTAGATGAGGCCGTAAATGGTCTGGACGCCGTTGAACAATACAGCAAAAACCATTATGACCTGCTGCTGATAGACCTGGAGATGCCTGAAATGGATGGCATTGAAGTGGCAGCGCATATCCGGCAAAGCAATCGCGACATCCCGATCGTGGCATTCACCGCAGCGGTGTATGACGACATGCAGGCCGATCTGATGAACAAAGGTTTCACCGAATTCATCCCCAAACCTTTCAGGCCGGAGGATCTGCACAAAAAAATTCTGCAGCTGACCGCGTACGACCAGCTGCAGAAATATAAATACGGATGAGCGCTTACTTGATAGCCGCCAGCTTCGCTCCCGCCTGTTCCACTTTAGAACGCAGTTGCATTAGATTTTCCAACTGCAGGTTGGATGGCGCGTTCTCAGAGAAACAAATCGCCTGGTACAACGCAGTTATGTCTTCCCTTAACCTGGTCTCGTCGGCAAACATGGAGTTTTGCTTAACAGGCACCAACTCGCCCCGCAGGGCCTCAAGCTTAGCATAACTGGCCTCCAGTTTCTTCTTTGCCTTCGGTTTGGTTTCTTTTGCGATGGCGTCTTTCAATTGTTTTTGCCTGCTTACGATCGAATCAACCGTAGTGGCCAACTGCTCGTGCAAGCCAAACAATTCCATGGCAGCCTGGTACTGTTTCTTCCTGTCGTCCACACTCCAGCCAGTTCCCTGTTCATGTTCCACGACCAGGGGCTGTGTGAATTCCTTACTGCCCACCTGGAGTTTCAGGGTATAGGTTCCCGGCAAGACCTGGGGACCAATGAATCCACTGCGGTCCGGCTTTGAACCGTTTGCTGTCCTGGGGCCTTTGATCCGTTGCGCCCAGGTGATCTTATTAACGCCTTTACGTTTGCTTCCCGGTAAACTCACGAGTTGTTTTCCTTCGGGAGATATCACATCCAGCTTCACTTCCCCATTGTCTAACCGGTCTTTCAGGTAATAATAGAACGGTTGAATGGCCGGCGCATTGGGAGCAGTCCATCCACCCTGGGATTCTGTACCTCCGTACCCGAACACACCCGTTGTAAGCACCATGGGCTTTGCGGCAAAGAAATGCGCGTCTTTCTCAATGACTTCCTTGCTTAATTCGCGGATGGTAGAAAGATCATCAAGAATTAAAATACCCCTGCCATGCGTTCCCAGCACCAGGTCATGGGTTTTTGGATGGATCTGAATGTCCCTCACAGACACATACCAGGGAATATTATTCTTCATCCTGAACCAGTTCTGACCTCCGTCAACACTGGTAAACAGGCCCAATTCTGTGCCAATGAACAGCAGGTCCCTGTTCCTGGTGTCCTCCTTGATTTTATGGGCAAATCCTGTAAACTCAGTACTCTTGAAGAGGGTCCATGTTTGTCCCATGTCCGTTGACCGGGCTACGTATGTTTTGTGGTCGCCGTACATATGGTTATCAAAACTGGCGTAAACAGTATTCTTATCAAATGCCGAAGGTTCAATGCTGCTGACCCAGGTCATCGCAGGAATACCTGCCGCGGCGTAGTTCTTCGACAAATTCACCCAGGTTTTGCCGCCGTCACGGGTTACTTGCAGATTACCATCGTCGGTCCCCACCCAGACCAAATTCTCATCCAGTGGAGATTCGGCAATGGAGAAGATGGTACAGTGGTTTTCTGCTGACGTAACATCGGCACTGATGCCTCCGCTATTCTCCTGCTGCTGCTTCAGGGAGTCGTCGGTAGTAAGGTCGCCGGAGATCCTGGACCAACTGCGACCCTGGTCAGTTGACCTGTACAGGTATTGTGAACCCACGTAAAGATTCTTCTTATTAGAGAGGCCGGCAACAATCGGTGTGTTCCAGTTCCAGCGCAATTTCTCTTCCGTGCCTGAAGCCTGGGGCCTGATGCTGGTACTCTTCAGCGTCCTGGTGTCCACCCTTACCACGGCTCCGCCTTGTGACTCGGCGTAGACCGTATGCTCGTCATTGGGATCTGGAGTGACCCAGAAACCATCACCGCCGTTGATCGTTTTCCAATCAGCATTCTTTACACCGCCTGGTGCCGAGGAGGGCGCCATCCAACATCCATTGTCCTGCGGCCCGCCATATACATTGTAGGGCGTTTTATCATCTACCGCCACATGATAAAACTGGGCCACGGGCAGGGATTGCAGAAACACCCAGCTCACACCCCTGTCGAGGCTCATATATACACCCCCGTCCGTACCGAGGTACATATGATTGGTGTTTTTCGGATTTATCCAAAGGGCATGATGGTCAGCGTGCGGATAGGCGCCATTGCCAGAAGCCTCGGCAAAAGAATACCCGCCATCGTCTGAATAAGAAAAGCTGTAGGCAGGTCTGAAAACCCTTTTCGAATCGAAGGGATCCACCACAATGGTGCTGAAATAGAACGGTCGCGCTACTACATTCAGGATCGCGCTTTGCTGCTTCCACTGTTCCCCGCCGTCAGCGGAAATATACAATCCCGTTTTGGACGATTCCACAATGGCCAGCAACTTCTCGGGCTCAGAAGGCGATAGGGCAAAGGCAATACGACCAAAGGGTTTGGGCGGCAGGCCAGATTTTAATTCCTTCCAGGTTTTACCGCCATCCAGGCTTTTCCACATGGCACTGCCATCTCCACCTGAGTTGAACAGGTAAGGCAATCTCCGGAACTCCCACGTGGTAGCATAAACGATATTGGGCGATTTGGGGTCAAGCGCGATGTCAGCGCAGCCCGCCTTATCGCTGATGTAGAGGATCTTCTCGAAAGTTTTACCCCCATCCAGTGATTTATACAGTCCCCGGTGTTTGCTGTTGCTCCAAAGCGGGCCAGGGGCAGCGACGTAGATCACGTTTGAATTGGAAGGATCGATGATGATCTTTGCGATGTGTTCAGTACTGTCCAGTCCACCGATCCTGCTCCAGTTATCACCGCCGTCAGTTGACTTATAGAAACCGTCACCGATGGACACCGAGTTCCGCATGTTGCTTTCACCGGTTCCTGCATAAACGATCTTGGGATTCGTCTGGTCTATGACCAGGGCGCCAATAGACTGGCAGTATTTATCGAACACGGGCTTGAAGGATGCACCGCCATTCACTGTTTTCCAGATACCACCACCAGCCGTACCTACATAGAGCTGTTTTCCATTCTCATTGTTGACACCATCAATGGCTGTGATCCTTCCACTCATGGTACCCGGGCCCAGTTGGCGGGCTTCCATGGTACCAAAAGTAGCCGAACTCACGGCAGTCTGGGCATTGATGCACGCGGGGAGAATCGCCGCAAGAAAAAACAAAAATTTTCTCATGATTTTGGTCTTTAACAAAAAACCCCTTTCGGGGTCTTTTGAATGATATCTACCAGGTGTTATTTCAATTTAAAAACACTGTCAGGGATTACAGGATTCACTTCGATCTTTTTGTACATCATGGGGCCAGGCAATGCGGATGACTCCATGGTGAAAGGCACTACAATACCCTCGGGTAATTTCTGGAAATTGCTGAAATTGGTTTTCATTTCCATCTCCTGTCCGTTTACATTGACTTTATTGGAACTGCTAACCATGTAATAGTTTTTAGCATCGATGAACTGGGTGACTTCGTTCCCGCTCTTCTTAGTCAACTTGATCTTGAATACTTCGGCACCTTCCATATCCTCCTTGCCCAGCAACTCCACCTTATTTCCCTTTGCAGCGTAATCCAGCAGGTCGCCCTGGATGTCGAGCTGATCCTGACCAAGTTTCAAAGCGTCAGCTGTCAGCGGCTCGGGAGCTGTTTGGCCCTGGAAAGGCATATAGTTCCAACCACTGTCTTTACGGATGATGCTAAATGCATTCATGTTCATCACCGTATAATCCTGCCTCATCGCCTTCTCGTGAAGCTGGTGCAGGGTGATCGGAATTTCCATTCCCTGTACGGTAACGGAGGCTTCAGACTTCATGCTTTTGATCGTTCTCCATTTTTCCTTTCCGCCTATGGCTTCCAGATGCTTGTTGATGACTTCATCTACTGTCTGCGCAGCGGCTGATCCCGTAAAACCAAGGGCGATTATCAAGACAATTGCATGTAAACGTTTCATTCTTCTTTTTTTATTTTTTATGGATGTTTTTGCTTTTTCCAACTGTTACTCGGGCTTGTACAATTTAGGGTCTACCGGCTTGTTCACTTCGATCACCTCATAATTGGTAGCGGCGCCCATACCGCCAATGGTCATGGCGTAGGGGAACACAAACCCGTCCGGCGTCTTCTTATAATCTGAGTACAACAAGGTCACTTCCGAATCACCCCCGCCCTGCCTGCGCATACCCATGCCGCCTTTTGTTTTTACGCCAATTACATAATGGCTCTTCGTATCAATAAAGTAACTCATGGTCCTGCCGCCCTTCAAAGTCAGTTTCACGTGATAGCAGGGAGAACCCTCAAATTCCTCCTGGCCTATTAGCTCAGCGGTGGATCCCTTCGTTTTATAATCAACCAGGGGACCGGCACAATCCAGCTCTGTCTGTTGCATTTGCACCATCTCCGCAGGCATGGCCTCAAACTTGTTCCCATTCCTGGGATTTGAACTCCAGCCTTCTTTGTTGGTGACCACCGTTACCACATTGCCCATCCCAAAATTGATCTCACGTCTCATCAGCTGGTTATCCACCTTCCAGGTTTTACTGTTGATCTCGTTGCCGTTCTGCATCACCGAAACGCCTTCCATATAGACCGACTTGATCTGCTTCAGTTTATCCATACCCCCCAGGGCCGCAACATGCTTGTCAATGACCTCGTCCACTGTCTGGGCATTCAACGCAGCGACGAACGAAAAGTTTAACAGCAACAAGAACATTTTCAGATATCTCATGTCCCTAATCTTTTAATCGGTGAGCAATCTTTGGGGTGCCAAATATAGCTGAAGACTACAATGAATAAGCACCGTTTATCCCTAATCTTCTACCTTTATCGTAAATGTTTAAAGATGGCATCGATAACGGCCAATTTCGTTGATATTCTCCACAGGAACATCTTCCAGGCCACCGTAAATTTTGACACAAAGATCCGGGAGGTCGTCTTCCTGTCGGACGAGTTTGACCCCGCCGTCCCATTTATTCTTCCAGGTTTTATCGATGCCCATGTCCACATTGAAAGTTCCATGCTCACCCCTGCTGAATTTGCCCGTCTGGCT
>JBBAJN010000027.1:0-19113 GCA_040404045.1 Chitinophagaceae bacterium
AGGCTATGATTTTATCATAGACATATTTGACAATCTTGAAGAGTACTGTTTCAATAGCAAACCGATTAATAATGATTGATTGGTTACAGGACCTCGGTATAATTGGATTTTGGTTTTTCCTTGGCAAAGGAATTGCCTGGATAGTACTTTTCTTTCTGGCTTACACTGGCATAGTTGACAAATCAAAAGTGGAAAACATTAAAAATAAAATTCGGTTTTTCAACAGAAGAAAAAAAACCGATTAAAATAAACCCGTTATCTGGCGGGCTTGATCTTTGATCATAAGATCATATACCCTTTTGTCACTATTTCCAGTAACTCACTACTGGGCCTTCTCCAAAGCCTGAAGAATATCTGCGAGTATATCATCCGGATGCTCCAAACCA
The DNA here is from genome assembly GCA_040404045.1 of Chitinophagaceae bacterium. Taxonomy (GTDB): domain Bacteria; phylum Bacteroidota; class Bacteroidia; order Chitinophagales; family Chitinophagaceae; genus Pollutibacter. The sequence continues at coordinate 387 of JBBAJN010000027.1, forward strand.
ATGGAAACGCGAACCAACCCAGGTGTAATGCCAACAGCATTTCTTTCTTCTACGGTGAGCTTTGAGTGGGTGGTACTGGCCGGGTGCGAAGCTATGGTCCTGCTGTCGCCCAGGTTATTGGTCATGGAAAGCATTTGCAGTGAATTCAGGAATTTCCTGCCACTCTCGATCCCTCCTTTCAGATCAAATGTGACGATGCCACCGCCATTGCTCATCATCTTCCGGGCAATATTATGTTGTGGATGGGAAGGCAGAAATGGATACTTGACCATACTCAGTGCAGGATGCCCTTCCAGCTTCTGCGCAATTTGCATTGCCGAAGCCGCATGCCTGTCCATCCGGATAAACAAGGTTTCCAGGCTCTTGGTGAGCACCCAGGCATTGAAAGGACTCATAGATGGCCCGGTGTTCCGGATGAATAAATATATTGGCTTGATCAATTCTTCACGACCCACCACAACACCACCAAGCACACGGCCCTGACCGTCGATAAACTTTGTAGCAGAATGAATGACCAGATCAGCCCCAAACTTAATTGGCTGTTGTACTGCAGGGGTGGCAAAGCAATTATCAACCACCAGTAAAACATTGTGCTTCTTACAGATGCCGGAAAGAAACTCAAGGTCAATAATATCAAGTCCCGGGTTACTTGGCGTTTCTACATACAACAGCTTCGTTTCCGGCTTGATCAGGGATTCTACTGTGGAAGGATCATTCATATCGAAATAGGAATAATCGATCCCCCATTTTGGAAGGTATTTGGTGATGATGGTATGTGTAGATCCGAAAACGGCAGATGATGAAAGAATATGGTCTCCTTGTGACAAAAACGTCATGAAGGTGCCAAAAACAGCGGCCATTCCGGTTGCAGTAGCAACGCCATCCTCAGCACCTTCCAGAGCAGCGATCTTGGCAATGAATTCGTCGGTGGTGGGGTTTGAAAACCTCGAGTAAATATTTACGTCGAGCGAATCGTCAGCAAATGCTGCCGCCATATCCTCCGCAGAATCATAGGTAAAGCTGCTTGTCAAAAAAAGTGGCGTAGAATGCTCTTTCTCCCCGGTCTTCCGTGTTTGCAGCCTTACTGCTTTTGTCTCATTATGTTGTGCCATATCAGGTAACCACAGTTTCGTTAACCATCACTTCCCAGGAAATGACAGCACCAGCCCTGCGCAGCGTTTCCGCAACGGAGCAATATTTTTCAATGGACAGTTGAACAGCCCGGGCTGCCTTTGCGGGATCCACTTCGCCGGTGATCTGGAATAACAAATGGACTTTCTCCCAGAGGGCGGGTTCAACGCCTTTCTGGCGTTCTCCGTCCACCTTGATCACAAGATCTGAAAGTGGTTGCCTTTGTTTTTTCAGGATGCTCACCACGTCCACGGCACTGCATCCACATAATGCTGCGAGTACGGTCTGCATCGGTCGAAGGCCATCACCATGTCCTCCCTGGTCAGCAGGGATGTCTATCTTCATGGTATGCCCCTTAGCGTCTGTAATGGTAAATCCATAATCAGGACGTGTAAGTTTTGCCTGTAATAATGCCATGGTCAAAAATACTGATTTAGGTTGAATTCCTGTCGCCGGTCGATCATTGCTCCTTGTTCTTTCGAAGGTCCAGGTTGTGTAGCAAAGTCAGCCGCAGGGTATGCAGCACCCGGTAATGGGCCTTTTGGGATAAACCAACAAATATATGCTGGTACCCGAAAAGGATGCTGTTACGGTCCTGATAATAGTAACGCAGGCCGGTTAAAAACCGGTTCTGGTCAAAATAATTATAGACGATCTGTTTCCCGAAATTCACCATGATCTCATCGCCCACTACCAGGCTCAGGTCACCCTGCTCAAACCGCTTGCCCGAAAGAGGAATCTGTATTTGAAAATTGGCCCTCATCCGGTAATTGAAATCATATCCGGACCCCAATTTGTCAGGCGCCTCCACTTCCTGTCTGAAGCGCTGTTCAAATCGAAACGCCTGTTGGGTGGATATCTTTCGATAAACAGTCTGCCACTGGATCTGCTGCCAGAACCTATGCTCAGGCCTGGCAATCTCCGGATGATTGTCTGCCGGATAATGAAGAAAATATGCATAGCCACCTGTTAAGCGTGTCCGGTCATTGATATAGTAGGTAAGCCCGGGTCTTACCAGGAACTGGAATGGATCCCTGACGAAATGATTTTTTGTCCTGAACTGCACATCCAGCCAAAGGCCCCAACGCTCATTAAACCGCGTGTTATTGAAATAACCAAACCACAACTGTTCGTCATAATCAACGTCCTTTTGTTGTGCACTGACGGAACATGCCGCTATACAACCAATCACCATGATGAACAACTTCCTCATTCCATCCGCAATTTAGTTCAGCCCTTTTTTCTCAGGTCCAGGTTATGGAAAAAGAATACCCGCGCCGTATGGATCGACCTGTATCTGTCTCCCGCGGATAGCTGTTGGAATAAATTCATATAGCCGAACTGGATATTATCCTTTTTACTCAGGAAATAGTTAAAGCCGGTAAAGAACCGGTTCTGATCAAAATAATTATACACGATACGCTTTCCAAAATTGATATGGACCTCATCGTTGATCACCCACGACCAGGCTCCTTTCTCGTACATCCTTTTTCCGATCGGTACTTGCATCATGAAGTTATACCGCATCCTGAAGTTGAAGTTATACCCGTCACCAAGCTCACCATTGCTGATCTTGCGCCGGAAACGTTCCTCCAGCCTGAACCACTGCATCAACCTGATCCTGGAATAATTGGTATGCCACTGCACCTGTTGCCAAAGTCGATGCTCAGGAGCGGAGATATCCGGATGGTCATCCGCGGGAAAATGATTGATAAACGCATAGCCAAGGGATAGCTTGGTGTTGTTGTCAATGTAATAGGTGAGGCCGGGGCGAAACAGAAACTGCGATAAGCTGTCCGTAAAATCATCCTTGGTCCTGAGCTGAACATCCAACCACAAACCCCATTTATCGTTCAGCCGGGTCTGGTTGAAATAACCCAGCCAAACCTGCTCCAGTTCCTGGGTTGTCTTGGTCTGCGAGTGCGCTGACGCCAACAAAAAGAAACAGCCACAGAAAATCAAAAATCTTCTCATATCTACCAACTCAATAAATCGTTCAAAAATAAATTAAACAGGATAGAGTGACCTGAGATTCTCTACAAGGCCGATCCTCAGTGAACAGCTGCCATCAGTACACCTGAACCCACTAAATGATTTTCACCAGGATGCGCAAGCTCCAGATCATTACCAGCACACCCAAAAGAATAAAGGAAGTTTTCTTAGGCAGGCGCCCAGCCAGGCGGGCAGCAAAGGGTGCAGCAATAAAACCACCGATAATCAGTGCCGCAATGGTCTGCCAATGACTTACTCCCAACAGGGTAAAAAATGTGAAAGCACTGGCCAGGGTGACAAAAAACTCGGTCAGGCTCACCGAACCGATCACATATTTTGGCGTGCGGCCTTTGGTGATCAGCGTAGTGGTTACAATGGGTCCCCAGCCCCCGCCACCGAACGAGTCCAGGAATCCGCCCGCGCCCGCAAGCCATCCATAATGCCTGAACTTCTTCTGGGGCCTTGCCTTGCGAAAGGCATTGATAAAAATCCGTATACCCAGGAACATGGTATAAACAGCCATGATGGGCCTGAGATAATCCGCATGGGTATCCCCTAACTTAACAAGCAACACGGCACCGGCCACTGCGCCCAAAACCCCCGGCACCAGCAGTGCCCTGAACATTTTCTTATTTACATTCCCGAACTTATAGTGACTGTATCCCGATGCCCCGCTCGCGAACATTTCAGCTGTATGAATGCTTCCGCTGATGGCAGCGGGGTTCACACCAGCGGATAAAAGTATGGTTGCACTGGTCACGCCATAACCCATTCCCAGCGCGCCATCCACCAGCTGCGCCAGGAACCCTGCCAGCACCATCCAGTGAAAGGATGGATCAAGCTCCTTATAAAAATCCGCAGTGCCCCTGGCCAGATCCGAAAGCGGTATATAGGAAAATATAAAATGCCCCAGCAACATCACCCCGAAAACAAGCAGGGACCTGGTGGCGAGCTTCCTCCATTTATCATCTCGCGGTGCTATCGATTTCTCAACCATCACCTTCGTGATCTCATTCATCTTCCGGACCTTCTCAGAAAAATCACCATTCAACTGCTTCCTGATGGCATGAAGATTCTCCAGCGTATCGTCGATCTCCGGGGGCAGTGACATATTAAGCATCTCCTTGATCCTCTTCGCTGCCGTGGGCGACTTACCATTGGTGGAGATCGCGATCTTCAAATTCCCTTTTTGTACAATACTGCCCAGGTAAAAATCGCAGAGATCAGGCGTATCAGCCACATTGACCAGGATCCGGCGCTCCGTGCAGAGTTCGCGGACAACCTCACTTACTTCACGGTCACCAGTAGCCGCAATGACGATATCTTTCCCATCAAGATCTGATTCCTCAAATGCCTTCTGATGGATCACGATGTTCTCGTAGCCCGAAACAAAAGCAGCCACCTGTTCAGACACCATAATGGAGACGATGGTGATGCGTGTAGAAGGACTGTTGGCAAGTAACGACTGCAATTTCTCCATCCCGATATTACCGGCGCCGATCAGGAGCAGGTGCATGTTCTCCAGTTTCAGGAAAACCGGATATAGCGGATTCTTATGTATGGCTTGGGGCTGCTGAATCATCATACGATGCTTTTCCTGATCACAAAATCACCAAAGCTTTCACCCGATTGCTGCTCCCTGCTGTACGAGCCGATCAAACCGTCCAGTTCAGACAGGATCTCAGGCTCTTCCAGGTTCTCCTTGTATTTCCTGTTAAGCCGCAGTCCATTCCTATCGCCGCCTAAATGCAAATTGTATTTGCCATAACCCGTTCCGATCAGGCCGATCTCTGACAAGGTCGGACGGCCGCAGCCGTTCGGACAGCCTGTCATCCGGATGCTGATCGCATCATTGATCACGCCATGTTTTTCCAGGATAGGTTCAAGACGGGTGATCAGCGTGGGAAGGTATCGCTGCGCTTCTGCCAATGCCAGTGGGCAGGTGTTGAATGCTACGCAGGCGATCGCATTCTTTCGCATCTCACCGCTACTTTCCGTTACTGCAACCACTCCATATCGTTCCAGGATGGTATGGATTAGCGCTTTGTCTGCTTCATCCACATCGGAAACAATAATGTTCTGATTAGCCGTGAACCGGAAGCTGGCTTTCCCGGTGGCAGCAATTTCATAAAAAGCAGTTTTGAATGATGCCCTTTTATCGTCAGTCACCCTGCCCGTTTCAACGAAAGCCGTGTAGTGCCATTTCCCGCCCGGACCGGCATGCCATCCGAAATGATCCACCCTTTTGGTGAATGCATAGGGACGTGCCTCTTCCAGTTGGAACCCACACCGCCTTTCCAGCTCCTCCTTAAAGTTATCCACCCCGAGCCTGTCTATGGTATACTTCAACCGTGCCCGCTTCCTGTCTGTCCTGTCGCCATGATCACGCTGGATCGTGATGATCTCATAGACCGCCTTCATCACTTTCTCCTCGGTATCGCAAAAACCAAGAACCGTGGCAAGCCGGGGATAGGTTGAGGAATTCCCGTGGGTAGTTCCCAAACCGCCGCCGGCGGCAATGTTGAATCCTTTCAATTCATTATTCTCAATGATAGCAATCAGGGCAATATCATTGGAAAACGCGTCCACATCGTTATTTGGAGGAATAGCAATAGCAATTTTGAATTTACGCGGCAGGTAACGGTCCTGGTACAAAGGATCGATCTCCTCTTCTTTGCTCAACAACGGTTCATGGTCCAGCCAGATCTCGAAGTACGACCTTGTTTTGGGCAATGCCATCAGGCTGATCTTATCAGCATACTCAAATACCTGCTGGTGGATCGGCGATTCCATCGGATGTGAACTGCAAGTCACATTGCGGTTCACATCACCGCAGGCTGCTATAGAATCCAGCTTCAGCGTGTCGAACGAACGGAGGGTAGGTTTGATATGAGATTTCAGAATGCCGTGCAACTGTATCGTCTGCCGGGTAGTGATCTTTATCACCTCCGTGGCGTGTTCACCGGCGATGTGATGCAAACCCAGCCACTGTTCACCTGTCATGAAGCCGCCGGGAAGCCGTAACCTGATCATGAATGAATAAAGCCATTCCAGCCTTTTCTCTGAGCGTTCTTCACGACGGTCCCGGTCATCCTGCTGGTACATACCATGAAACTTGATCAGTGTCTGGTCATCTTCCCTGATGGCCCCGGTCAACTCATCCTTCAAACTTGCAGCAAGGCTTCCCCTCAGGCCATCACTGGCCAGTTTGATGCGCTCTACTGGTGTATATTTTTTGTCTGCCATGATCTAATAAACATCTTTTTGATAACGACCTTCTTTCTTCATTTGCTCCAGGTATTCTTTGGCAGCTGATTCCGTTTTGCCACCTTGCTCTGACATGATCTCCAGCAGGGTTTCTTCTACCTCGTGGCTCATGGGAACTTTCGATCCAGCTACATAGAACACGGCACCATTCTCCAACCAGTTGTACAGGTCCTTCCCATGTTCTTTCATCCTGTGTTGCACATAGACTTTTTTATCGGTATCCCGGGAGAAAGCAACATTCACTTTTTGCAGCACACCTGTTTCATGGAACTGTTGAATTTCCGTTTGATAAAAGAAGTCTGATGTAAAGTTCCGCTCGCCAAAAAACAACCAGTTCCTGCCGGATGCAGCATCCGCATCACGGTCCTGCAGGAACCCGCGGAATGGAGCTATGCCGGTACCCGGGCCAACCATGATGATGTCCTTCGAAGGCTCGGGAAGTTTGAAGGAACGGTTCCTGTGTACATAAAAGGTAATAGCCGTGTTTACGGCCAGATCGCCGAGGAAACTGCTGCAAAGGCCGTAATGTTGTTCATCCTGCTTCAAGAATGCATTGAGGCTAACGGTGATATGTACTTCCCTTGGTTCCAGTTTAGGCGATGAGGAAACCGAATATAACCTGGGCGCGATCGGATGCAGGATATTCAACACTTCGGCGAACGGAGTTCCTTCTTTCAGCGGATATATCCTGAGCAGGTCTACCAGGTCCATCCTGATATCCGGGATCTCATGGCCGCTTAATGCCGCATATTTTTTAACAGCAGACCCGAGTAAGTAACAGATGTTCAGTTTGCCTGTCAGCAGTTCCCGTACGGTGCCTGCAGATTTTGCCAGGGTGACATGTTCTTCAGGATCGGCCTTCCCCAGTTCAATAATTCGTTCAACCACCTCATGCCGGTTCGAAGGAACGATGGCAATGGAATCTCCCGCTTCGTAATCAAGGTCTTCGTTGGCACGGATCTCGATATGCCAGGTCCTGCGGGTAGAATCCTTATCGTTCAGGTTAATGGACCTGGTGATGATACCCTCAATATTCTTCTTGGCATGTTTTTTAGCTTCACCAGGTTGTGCTGCGGCAGATGTACCAACTGCTTTTGCAGATCCCGGCGCCGAAGCGAAGAGTCCGATAACACCCTTGAACCAGTCATCAGCAGGCTGCTCATAATCCACATCGCACCTCTGCAGTGGCAATACCCTGGTGGCACCCAGCCTTTGTAACTGCTGGTCAATGGCCTCTCCTGTTGTGCAGAATAGTGGATATGAAGAATCCCCCAACGCGAGGATGCTGTACTTAACATCCTCGAGCCGGGTTTCCGTTTGATGTAGAAAGTCGTAAAACTTTTTTGCTGTTTCGGGAGGTTCGCCTTCGCCCTGCGTGCTTATCACAATGAACAGGTAGTTCTCTTTGGAGAGATCCTCATGCCGGTATTGCTCAATCGCTGTACACCTGGCATTAAGGGACTGTTGTTTGGCCAAGCCAGTGAATTGCAGGGCGAGTTTTTTTGAATTCCCCGTTTCGGTACCATAAAGGATGCTGATCTTTTTAACAGGCTGTGCATTAACGGCACCGCCATGGCCACCTGCTGTAACCTGGCCACCATGGCCGGATACAAGGCCATTGAGGTACCCATTGATCCAGATGATCTCTTCTTTACTGGAGGTGTTGATGAGTTCTTGTAATATGTTCAACTTGATTTCAGGAATCATGATCCGCGCGTTGTACGGTTGAGGAAAAAACTTTTTCCGGAAGTGATTCAAAATATTCTGTTCCGGCTTCAGATGGGTTGTACCATGCGAACTTCGAGTGCAGTTTTACAACATCCCCGATAATGATCAGGGTTGGCGAAACATAGCTTGCATTATCTTCTTTACTGCACAGGCCAATGTCTTTGATAAACACCCGCTGGCTGGGTGTTGTGGCCTGTTCAATAACAGCTACCGGCTTGTCGGCCTGCATACCTGAATCCAGCAACCTGGTGGCCAGTGCGGACAGAGCGCGGGAAGACATGTAAAACACCAGGGTGTCCGCAGAATGGGCCAGATCGTACCATTCCTTATCAGAGATCACATGATCCTGGTAGTATGTGAGCAAGCGCACACCAGTAGAATAACCGCGCGCCGTGAGTGGGATACCGGCATAAGCAGATGCGCCTAGTGCAGCGGTGACACCGGGAATGATCTCAAACGGGATCTGGTAGGCATATAGGGTTTCAAGCTCATCGAGGATATTGGAATAAATGGACACATCCCCGCCTTTAAGCCTGACCACGAGGTTATCCTTTACCGCATACTCGAGTAACAGGGTTGAGATCACCGACTGCGGCGTGGAGCTTTCCCTGCGGGATTGTTTACCCACCTCAACGATCTTTGCAAGCGGATTGGCATAGCGGGTGAGGATGTCTTTTGACACGAGACGGTCTGTGAGGATCACATCTGCCTTCCCGAGATACTGTGCAGTTTTGATGGTGACCAGATCCGGATCGCCAGGACCTGCGGCTGCGAGGATCACCCTCCCCTTCAGTTTATTCGTCATATCAGGCATTGATGTTTTGAATTAACACGGCGGCTACTGTACTGTTGCTGGTTTCATCGATGAGGATGGCACCTGCATTTGAGGGGAGCTGATCAAAGGGATCGGCTACGATAGGGCTTGCCGTTTTCAACGATACACGGACCACTTCGTTAAGCTTAACGGTATCGGTAGCATCCTGCTGCTGCAGCGTGTTCACATCAAGTTTATAGTAGATCTCTTTCACTACTGCACGTACCGTCCTTGACCGGTGTTGCAGGTAATACTTGTTTCCTTTCACCATCGGTTTATCATCCAGCCAGCAGAGCAGCACATCGAAAGAATTGCTTATTGCGGGCACATTATCTTTTCTGACAATGGTATCTCCCCTGCTGATATCTATATCATCAGCGAGGTGGATCACTACACTCTGCGGCGCAAAAGCTTCTTCTGCTTCCTGACCGGCTATCTCCAGTTTTGATATCTGCGTGGATATGCCTGCAGGCAGCACCACCACTTCATCGCCTTTCTTATAAATACCGCTTTGAATACGACCGGCATAGCCCCGGTAGTCGTGCAGATCAGGGGATTGCGGCCTGATCACATATTGCACCTGGAACCTGGGGTTCACCAGGTCCTCATGGGTATCCAGTTCAACATCTTCCAAAAACTCAAGCAGGGCCGGGCCTTCGTACCAGGGTGTTTGTAAAGACCTGTCTACAATATTATCGCCTTCAAGCGCGCTGATGGGGAAGAAGTCTACGGAGCCGAGTCCAAGCTGTTTGGCCACTTCCTGGTAATCGATCACGATATTGTTGAATACATCCTGTGAGTAACCCACCAGGTCCATCTTATTAATGGCCACAACTACGTGCGGGATCTTCAGCAGCGACGCGATGATAGAATGCCGGCGCGTCTGCTCAACTACACCCTGACGGGCATCGATCAATATGATGATCAGTTCTGCATTACTTGCACCGGTGATCATATTGCGGGTGTACTGAACATGGCCAGGTGCATCGGCTATGATGAACTTTCTTTTGGGGGTGGAAAAGTACCGGTAGGCAACATCGATGGTGATACCCTGTTCCCTTTCAGCGCGCAGGCCATCTGTGAGCAAGGCGAGGTCTATCTCACCTGCGTTCTTATTCACCGATTGTTTGGCCAGCTGCTCCAGCTGGTCTGAAAGGATATTCTTGCTATCGTACAACAATCTTCCGATCAGGGTACTTTTTCCGTCGTCCACACTTCCTGCTGTGATAAATCTCAATAGATCCATTGATGCTTTTTTTTAGAAATAACCATTTTTTTTCCTGTCTTCCATAGCGGCTTCGGTAACCCGGTCATCGATGCGGGTTTCACCCCGTTCGCTGATCCTCGTGAGGATGATCTCATTGATCACTTCTTCCAGTGTGGCAGCAACGGATTCTACGGCGGCGGTACAAGTCATATCCCCTACCGTACGATAACGGACATTCCGGGTATCGATCTTATCGCCTTCATCGATGCGGATGAAAGGCGAGACCGCAACAAGCTGGCCCTCATGTTCAATGACTTCGCGGAGGTGCGAGAAGTAGATCGAAGGGAGGGAAATATTTTCTTTCTGGATGTAGCGCCACACGTCCAGTTCGGTCCAGTTGCTGATAGGGAATACCCGTACATTCTCTCCTTTGGCGATACGACCATTGTAAATACTCCAAAGCTCCGGACGTTGCAGTTTAGGGTTCCACTGTCCGAATTCATCACGCACAGAGAATATTCTTTCCTTGGCCCTCGCCTTTTCCTCGTCACGTCTTGCTCCGCCGATACAGGCGTCGAAACCAAACTCTTCGATGGTATCCAGCAGCGTGTAAGTCTGCAGCCAGTTTCTGCTGGCAAACTTTCCTTTCGGCTCGGTCAATTGCTTCTGCCTGATGGTATCCTCCACTTTTCTAACGATCAGCGTAGCGCCCACTTCCTTTGCCAGCGCATCACGATATTCCAAAGCCTCGGGAAAATTATGGCCGGTATCAATGTGCACGAGTGGGAAAGGCAAAGGGCCCGGGGCAAATGCTTTCTGGGCAAGCCTGACCATCGTGATCGAATCTTTCCCGCCGCTGAACAGCAATGCCGGACGTTCAAACTGAGCCGCCACTTCACGGAAAATAAAAATACTCTCCGCTTCAAGCTGGTCGAGGTAATCCAATCTGTGTTTTTTGATCTCCATTAGTCTACTAAAATGATAGGTTTATACTCAAAAAAATTTTATGCTCCCTTCACATGCAATCCGCACTCTTTCCTGCTGTTATCCTCCCACCACCACCTGCCGGACCTGAAATCCTCGCCCGGCTTGATCGCGCGTGTACAAGGAGCGCATCCGATACTCACAAAACCACGATCGTGCAGGGGATTATAAGGAACATGATGAAGGGCAATAAAGTCCTTCACATCCTGATCCGACCAATGCAACAGCGGATGGTATTTGACGAGGTCATTGGCCTCATCATACTCGAGGATGGGCATACCCTTGCGGTCAGGACTCTGCGCTGCGCGAATACCGGTGATCCAGATCTTCTTTCCTTTCAATGCCCTTTTAAGGGGCTCCACCTTCCGGATCTGGCAGCAGGCTTTCCTGGCTTCCGGGGAAGCATAAAAGGCATTGGGTCCATTTTCGGTTACCCATTGACGTATTTTCGGCTCGTCGGGATAAAAAGCCTCAATGCTGAACTTGTAGCGCTCCAGAGTGGCACTCCATGTACTGTATGTTTCGGGGAACAATCGGCCGGTATCCAGGGTAAAGATCGAAACGGGCACGGTGGACTCTGAGAGCAGGTGGGTGATCGCCTGGTCTTCCAGTCCGAAAGAGGTGGAAAACACGATCCCACCGGCGTATAACTCCCCCAGTTCCAGCAAGTTATGCTGAAAATCACGGCGGTCAAACCGCTGCAGTATGTCTGAGGATAAATCCATTAGTCTACAAATATAGTAGACTTAACAATAAAACGGTCATTTCGCCTTCATTTCCTTATCAATTAGTCATCATTCAAATAAGAAATGCAGCAATGATGTGGGCTCGGGGACTATTCCTGTGTGGAAATCTTTTTCAGGCAGTCTGCCAGACTTTCTTGCCAGGGGCGGGTTTGGATCCCAAAGGTTTCTGTGATCCGGGATGTATCCATCACACTGTAGGCAGGTCTTTTGGCGGGTGTTGGATAGGCGCTGCTGGGAATGGGGTGTACGATGCAATCGGTCTTGGTCAACCCGGCGATAGCCAGGGCAAACTGATACCAGCTGATGACCCCTTTGTTGGCGAAATGATAGATCCCCCCGGGAGCTTGCTCAGCCATGGCAATCGTATACAAGGCCACTGCGAGGTCAGCAGCATAGGTTGGGGACCCTACCTGGTCGTCCACAACACTGATCTCTTTTTTGTCGTTCATCAGCCGGATCATCGTTCTCACGAAGTTCTTGCCATAAGAAGAATAGACCCAGGAAGTACGGACTACAATGGCGTCAGGATTCACCCTGAAAGCCTGTTCTTCACCCTCCAGTTTAGAGGCGCCATAGGTGTTTATCGGACTGGTGAAATCTGTTTCGCGGTAGGGTACCATGGCCGCCCCATCGAATACATAATCCGTGGAAATATGGATGAACCTGCACCGAAGCTCATGACATACAGCAGCCAGAACACCCACTGCTTCCCCGTTAATGAGAAAAGCGAGGTCTTTTGCCTGTTCAGCATGATCAACAGCGGTATAGGCAGCGCAATTGATCAGTACATCTGGCTTCCTGATGCTGAACAGCGTTCGCACCAGTTCAAAATTCTCTATGGGTAAATCTTCCTTCGAAAGAAAAGTAAAATCAACACCATGTGCACTCCGGGCAAGGTCACGCAACTCTTTTCCCACCTGTCCGTTAGCCCCTGTTATGATAATGTGCATCTTACTCAAAGGAACTGAAAATTATGCTTTGAATCCCTGAAGGTGGGATGGGCAAGATCTTTCTCTGAGATGATGGCTTTATCTGCCGGGATCTTCCAGTCGATCGCCAATTCAGGGTCGTTCCAGATGATACTGCCCTCGCTGTCTTTATGGTAATAGTTGTCGCATTTGTACAACACCTCTACCGTGTCTGACAGTACAGAAAACCCATGGGCAAACCCTTTGGGGATGAGGGCCTGTAATTTATTGTCGGAGGACAGTTCCACACTGAACACTTTACCATAGGTAGGCGAGCCCTTTCGGATGTCAACGGCAACATCCCATATTCTGCCGCTCAATACGCGAACCAGTTTTGCCTGGGCGAAGGGATCATGCTGGAAATGCAGTCCCCGGACTACACCGTAACTGGATTTGGACTGGTTGTCCTGAACCCAGTCGTAAGACAAATTCGCATAGCTGAAATCCTTCTCATTATAACTTTCAAAAAAATAGCCCCGGTTATCTTCAAACACTTTGGGTTCAAACAGGAAAAGTCCGGGAAACTCAGTAGCGTGAAAAGGCATATGGGACGTTTATCGTTTATTGTATTGTTGCTGGTAATATTGCTGGTAGGATCCTGAAACCACGTGCTCGATCCAGTCCTCGTTCCCGAGATACCAGTCCACGGTTTTTTCGAGTCCTTCCTCAAACTGCAGGGACGGCTTCCATCCGAGTTCACGGTTGAGTTTAGTTGCATCGATGGCATAACGCAGATCATGTCCCTGCCTGTCTTTCACATAGGTGATCAGTTTAGCTGATTCTCCGGGTGCCCGGCCAAGCTTCCTGTCCATAATGCCGCAGAGCAGGTGAATGAGGTCAATATTCTTCCATTCATTGAACCCGCCCACGTTATACGTCTCACCGAGTTTACCATTGTGGAAAATGGTGTCGATGGCCGTAGCGTGATCATTCACCCAAAGCCAGTCGCGCACATTCTCGCCCTTGCCATAAACAGGGAGTGGTTTACCCTGTTTGATGTTGTTGATCATCAGCGGAATGAGTTTTTCCGGGAACTGGTGTGAGCCATAATTGTTGGAGCAATTGGAGATCACTACGGGAAGACCATATGTATGGTGATAAGCCATAACCAGATGATCGGAACCGGCCTTTGACGCAGAATACGGTGAACGGGGATCGTAGGGCGTTTCTTCTGTAAAGAATCCTGTTTCCCCCAGCGAGCCATAAACCTCATCAGTTGATACATGGTAAAAAAGTTTACCTGCTTTATCCGTCCAAATCTTCCGGGCCGCATTCAATAAAACGGCAGTACCCACTACATTGGTCTTCACAAAAGCGAGGGGGTCCATGATGGACCTGTCCACATGACTCTCTGCAGCGAGGTGGATCACTGCATCAAAACCTTCCCGCGCAAACAGGTCATCGATAAATGGTTCGTCTGCAATATCGCCCTGTACAAAACTGTAGTTGGGTAATGTATCTATGTCTTTCAGGTTCTCGGGATTTCCTGCATAGGTGAGCAGGTCAAGATTCACAATGGAGTACTCAGGATAGCGTTCAACCAGCAACCTGACAAGGTGTGAACCAATGAAACCGGACCCTCCGGTTACGAGAATTTTCTTTTTCATATTTATAGGCTCCAATAAGCCCTTTTCGTAATGCCCTTGTATTTACCCTTAAGATCGAGCACGATACCGGTGGGTTTAGTGATCGAACAGAAATAATCCTCGTCCAGATCCTTGTATTTGTCATGAGGGATCGCCACGATGACCGCGTCATAATCTGTCCTTTCCTGCCGGGTAATGTGCACACCATATTCATGCTCTACTTCATCCAACTCTGCATAGGGATCTTCCACATCAACCTGTATATTGAATGCCTGGATCTCTCTTACTGTATCTACGATCTTTGAATTCCTGATGTCGCTCACATTCTCCTTAAAAGTCACCCCTTTTACCAGAACCCTTGCATTGTTTACATCCGGAGCATTTCGGAACACATACATGATCACTTTCCGGGCAACGTTCTTTGCCATGTTATCATTGATGAAGCGTGAAGCCGAAATGACCTTTGCTTCATAACCCAGGGCCGCCGCCTTATGGGTAAGATAATAAGGATCGACGCCAATGCAATGTCCGCCAACCAACCCCGGGGAAAACTTCAGGAAGTTCCACTTGGTGCCGGCAGCTTCCAACACATCGTAGGTGTTGATATTCATCCGATCAAAGATCATGGAGAGCTCATTCATCAGCGCGATGTTCAGGTCCCGCTGTGTATTTTCAACGATCTTGGCCGCTTCCGCAACTTTTATGGAGGTAGCGCGATGGACGCCGGCGTCTACCACCAGTTCATATACTTTTGCGATCTCATCAAGGGATTCCGCATCACAACCGGAAACGATCTTGATGACCGATCTCAGGGTATTTTTTTTGTCGCCCGGATTGATCCGCTCTGGAGAATATCCGATTTTGAAGTCGTTCCCAACTTTCAAACCCGAGAGCCGCTCAATTACCGGCAGGCAATCCTCTTCAGTACAGCCGGGGTAAACGGTTGATTCAAAAACCACATAATCCCCTTTCTTGATCACATGACCAATGGTTTCGGAAGCACCCAATACAGGTTTAAGGTCCGGTGTATTGAACTTATCTACTGGCGTGGGCACAGCCACGATGTAGAATTTTGCTTTTCTCAGCTCGTTGATGTCACTCGTAAATTCAATCTCCTTTCCCACGAAATCTTCCTGGGGCACTTCTTTACTTGGGTCGATGTGTTTTCTCATCATCTCCACCCGCTTTTCATTGATATCAAATCCAATGACTGAAACGCGTTTTGCGAGTTCGAGCGCAATGGGAAGACCAACGTAACCAAGGCCGATCACGGCGAGCTTTTCTTTCTTATCCAGCAGATCCTGATAAATCAACATTATTTCTGACTTTTAAATTCTTTGGGCTGCTTGTATAATTCTTCTTTCGGCAGCGATTTGAAGTATTCGTAAGTAATGGCGAGACCCTGCGCCCTGTCTACCTTAGGCGACCATCCCAAAATTTCCTTTGCTTTCGTAATATCGGGCCTCCTTTGCTTGGGATCATCCACCGGTAGTGGCCTGTAAACGATCTTTTGGCTGGTGCCAGTCAACTTAATGATCTCTTCGGCAAAGTCCTTTAGTGAGATCTCAACGGGGTTTCCAATATTGACAGGAAGGGCATAGTCGCTCATGAGCAAGCGGTAGATACCTTCAACCAGATCGTCCACATAACAGAAAGAACGGGTCTGGGAACCATCGCCGAAAACCGTGAGGTCCTCCCCCCTTAAAGCCTGGCCGATAAAAGCCGGCAGCGCGCGGCCATCATTGAGTCGCATACGAGGACCGTAGGTATTGAAAATCCTTATGATCCTGGTTTCAACGCCATGGAATGTATGATAGGCCATGGTAATGGATTCCATGAATCTTTTGGCTTCGTCGTACACTCCGCGTGGCCCAACGGGATTAACGTTGCCCCAGTATTCCTCTGTCTGCGGATGCACCATCGGATCCCCATACACTTCAGAAGTGGATGCCACAAGCATCCTTGCGCCTTTTGCTTTTGCAAGGCCAAGGCAGTTGTGCGTACCCATTGCACCGACCTTTAGTGTTTGTATCGGGATCTTAAGATAGTCTATAGGGCTTGCAGGTGAAGCGAAATGGAGGATATAATCGAGTTCACCTGGTACAAAAATAAACTTCGATACGTCGTGGTGATAAAACTCAAAATCTTCCAGTTTGAAAAGGTGTTCTATATTCCTCAGGTCACCCGTTA
Organism: Chitinophagaceae bacterium; assembly: GCA_040404045.1. Classification (GTDB taxonomy): domain Bacteria; phylum Bacteroidota; class Bacteroidia; order Chitinophagales; family Chitinophagaceae; genus Pollutibacter. The sequence continues at coordinate 17,000 of JBBAJN010000027.1, forward strand.
CCAGGTTATCCATGCCAACCACTTTATACCCTTCCTTGATGAACCTGTCACATAAATGAGACCCCAGAAAGCCTGCGGCACCTGTGATCAGTACGCGTTTCTTACCCATCTGATTATTTATTTATTGAGTTACCCCTTCCAATGCTTTCATAATGAAACCCAAGTTCTTTCACGGCGGCCACGTCAAAAAGATTGCGGCCGTCAAAAATGACCTTGTGTCTCAGACTTTTCACCATCTTGATAAAATCAGGCGTCCGGAACTCGTTCCACTCTGTTGCGATGATCAGTCCATCGGCACCCTCGATCGCTTCATACTGGTTTTCTGCATAACTGATCTTATCACCGATCACGCCCCGCACATTATTCATGGCCTCCGGATCAAATGCACAGACGGTAGCGCCTGCATTCAGCAACTCTTCAATGATATAGAGTGCCGGAGCTTCCCGGATATCGTCGGTATTGGGTTTGAAGGCCAGTCCCCAAAGCGCGAAATGTTTGCCTTTAAGATCATTATTGAAAAAGCTGCGGATCTTTGGCAACAGGTGTTTTTTCTGGCGTTCATTTACATCCATGACTGCGTTCAGGATCTGGAAATCATACTTCACATCGCTTGCACTTTTCACCAGGGCCTGCACGTCCTTCGGGAAACAACTACCGCCATAACCGATGCCTGGGAACAGGAATCGCTTGCCTATGCGTTCATCTGAACCAATACCCTTACGAACCATATCCACATCGGCACCCAGGCGTTCGCAAAGCTGGGCGATCTCATTCATGAAAGATATCTTGGTAGCGAGGAATGAATTGGCTGCATATTTGGTGAGCTCCGCAGAACGTTCATCCATAAAGATCACCGGATTACCGGAACGAACGAAAGGAGAATAAAGGTCATTCATCACTTTCCTGGCCCTGTCTGAGCTGGTACCGATCACCACCCTGTCAGGCTTCATAAAATCTTCCACAGCCACGCCTTCGCGCAAAAATTCGGGGTTTGACACTACATCAAATTCACCCTTGAAGTTTTTGGCCACTGCATCCCTGACCTTTTCAGCCGTACCAACGGGCACCGTGCTTTTATCCACGATCACCTTATAGTCTTTCAGGATCTTACCAAGATGATCGGCTACGCCAAGGATATATTTCAGGTCCGCGGACCCGTCTTCTCCCGGTGGCGTGGGAAGTGCCAGAAAAATGATCTCGGCGCCTTCAATACCTTTTTCGAGATCCGTGGTAAAATGAAGGCGTTCTTCTTTCAGGTTGCGGATAAACAGCTTCTCCAGACCGGGCTCATAGATCGTAATCTCGCCGTTACAAAGCTTGTCTACCTTGCGCTGGTCAATATCCACGCAAACAACATTATTACCGGTTTCGGCAAAACAGGTACCGGTCACCAGGCCAACATATCCAGTACCAACTACAGCAATTTTCATTTTTTCAAGAGGGGTTTAGTATTCTAAGTGACTTGTAACGTAAGATTCTCGATAAAATTTAAAACATGGCCCGAAATATATTCCAGCTGCTCCTCATCCAGTTCCGTGTGCATCGGCAGGGAGATCACTCGCGCTGTAAGCCAATCAGTTACGGGCAGTTCCTCACGCCCGCTTGACAATCCCAGGAACATTTTCTGCTTATGGGCAGGCACGGGGTAATAGATCATGGACGGGATTTTATGCTCAGCCAGGTATTCATTCATGGCGTTCCGGTCCACCCCTTCAAGTACCAGGGTATACTGGTGGAACATATGACTGCTATAGGGGGCCGTTGCCGGAGTGATGATCCTGGGTTGACCGGAAAATGCCCGGTTATAATGATCCGCCGCTTTCCGGCGGGCCGCAATATAGCTGTCCAATAAAGGAAGTTTGATATTCAGGATAGCGGCCTGGATTGTATCAAGCCTTGAATTACATCCCACTATATCGTGGTAATACCTGACAGACTGGCCATGATTGGCCACTTTTCGCATGATCTCCGCCAGCGCGTCATCGTTGGTGAAGATGGCACCGCCATCACCGTAGCAGCCCAGGTTCTTGGAAGGGAAAAAAGATGTGGCGCCAATATGCCCGATTGCCCCTGTTTTCTTCCGGCTTCCGTCGGGGAATGTATATTCAGCGCCG
>JBBAJN010000027.1:19123-26331 GCA_040404045.1 Chitinophagaceae bacterium
CGATCGCCTGTGCATTATCCTCGATCACGAACAGGTTGAATTCCTCCGCAATCTTCATGATCTCTGCCATATCCGCGGCCTGTCCATACAGGTGAACCGGTACGATCGCCTTTGTTTTCGGCGTGATCAGCTTACGAATGGATGCCGGATCAATACAAAAGGTTACGGGATCCACTTCTGCAAAAACGGGGGTCAGCTTCAACAACGCAACCACCTCGGTAGTAGCGATATAGGTAAATGATGGGGTGATCACTTCGTCCCCCGGCTGGAGACCCAGCGCCATCATGGCGATCTGGAGTGCATCGGTTCCATTTGCGCAGGGGATCACGTGTTTAACCCCCAGGTAGGATGACAAGGAATTTGCAAACTCATGCACCGGCTTACCGTTTATAAAAGCCGAGCTCTCCAGCACGTCAATCACAGCTTTGTCCACCTGATCTTTGATCTGGTGGTACTGTGACTTAAGATCAACCATTTGAATTGGCCCCATTCGTGGTTTTTTTTAACGCGCACAAAGGTAATAAAATAAAACCGCGCCGGGATATTAGATTTGTACTAGAATCAATTCAAAACCACTGGTATATAACCTGTCCATATCGTTCTACGCAGCCGCTATCAGACTGGCTTCCCTGTGGAATCCCAAGGCAAGGCTATGGGTCGATGGTCGCAGGAATTGGCGGGACCGTTATCAACAGGCACTGTCGCCTGCCCGGGACAGAAAGCGGGTCTGGATACATTGTGCATCCCTGGGTGAATTTGAGCAGGGAAGGCCGGTTTTAGAGGAGATCCGCCGCTGTTACCCGGAATATTTTATTGTCCTCAGTTTTTTCTCACCTTCCGGATTTGAGATCAGGAAAAATTACCAGCAGGCCGATGTTGTGGTTTACCTGCCTGCTGATACAGCAGCGAATGCACACGACTTTCTGGACCTCGTTCAGCCAGACCTGGCCATCTTCATCAAATATGAATACTGGTTGAATTACCTGGAAGAGATGGCAAGGAGGAAGATACCAGTACTCATGGTATCCGCTATTTTCCGTCCTAACCAGGTATTCTTCAGTTGGTACGGAGGAAGATGGAGAAAAGTACTCCAACAGATCAGCATGTTCTTTGTGCAGGATGATGCCAGCGTAACCCTCCTTGAAAAAGTAGGCGTGAACAATTTCATGATCAGTGGCGATACCCGGTTCGACAGGGTGACCGCGGTGCGCGATACATTCGTACCAGTTGAACCCGTGGCGAATTTCTGCGGGCATTCACGCGTGGTTGTTGCCGGAAGTACCTGGGAGGAAGACGAAAAGGTGTGGCACCAATATGCCAATACCAGCCCCGGCACTGTCTTCATCATCGCGCCCCACGAAGTGTACGAAGGGCATTTGCGCAGCATTGAAAAACTTTTCAGGAAGACCATCCGCTATTCCCAATTGCTTGAAAAAGGAACTAACGGAGATGCGCATGTGCTGATCATCGATAATATTGGTTTACTGTCCCGCCTCTACCACTATGCGGATGTATGCTATGTTGGCGGAGGCTTTGGCGGTGGCATTCATAATATTTTGGAGGCCGCGGTCCACGGGAAGCCAGTGATCTTCGGCCCTGAACATGAAAAATTCAGGGAGGCCACCGATCTGCTGGAGGCTGGCGCAGCTTTCACCGTCTCTTCGGCGATTGAACTTGAAAAAACGGTCACGAACCTGCTGCAGGACGATCAGCACAGAAAACAAGCGGGTGAAAAGGCAAGGGCCTATGTGCAGGAAAAATCAGGCGCCACAAAAAAGATCCTGGCCCATATTCAGGAGAATCGTCTCCTCACCAGTTGAACGAACTGGCGCACCAGGGCATTGTCCTCCTTCCATGCCAATTTGATCCTTAGTTCCCTTTGCATCCAGAACTCAGCTTCGGGCAGAATAGAGAATTGGTTCAGCGTCTTAACGGAACGTTCAAACATGGCTTCATCGCCATTGAACAATTCATTGATGTACAGGTACCTGTCATTTATCCCGATGGCTTTACGCAAATCTTTGATGGGGGTATCCTGCAGTTTATGGGCCACTTCGCGGGTGGTTTCCTTCAATTTTTCGTTCAGCTCCCTGGATACTGTTTCAGCCGTTGGTGCCGGTGCGGATGGTGCGGGCTGAAACTGCGCGTGATGTACCGGGGGCGCCTGGTAAGGAACCTGTTCGGGCTGGGGTGGCGGCGGTGGTGGTGTTTGTTGCACCTGAACCGGTGGAGGAATGTGGGAGGCCAGTGTAGGCACATCTTCTATCGGGTCATACTGATCCTGGAACAACGGGCGGATCTTCATGCTGATCTCATTCTTCAAATCAGCAGCCTGTTTCATCTGTTCCAGTTCCCGTTCCACCTCCTCCTCATCGATATGCAGCACCTCAACGGTCTTTTCCTCGCCGGGAAGCTGCGGTTCATCGGAGGCTACATGCCTCTGGAAAGGGAGGACAACGGAAACTTTTGAACGCTCCTTTACTTGCTGGGGCTGCGATTCATTCATTTGCATAAACTCCTGTTGCAGCAACTGAAGGGTAAGCAACAGCTGGGCAGCCGGGTCTTTCCTCCGGTACTGCTCCTGTAATTTCAACATTAAAACCTCAGCTCTTTCCATAGACTATGGTACTTTTGTGCGTCAGAACCCTGTAAAGGTACAAACAAGTTATGTATACCTCATCCTAACAAAATGTTTATAGAACCCCTGCATGGGAATACCGCCCGCGGATGGATCGAAGTGATCTGCGGATCAATGTTCTCCGGAAAAACAGAAGAGCTGATCAGGAGGCTGAAAAGGGCCAGGATAGCGAACCTGACGGTGAACATATACAAGCCGGCTATTGATACCCGCTATCATCCGGAGCATATCGTTTCGCACGACGAGAACAGCATACAATCCACACCTGTGGATAATTCTTCAGTGATCCTGGAGCTGGCCAAAGGCGTAGATGTGGTGGGAATCGACGAAGCCCAGTTTTTTGACGAAGGCATTATTGACGTCTGCAACGCCCTGGCTCTCGGAGGGACACGGGTGATCGTTGCGGGGCTCGACATGGATTACACGGGCAAGCCATTCGGCCGCATCCCCGATCTGCTGGCCATTGCCGACTATATCACCAAACTGCATGCGATATGTATGGTTTGCGGCCATATTGCCAACTATTCATATCGAAAAACGGATGACCAGGGGCAGGTGATGCTGGGAGAAAAAAATGTCTATGAACCACGCTGCAGGGTCTGCTACCAAAAATAACACTGATTGAACGCCATACACCGCATACTTACATTATTCAGAAAAGACTGGATGCTTGAAATGCGCCAGCAGTATGCCTTTTACGGCGTATTGCTGTACGTGGCCTCCACCATCTTTGTCCTGTACCTCGCTATTGGCGAAACCAACTACGAAACATGGAACGCCCTGTTCTGGGTCACCCAACTGTTCGTATGCATCAACGCTGTGGCAAAGAGTTTCCTGCAGGAGGGCCGCGGCAGGATGTTGTACTTCTACACCATCACCCACCCGGTGGAATATGTGGCAGCCAAGATCCTCTATAATATGCTGCTGATGACGATCATGAATACGGTGAACCTGTTCCTGTACATCGCTTTTATGGGCGACCCCACGGCCGACCTGCTGACTTTCATCGGCATCAGCTACCTCGGCGGGATCGGCCTGAGCCTGGTTTTCACCATGCTTGCGGCCATCGCTTCAAAAGCTATGCAACAAGCCTCCCTGATGGCCATACTCGGTTTCCCCATCATCATCCCACAACTCCTGTTGCTCATCAGGTTATCGAAAGTTGCTTTTGCTGAAACGTTCAGGGAAGGGGTGGTTGGCCAGGTGGTATTACTGCTCATCGCCCTGGATCTGGGCATCGTTGTCCTCTCCCTCATTTTATTCCCGTTTTTATGGAAAGATTGAGGGTATCCTGTAAATTTGCATCGCTTTGATAAAGGCCCCGCCATTGGCCAAAGGCACAAAAAATCAACGAATGAAGAGATCGTGGTGGAAATTCCTCTGTGTTGCCTTGCTCATTTATACCGTGATCGCCGGACTACTTGCACCCGTTCCTGCCCTGAGGCAGTTACAGGAAACCATCCGGAACCTCTATTTCCACGTATGTATGTGGTTTGCGATGATGATCCTGTTCACGGTTTCGGTAGTGCATAGCATCAGGTACCTGCGTTCACTTGACCTGAAGCAGGACATCAAAGCCCAGCATAATGCATCAACCGGCGTTCTCCTTGGGCTGCTGGGTTATGCAACCGGCGCCATTTGGGCCTCCTACACCTGGGCAGACCCCAACAACCCGGCTTATGCGTCTTTCGGATCCATCGTGCGTGAGCCAAAACTCATTGGTGCGGCCATGGCCCTCCTCATCTATTTTGCCTACTTCGTTTTGCGGAGTTCGATCACGGACATTGATAAAAAAGCACGCGTAAGTGCCGTATATAACGTTTTCGCATATGCGATGCTTTTCCCTTCGATCTGGATCATCCCAAGGCTTCTACCCAGCCTGCACCCGGGTCAGGAAGGTAATCCGGCACTTAATTTCAACGATATCGACGCCAGGATGCGACTTGTTTTTTATCCGGGCGTAATCGGGTGGACCCTGTTGGGAGTCTGGATCACATCCCTCAAGATCAGGCTCAGTTTTCTTAAAGAAAAAAAATGGCTTAATGCGTAACAAAAGCTCGTTCGTATTGTTCCTCTTCCTGCTGCTCGCGGTTTCCATTCCGGGTTTCAGCCAGGCTTCCGAACCCGCTGAAATGGCGGATCTCATGAGAAGCAATGGAAAGATCTACGTGGTGATCGCAGTGATCCTGACGATCCTTGCAGGGCTGATCCTGTACCTGGTAAGGCTCGATAAAAAGATCGGCCGCCTGGAGAAGCAGGACAGCTAATATTCGTTTTCAATGCTTGCTATATAAAACTTAAAAACCATCAATGCATGTCTGCAGAATACAGTTTTTTTGACGCCGTCTGTAATAGTTTCGACAAGGCAGCCGGTTATACCAATTTTGACAAAGGTACCCTGGAACAGATCAAACAGTGTAACTCTGTACTTCGTATGCACTTTCCCGTTAAGGTGGGTGATAAGATCGAAGTGATCAAAGCGTATCGTGTACAGCACTCCCACCACAAACTGCCCTGTAAAGGCGGTATCCGCTTCAGCGATATGGTGAACCTGGATGAGGTGATGGCCCTGGCCGCGCTGATGACCTACAAATGCGCCATTGTGAACGTACCTTTTGGCGGCGCCAAAGGCGGCATCGCCATCAACCCGCGCAACTACGACGCATACACGCTTGAAAAGATCACGCGCCGTTACACAGCGGAGCTGGACAAGAAAAAATTCATTGGCCCCGGCGAAGACGTACCTGCTCCCGATTATGGAACAGGGGAAAGGGAAATGTCGTGGATCCTGGATACCTATATGGCCCTGCATCCCGGCGAAGTGGATGCAATGGCCTGCGTTACCGGAAAACCGGTCACACAGGGCGGCGTCAGGGGAAGGCGTGAAGCTACGGGTCTTGGCGTTTTCTACGGAGTTCGTGAAGTGTGCAACATGCAGGATCTGATGCAGAAACTCGGTCTCACCACCGGTGTGCAAGGTAAGCGCGTGGTGGTACAGGGCCTCGGAAACGTTGGCTATCATTCGGCCAAATTCTTCCAGGAAGCTGGTGCCCTCATCACAGGTCTTTCCGAGTTTGAAGGCGCCATCTTCAGCGATGCAGGATTAGATGTTGAAGCCGTAGTGGCCCATCGTAAAGCTACAGGCTCACTGCTCAATTTCCCGGGCGCAACCAATCTTCCAAAAAATACGGATGCCCTTGAGCTGGATTGTGATATCCTGATCCCCGCTGCGCTGGAAAACGTCATCAATGGTGAAAATGCGCCAAGGGTGAAAGCAAAGATCATTGGAGAAGCCGCTAACGGACCCCTCACTCCCGAAGCGGATGAGATCCTTGCCGAAAAAGGCGCTCTCGTGATCCCCGATATGTACCTCAATGCCGGTGGCGTCACTGTATCATATTTCGAATGGCTCAAGAACCTGAGCCACGTCCGTTATGGCAGGCTCGAAAAAAGATTCTCAGAAAACCAGAACATGAACATCGTGGAGCAACTGGAGAAACTGACCGGCCAGAAAGTGTCCAGCGACATCAGGCATAAACTGATCGCAGGCGCAGATGAAGTGGACCTGGTCAGGAGCGGTCTGGAAGAAACCATGATCGGCGCAACGCACGAGATCATAGACACCTGGAAAAAACATCCTGGCATAAAAGATATGAGAACGGCATCATTTGTAGTGGCCATCAATAAAGTAGGTACCAGCTATTCCGAACTGGGTATCTTCCCATAAGGTAAAATAAGTGAAATGGAACCGGGGCCTTTACAAGGGGCCCCGGTTTTTTAATGTCATTTCTTTCTGCCAAAAGGCACATTTATGCCCAACCATGGGGCTGCAAAAAAACTTATCCCCTCCTCTATTGGGACAAAAAGACCAAAGTCGATCCCTACCCTTCTCGCGGCATATCTGGCACCAGCAGATAAAATGGTTAGCCCATCCGCATCAGGAAGACTGAGGAATTGGTTCTCTGTAAGCAGATACCAGCGCTGGCTTATCCTCAACATTCCCGCCAATGTCACCAAGGGTGTTTTGGACATTTCACCGCCTGCGTAACCCCAGCCTAAGCCAAGCGTAACATTCTTATCCCTGCTGCCAAAGGTTGAATTGCCATACAGGAAGGCAAATCCCGTATTATCCTCTCCAATTACCGTACCCGCATACGCTCCGATACCCAGATTGAATTTATCTTTCACCACGGGGATAGACAGTTTGGGATTGATCCAAACCGGCGTAGCCACCCCAAACAAAAACATTGGAATGATACCTGCACTGATCGAAAAATGATCAGACACCCCATAGGTGAACTCATTAAAGAATATCCAGACATTCGAGTAATAGCCCTCGCCCTTCTTCACGCCATAGCCGTTCTGCGCAAAAAAGTATTTTGAAGCCTGAGGATTGTCGAAATAATATTTCCCGTTCTCCATTCGAACGTTGCCCACATACGTCATCTTTCTGATGTCCGCATTTTTGATGGTGATGTTTCCGAGTTGCGATGTGTTCAAGGTGATCCCGTCGGCATCCCGACCAACGATCTTTCCCACATATTCATTGCCATCCGCCGTGGCGACCCTG
>JBBAJN010000028.1:0-25943 GCA_040404045.1 Chitinophagaceae bacterium
ATGGCTATGGCATTCTTTCCATCCTGATCCGGCCTAAAAGCCGCGGCTTTATTGGGCTGAAGAGCAGTGATCCGATGGACGGCCCGCTAATTCAGCCAAACCTGCTCAGTGAACCTGATGACCTGGGGGTGCTGATCAAGGGGATGCGTAAGAGTATGGACATTGCCCTTTCTCCTGCCATGCGACAACATTGTTCAGGCGGTATCAATTTTCCAGTAATGCCCGTCGGGGATGAGCAACTGACCGAGCATATTAAAAAAAGTCTGGAGACTTTATATCATCCTGTTGGCACCTGTAAAATGGGTACGGACATCTCAGCCGTAGTTGATGATCAACTGAGGGTCCATGGAGTTGGACGTTTGCGTGTTGCGGATGCTTCGATCATGCCCACTATTGTTTCCGGTAACACGCACGCAGCATGCGTCATGATCGGTGAGAAAGCGGCGGATATGGTATTGGGGGTCATGTAAATCGCCGGCTGTCGGCAGTTATCGGTTAATTCTTATGTCATTTATTTGTCATTCATTTATCAGCAGTCGGTCCTGAAAGGAACGACAGTTTTGTACGATCCCTTATTCTATGGGCAACAAATGCCAGCAAGATGTTTCATCTTCAACAATTGACACAATGATTGCCCCCACGACATATCCGGCGAAATAATGGTGAGGCAAATAGTTTTATTTTCGTTCCTGCTATGGCGAAGAACAGGATCCATAATTCCACCTTATTGCTGATCCAGGGCTCTATTCTGATCCTGCTGGGTCTGTTCGTTTTTTAAGGCCGTTACAGGACTTTCAGCAGTTGCTGAACGTAACCGGCATGTTCTCTTTATGGTACGGCGTCCTCTGTATGTACAAGTATTTTTTTGGGGAGGACAGGGGCCGTATTTTGCCCGAGCTGGTTACCGGGATCGTGCTCATCGTTCTGGGTGTTATTTTGGTTCGCGTGCAAACAGCAGAGCAATACTGGCATGTTCCCGTGATCGCTTTTCTGTTTCTTATGATGTCTTTACAGGTTTTTCTTTACGCCATGGAGCTAATGTTTGCGAACAACTGGTGGCGGGTCGCGGTGATGGTAGTTGTAGTTTCAGTCCTTGTGGCATTCAATATGCTTGCCGGTAGAAGTATCTTTGATTTTCCCCGTTATATCATTCCCGGATTTCAAATCCTTGTACTTGGGGGCCTGATGATCTGGTTGAGCGTGTTGGATAAGAACCTTGCAACAGAATACCGGAAAACTCTCCGGGAGTTGAAGGAGGGTTACCAGAAACCGGGCTGATTGATAACGCCTTCAGGCTTCATGGATGTCTTTAATTCCCCAATCATTAGTTTTTATCTGATGATTTTTGGCGAAAAGAACGGAAGTCCTGTGGCATAACCCCATTCTGGTCCTTAGATATCATTTTTATTTTTCCATTTGGCCGGGGATCACGCGGTCAAGGGATGTGATTTTGTTATTGCGCCAGTCAGGGTCATAAGAAACAAACCAGGAAAGCCAGAGACTCCTCGACAGCCGCATGAGGAGCGGTTGCAGTAGGATCATCATCACAGAGTTCGTGCCCAGCCACCAGAAGAAACGATTGTCTTCAGTAGAGAGGCCCACGATCACCCACCAAAGCAGGAATGTAGTTACACTGAAGGCTACGGTAAGCGCATAGCTCACATATCCTGTACCATAGTAAAAGCCCACTTCAATCTCGGTAGGTTGACCGCAAACCGGGCACTGCGGGTGCATCTTTACCGTATTCTTGAGATCGTACGGTTTGGAAGAGGTGAATATTTTTCCTGTGCGGCACCTGGGGCAGCGGTTATCGACGGTACTTACAAGATAGTTCGGTCTTCCGGGCTTTAGATTATCCATCAATTTATGTTAATGTTCAAATGCGGTCATAACAAGTTCCATTTTCATACTCCGCGAGCCTTTGATCAAAAACAGGCCATCCTCCAAATGCTGCTCTTTCAGCCATGTCGCCGCTTCGCCGGAATTTGGGAAGTATCTGTAGTGATGATCAACGTGTTCAAAGTCGCCTCCTACCAATAACACATCTTTCCATGTATGCTGCCTAAGGAGTTCCACAATAGCGTCGTGCTCCTTCAGGCTATCTTCGCCCAACTCCATCATGCCGCCGATACACACATACTTTGCCGGATGATTTTGCCTGGCGAAGTTTTCAATGGCTGCCCTCATACTGCTGGGGTTGGCGTTATATGCGTCCAGTATGAATGTGTTTCTGTCCTTCTTCAGCAACTGCGACCTGCTGTTGTTGGGGTGGTAGTTTTCAATGGCTGCTCTGATATTTTTTGCGGGCACATGGAAGTATGTCCCAACAGTAACTGCGACCAATACATTGGGAAGGTTATAATCGCCTACAAGATGGGTAGAGATCGTAGTCAGTGAGGTTCCCTTTTCCATGTTTACCACAAGGAAAGGTTCACTTTGTATGGCCATGCCGGTAAATTCAGCATCATGTGTCCCGTAAGTGATGATGTTTTTGATGCCTGCACTCATGCCGTGGAAATAATCATAGTCCCACATAACGAAGGCAGTGCCTTCGTTAGTCCGCAAGTGATCGTACAATTCGCCTTTGCCTTTTCTGACGCCCTCAATACCACCGAAGCCTTCGAGGTGTGCTTTGCCGCAATTGGTGATAATGCCATGGGTGGGCAGGGTATAGGAGCAGTAACTTTCAATCTCTTTTTGGTGATTGGCGCCCATTTCAATCACTGCCATCTCAGCGTCAAAGGGCACACTGAGAATGGTAAGCGGAACGCCAATATGATTATTCAGGTTCCCTTGCGTAGTAGTTGTTTTATATGTTGACTGAAGAACGGCATATACCAGTTCCTTGGTGGTGGTTTTACCATTGCTGCCCGTGATGGCCAGGAAGGGGATACTGAGTTGTTGCCTGTGGTGTAACGCGAGTTGCTGCAGGGTTGCCAGCGCGTTCTCAACAAGAAATACGCGTGGATCTGTCAGGCCCTGGTCTTCGTCGATCACTACTGCGGCGGCTCCTGTTTCCAGTGCCAGTGCGGCAAATCGGTTGCCATTGAAATTGGGGCCCTTTAAGGAAAAGAAGATATCGCCCGGCTCAAGCTTGCGGGTATCCGTTTTAACGCTGGGGTGTTTCTTGAAAACTTCGTAAAGCGCTGCAATCATATTGCAAAGATAAGGAAGCCGGGGACTATCGGCTACTAACCCATTTAAAACTGGCATGGTCCCACCAGCCGGGGAAACCGCCTTTTCATCCCCGAAAACAAGAAAGCCACCCGGAGGTGGCTTTCGATATAAGATGTTCAGGAATTATTATTGCTTTCTTGTGTTCTGCCTTCTCTTGCCGAAGTGCTGGCCATTCTTGAAGCCATTGCCTTCCTGGCTGCCTACGCGGTCCATCGCGCAACGGAAACCAATGGTAGCACTAGCCTGGTCTTCTTCCAGGTGACGGCGTGTGCCAGGGCTCAGCCAATAAGGGCGATCGTTCCAGCTTCCGCCTTTGTAAACCCTCGACTTATCGCTGATCAGTGAAGTTTTTGCGTAACCGTACATCACCATGGAAGCAGAGTCGCCATCCATATAGTTGATCACGTTTCCACGCTGGTAGTTTCTCCTGTTCTTCGATTCTTCGTCAGTTACGTTGGTGTATTTCACACGTCCAAGGCTGTCGCGCTCGAACTCGCCGTTTTCGTTCTTATAAAGCTTCTTGAACTGATTACCACGGAATGGATTGAAATCATCCACATCCATGTTAGACATTGGGCGGAACACGTCGGCTACCCACTCGTTCACGTTACCGGACATGTTGTACAGTCCAAATCCGTTAGGAAGGAAAGCTTCGATAGGACCGGGGATCGCTGCGTTATCATTCAGACCACCTGCAACACCCATGTTGTCACCAGAGCCTCTTTTGAAGTTGGCCATGAATTTACCCTGCCATGTGCCGCTGCGTGTTTCACGAAGGCCGTTCACGTTATTACCCCAGGTATACACTTGTTTGTTCATGATCAACTCCTCACCACGCTTACCTTCTTTTTTCTTGGTCTTCGGGTTTTGGTTGATCAGTCCATATGCAGCATATTCCCACTCGGCTTCTGTTGGGAGACGATAATCGGGCAACAGGTAGCCATCTTCAAACTTCACGTAGTTACGTGGTTTGCCGTTCGCATCGAGCAAAGGATTCTTTTTCGCGCTGGGCTTTCCAGGCTGGGGAGAATAGAGTCCGAGCAAATATGACTTGGTGGTGAAGTTCTCTTCACCCTGGCCCTGCAGGCTCTTCAGTTGATTTTTGTTAATGTATCCTTTTTCTGTCAGGATCAATTCGTTTACGCGGTTGCTCCTCCAAAGACAGAAATCACTTGCCTGCCTCCAGTTTACACCTACCACAGGATAGTAGTTGTAGGAAGGATGGCGGAAATAGTATTCTACCAGTGGCTCGTTGGCAGCCAGCTCAGACCTCCAAACCAGGGTGTCAGGCTTTGCGCCTTCCACTACATTGGAATACTGGGGATCATCAAAGGCGTTTTCCAGCCAGTACAGGTATTCACGATAGTGAACGTTCGCCACCTCGGTACGGTCGATCAGGAACGATGACACCGTAACCCGACGGGGTACGTTGTTCCAGTCGCCCATAACGTCCTCTTCCGTGGCACCCATTGTAAAAGTACCGCCCTGGACGAAAACGAGACCTGGACCGGTTTTCTGTTCCCTTTCTTTGGAAACATTGTAGCCGCCCATGTTCTTGTCATTGTAGTTCCAACCTGTTACGGTTGACTTATCGTGCTTTTTCTTGCCTAACATTCCGTTCTTACACGATGCTAAGAGGGATACGGCTGCAAGTAGTACAAAAAGGTTTTTCATGCTTGTCTTCTGCATTTTGCTGGATTTAACTAGTGGATAACGAGCTGTGTTATCAGAATATTGTACCCGAACCCACTGAAAATATTACAATGAACTGCGAATTTATAGGTTTTATAGTATCCCGGGCCCTTGTTTTCCAAACAATTAATGTTTACTAAATGCTAATTTTGAAAGGATGCGCATCTTGTTGCAGTCCTGCCTGCTGTTGATTTTGACCTTCCTGACCCCGCTCCCGGGGCAGGGCCAGAGGCAATATGCGTCCAACAGCGTTTTATCCACAGGAGCCTGGTACAGGATGTCCATATCTTCCAGGGGCATTCACAAGGTTGATGCTTCTATGCTTTCCAGGGTTGGGCTGACCTTACCCGTTCCTTCTTCACAGATCAGGCTTTTTGGCAACGGCGGCCAAATGCTGCCAGAACAAAACGCCGCGCCGAGGGCAGACGATCTCAGGGAAAACGCTATCTGGGTGGACGATGGGGGCGACGGGACTTTCTCTGGCAACGATTATTTCCTTTTTTATGCCCCCGGACCAGACAGATGGGCTTTCGACGCCCAGGCCAACCGATACAGGTTCCAGAATAACCTGTACGCCGACAGTGCCTGGTATTTTATCACGGTGGGGGGAACCGGGAAAAGGATCGTTTCGGTGCCTTATCCAGCAGCAACGGCGGTAGTTAATGAATATGACGAGTACTATGCCCATGAGCTCGATCAGGTCAATTTCCTGAACAGCGGCAAGGAATGGTATGGGGAGGAATTTGGAACTGGCCAGGGGCGACAGACCACCAGGGAGTTTGATATTCCCCTGAAAAACGCTGTTGCAGGCGCTCCGCTCACGCTCCATTCAGATCTTATTGCCCGATCTGCCGGTCAGGGTAGCCGCTTTGAGGTGAGGCTGAATAACAATGTTGTACAACAGCTTCAACTGGCCGCTTTGCCCGGTGTTGCCTACGAACCGGTGGCCACGCCGGCATCGCAGACCACCAATACCACCGCTCCGGGATCCGACCTCAAACTGGCTTTCACGTTCTACCCAGGCAGTGTCAATGGGCAGGGCTGGCTGAATAGATTTGAACTCATGTTCCGGAGAAGGCTGGACATGACCGGCCTCGGGTCCATGGTATTCCGCGACCGTTCACTGGTGGGTCGTTTTTCCGCCGTACGCTATTCCCTCGAAGCAGCCCCTATAGGTACAAGGGTTTGGGAGATCACTGATCCATTTAATATTACTGAACACCAGGTGACCAGGTCCGGGACTGGCCTTCAATTCAGTAACGACTGCACGGCGCAAAGGGAGTACATCTCATTTGCTCCTGATCGCCACCAGCTGCCCCTGGTCATAGGCCGGATCCCCAATCAGAACCTGCATGCACCAACCAATCCCAGGTTCCTTATCATTACCCATCCTTCCCTGGTTACCGAAGCGGAACGCATCGGCAGATTCCACAAGGAACGCGATAACCTGGAACCCCTGGTAGTGGACGTGGAACAGGTCTACCAGGAATTTTCGTCGGGCTCTCCCGATCCCGTGGCCATTAGGGATTTTGTGAAGATGCATTACGACAGGGCGGGGACCGACAGTACAAAAAGACCGAGGTACCTCTTGCTGCTTGGTGATGCATCCTATGATTATAAGACGAATGCGGATCGTTTGGCCCGTGTGCCTGCATATCAGTCTGCTTTTTCACTGGATCCGCTTACAACCCATACATCCGATGATTTTTTCGGTTTCCTGGACGACAATGAAGACATCAATGCGGCCACAACAAACAATTACCTGGATATCGGAATTGGTAGAATACCCGCCGCTACCCTGGCCGAAGCAAGGGCTTATACAGACAAAATCTTCAACTACGTCAAGTCTTTTGGTCCATGGCGAACCCAGGGTAGCATCATTGCGGATGACGAGGACCAGAACCTGCATTTGCAGGACGCCGAATTGATCTCGGCTGCGGCGCGGGCTTCAAACCCGGACATCAACATCGGGAAGATATACCTCGATGCTTTTGCTCAGGAAAGCGGGGCTGGCGGCGCCAGGTATCCACAGGTAAATGAAGCCATCAACAGGAAGATGTTCACCGGAAACCTGATCTGGAACTACAGCGGTCATGGCGGCAACAGGCGGCTGGCCCAGGAAGCCATCCTCGAGGAATCCATGGTGGACAGCTGGAACAATGACCAGAAGCTGCCCTTATTCATAACGGCCACCTGTGATTTCGCGCCTTTTGATAACCCCGGCGTCAGGTCTATCGGCGAACACATCATATTGAAGCCCCGTAGTGGGGGCATTGCGCTAATGACTACAACACGGCTGGTTTTTGCATTTTCCAACCGGATCATGAACAACAACTACATCTCCACGGCACTCACGAGGAATCCCGATGGCAGCTACCTGAGCCTGGGGGAAGCTGTGAAAAGGGCCAAGAACTTTACTTACCAGACTACTTCAGACATACTGAATAACCGCAAATTCACTTTGTTGGGGGATCCTGCTTTAACACTGGGTTATCCCCGATACCGGGTGGTCACCACCAGCATCAACGGCGTTTCGGCATCTTCATTCACTGATACCATCAAAGCGCTCAACAGGTACACCATTGCTGGTGAGGTGCGGGACGATAACGGGCTGTTGATGTCTGATTTCAATGGCACCGTCTATCCTTCTTTCTTTGATAAAGTGCAACAGGTCAGTACCAGGGGCAATGATCCCGGTAGTATCAAGACTGTATTCGAGCAGCAGCAGAACCTGATTTACAATGGTAAAGCGAGGGTACAGGGTGGGCGCTTCAGCTTCACATTCATCGTTCCAAAAGATATCGACCTCCGAACCGGCAAGGGTAAGCTGAGCTATTATGCGGATAACAACCTGGTTGATGCGGCGGGTGCGGAAACGGGATATTTTGTCGGGGGATTAGGGAACGAGGTTAAGGACGATGGGGCCGGTCCGGCGATCCGGGCTTTCCTGAATGATGAGAAATTTGTGAACGGGGGACTGGTGAACGAAACGCCGGTGCTAATCATTAAACTCAATGACTCTTCCGGCCTGAATACGGTAGGTACCGGGATCGGCCATGACATGACCGCCGTACTGGATAACAATACCAGTAATGTGTACGTGCTGAATGATTTCTATGAGGCTGAAAGCGG
Source organism: Chitinophagaceae bacterium (assembly GCA_040404045.1). Taxonomy (GTDB): domain Bacteria; phylum Bacteroidota; class Bacteroidia; order Chitinophagales; family Chitinophagaceae; genus Pollutibacter. Next base: position 8,002 of record JBBAJN010000028.1, read on the forward strand.
CAGCTACCAGGCGGGGACGATCCGCTTTCCCCTGCCTAAACTGGAGCCTGGAATGCACAGCATTCGGATCCGGGTCTGGGACGTGTTCAATAACTCGAACGAGTATATCCTGGAGTTCCAGGTGGTGAAAAAAGAGGATCTGCAGCTTAAACATGTGTTGAATTATCCTAATCCGTTTACCACAAAAACGAGTTTTTGGTTTGAACATAACCGGCCTTCAGAGGACCTTATGGTCACCATCAGGGTGATGACCATAACAGGTAAAGTGGTGAAAACCATAGCAAGAACAATAAATACCCCCGGTAACCGTTCTGATGAGATAGAATGGGACGGTAGGGACGATTATGGTGCGAAATTGGGCAGGGGTGTTTATTTGTATCAGGTTTTGGTGAAAACAGGGGATGGGCGGCAGCAACATAAGTTGGAAAAGCTCGTTATTCTTTGATAGTATCTAAAAAACTGTATTTTTGAGCACTCCTAAATAAAAGTATGGCATAAACTCTACCCCGAATTTTCATAGTCACTAAAGCCAAACTTAAACTTTCATGAAACCATTGATCAAGCGTATTGCTGCGACAGCAGTGAGTACATGTATTGCGATTGGAACGATCCAGGCCCAGACTGATCAGCTTAATGTGGTAACGTCAGCTGTACCTTTTCTCCGGATCTCCCCTGATGCAAGGGCCGGTGGTATGGGTGAACTGGCAACGGCCACGGCACCTGATGTGAATGCCCAGTTCTATAATCTTGCTAAATATCCGTTTGCAAAAACTAAATCTTCTGCCGGACTTACTTATACGCCTTGGTTGAAGGACCTCGGGCTGAACGACGTATTCCTTGCTACTATGGCAGGATACCACCAGTTTGGGGAAGACAATGAGCAGGCGATATCTGCCGGTATGCGATATTTCAGTTTGGGTAACATTCAGTTTACAGACAACCTGGGTAACGACCTGAACTCTTTCAGGCCCCGTGAATTTTCATTTGATCTGGGCTACTCCAGGAAACTGTCAGATAAGATGGCCCTGGGTCTCGCACTCCGTTATATCAACTCGAATCTCGCTGGCGGACAGGCCGTAAACGGTGTGTCGTATAAAGCTGGAAATGCAGTAGCAGGTGATATCGGTTTATATTATACGGGCTCCGAAGAAACCGGAAATGGTTGGAACTTTGGCGTAGCGCTAACAAACCTGGGTTCCAAGATCGGGTATACCGATGATCCGAATCAGAGAGATTTCATTCCCGCTAATATGTCTCTTGGTGCCGTTTACACGAAGACTTTTCAGGAAGTCCATAGGCTCTCATTTGGCCTTGATATCAATAAGCTTCTTGTGCCAACACCTCCGGCCCTTGGCGACTCTGCGGGCCTGGTCAAGTACCGTGAGCAGGGTGTAGTAAGCAGCTGGTTCACCTCGTTTGCGGATGCACCCGGTGGATTCAGCGAAGAGCTTCGCGAGTTTTATTTTTCCGTTGGTGCCGAATACTGGTATAATGATCAGTTCGCTTTCAGGGCAGGTTATTTTCACGAGGACCAGACAAAAGGTAACAGGCAGTATTTCACCGTGGGTGCAGGAATCAAGTACAACATGTTTGGACTTAACTTCTCCTACCTGATCCCTTCGGGTAATGGAGTGAACAGGAATCCTTTGTCAAACACCATCCGTTTTGGTTTGACCTTCGATTTCGGGGCATCTCCAATGGAGTAAATTTTCCCGTTCACGTATAGCATTTTCAATTTTACTGTAGTTCGATAGCGAAAAAGTCCACCTGGTGGACTTTTTTGTCTTACGGCTGTTTATCTTTATCCATTATGTACAGAATCGGATCAGGGATAGATTTTCACCAGCTGGTAGAGAACAGGGATCTGTGGATAGGCGGCGTCAAAATTCCCCACCATAAAGGGGCCAAGGGCCATAGCGATGCAGATGTACTGCTCCATGCGATTTGTGACGCCATGCTCGGTGCATTGAGCCTGGGGGATATTGGCGTGCATTTCCCGGATACCAGCAGCGAGTTCAAGGATATCGATAGTAAGATCCTGCTTCAGCGCACATACGCGTTAATCCAAAAAGAGGGCTATGCCGTGGTTAATGTTGACTCAACCCTTTGCCTGGAAGCACCCAAAATCAAACCTTTTGTACCCCTGATGCAGCTGGCCATTGCGGACATCCTCCAATTGACTGTTAAAGATGTTTCCGTGAAAGCAACCACAACTGAAAAAATGGGTTTTGCCGGCAGGGAAGAAGGCCTTGTTGCGTATGCCACTGTTCTGCTTCGTAAGCTGTGACACTGTGAAGGATCTGGTAAATGTGGGAAATTCCCTCCTACATCGCCTTTAACCGGTCGCTGGCGTTCATCACGTTACGCAAAAATGTTACTTTTGCCAGAATGGCCGTTATCAATATTCCTATAATCAATCTTTCCAATAATCCCTTACCGGAATATGCCACTCCCGGCTCTTCAGGAATGGACCTTCGCGCTCACCTTGCGGAAGAACTGATCTTCGAGCCATTTCAACGTCTGCTGGTTCCCACAGGTCTTAGTATTGAGTTGCCGGAGGGCTATGAAGCGCAGATAAGGCCCCGCAGCGGTCTGGCCATCAAACAGGGATTTACCTGCCTGAATACGCCCGGTACCATTGATGCAGATTACAGGGGTGAGATCAAGGTGATCCTTATCAATCTTTCCCAGGAAAGGCAAGTGGTCCATCCGGGCGACAGGATCGCGCAGCTGGTGATCCAGCAGGTGGAAAAGGCAAACTGGGTCCCGGCAGCCACATTGACCGAAACAGAACGGAATGCCGGAGGTTTCGGGCATACCGGAAAACATTAAAAAAGCAAGATGAAATATATACTGCCATTCCTGTTGTTCATCGTGTTTGCATCGTGCAGGTCTGCGCGCAAAATATCCACAGCTCTGAACACCAAGGATAGCGCTACTGTAATTGTCAATCCTCTTGAATCGGATTCAGCCAGGAAAGTGCTCAGCACCTTTGAGCAGATCAGAACGAACCGAATAGAGTTCAATACTTTCACCGCAAAGCTCAAGATCAATTATGAAGGCAACGACAAAGACGGGAAAGGCAGGAACTATGATCTTAATGGTAATATACGCATGCAGAAAGACAGCGTGATCTGGATCTCGGTACAGGCTCCCATCATTGGAGAAGTATTCAGGCTGAAGATCACCCCGGATACGGTGAGTATCCTGGACAAGATGTCGAACACCGTGCAGTATAAGCAATTTGATTACCTGCAGGAGATGGCCAAACTTCCCATTGAGTTTTCTGACCTGCAAGATCTGCTGATCGGTAATCCCATTTTCCTGGACTCTAATATTGTTGCCTATAAGGAGAGCGAGAACGCCACCTCGCTCACAACTCTCGGAAAGCAATTCAAAAACTTCAGCACTTTTCTTAACCCGGGGCTCAATCTTCAACGGACGAAGCTGGATGATGTGGATGTGACAAGCAGCCGAAGTGCGGACCTGTTGTATGACCAGTATGAGCAGAACGAAACCAGGATCTTTGCAAGTAAAAGAAAGATATCAATAGCGGACAAGTCCCGAATCGATATTGAACTGGAGTTCAGGCAGAGCCAGTTTAACACGCCTGTTAATTTTCCTTTCAGCGTCCCTGACAAGTACAAATTGAAGTAATTTTACCACCATTGAGAAAAGGGATATCCTGTTGTTTATTTAATCCATAACTATTTTTGGACCATGCGAAAAATCCTGTTGTTCCTGTTGGCCTTCTCTCTCTCTGCTGCTGCTTCGGCACAGTCGAGGGACGACCTTGAGAAAAGGAGAAGGGAGATCCAGCAGGAGATCGCTGAGCTGCAGCGCAGCCAGAACCTGATCCAGAAGGATAAGAAGGCAAATCTGGCGCAATTGGCCATGATCCAAACTAAGATCAGGAAAAGAAATGCCGTCATTAATAACATCAATGATCAGGTCACGCTGATCGACAACAGCATCTTCTCTAACAACAGGGAGATTTACCGCCTTAAGAAACAGCTGGATACACTCAAGGGCCAGTACGCGAAAACAGTGGTTTATGCTTACCAGAACCGCAGTAACTACGACATGATCAATTTTCTGTTTTCGGCCGCCAGTTTCAATGATGCTATCCGAAGGATCCAATACCTGAAGAGCTACAGGGGTTACCGTGAAGAGCAGGTGGCCACCATCACCAATACCCAGAAGTTGCTCGAGCAGAAGATCAATACCCTTTCTGAGAATAAGAAAGAGAAGAGCAAGGTGTTGATGGAGCAGACCAAAGAAATGAAAACCCTTGAAGAGGAGAAAAAAGAACAGAACAGTTATGTAGCCAAACTCAAGGCCCGTGAGAAAGAACTGGGCAAGGAAATGGCTGCCAAGAAAAGGGTAGCAAGTAACCTGCAGAATGCCATCGCGGCGATCGTAAAAAGGGAGATCGAAGCGGCGCGTAAGAAGGCTGAAGACGAAGCCAGGCGCGAAGCTGCAGCCCGAACCGCGGCAGCCAAGGCGGCAGGCAATGAAACGGCAGCAGCACCGGCTGCCAAGCCAACTACCAATGCAACGGTGCCCACGAGGAAATACAATGTACTGGAGAGCACGCCAGAGGTGACCAAGGTGTCCATGAATTTTGAACAGAATAAGCGGAACCTGCCCTGGCCCGTGGACAAGGGAACGATCAGCTCTCCATTTGGCCGCCGGAAAATTGAAGGGACCAGTCTGTTTGAAGACAACTCCGGCGTAACTATCGCAACCGTGGCGGGCTCAAACGTTAAGGCCGTTTTCGAAGGCGTTGTTTCGGCCGTGTACGATATTCAGGGATCCCAAACTGTGACCATCAAGCACGGCAAATACTTCACTACGTACTATAATCTCTCCAGTGTCAGCGTTAACAAGAACGAGCAAGTGAAGATGGGTCAGGTCCTGGGCAAGGCGGGCATCAATGACGACGGCGATGGCGAGATACTTTTCCTGGTGAACCTGGAGAGCAGGTTGATGGATCCGGAGCAGTGGCTGAAGTCCAGGTAGTGGTGCAATATCCGCGAGGGGTTCAGATTTTGACAGATTCCCCTTTCAATACAGCCTCGTACAATTTCTCGTATTCAGGAATGATGTTATGGATATCGAACTTTTTAGCCTGCGCTCTCGCGGCATCTTTAAACTTTGCCAGCCGGTCATCATCCCGTAAAATGTCAAGCGCATAATAGCTCATGGCCGTAACATCACCAACGTCTGCCATATAGCCACAGACGCCTTGTTCTATCACCTCGGGCAAACCGCCGGCATTTGTTGATACAACTGCGGCGCCGGCGGCCATCGCCTCCAATGCTGCCAGTCCAAAACTTTCATATTCTGAGGGCAGGATGAACAGGTCCGTTACGGCAAAGATCTCTTCCATATCCTGCTGTTTGCCCACAAACCGGACATGGTCGCAGATGTTCAGTTCGCGTGCCAGTTCCTCGGCCATTGGTCTTTCAGGACCATCGCCTACCAATAATAACTTGGAGGGTTTTTCTTTATTGACGGCGTGAAAAATCCGGATCACGTCCTGCACGCGTTTGATCTTCCTGAAGTTTGAAGCATGCATCATGATCCGTTCACCCTGCGGTGCGATCACTTTTCTGAAGGCATCGATGGGTTTTTTATCAAACCTGGCCACATCCACAAAATTGTAAATGACCTCGATCTCTTTTTCGATCGTAAACGTGGAATAGGTTTCTTTCCGCAAGTTGGCTGATACTGCTGTGATGGCATCGCTCTGGTTAATGGAGAAAGCTACAACCGGGGCATAGGTCTTATCCCTGCCCACCAGGGTGATATCGGTACCATGCAGGGTGGTGATCACCGGAATGCTTCGTCCTTCTTCTTCCAGGATCTTCTTGGCCATATATGCTGCCGCAGCATGCGGAATGGCGTAGTGTACATGCAACAGGTCAAGGTGGTTGTTCCTGATCACATCCACCATGGTGCTGGCCAGGGCCGTTTCATATGGCGGATAATCGAAAAGCGGATAGGTAGGTACCCGAACTTCGTGATAGAAGATGTTGGCGCTGAAACCGGTTAGCCTGACGGGCTGCTGGTAAGTGATAAAATGGACGTTATGCCCCTTATCTGCCAGTGCTTTACCCAGTTCAGTAGCCAATACGCCACTACCGCCGAAAGTTGGATAGCAAACAATCCCGATATTCATTCAACGAAGATAATCATTAGTTGATAGCGTACCGTTATGGCGGCACAGGGTCAAAGAGCAGGGAGGAAAAGCGCGCAGGGGCTGATAATTGTACCAATTTCCTCCCGAATGGGCAATTTTTCGTAACATTCTGTAATTTTCAGCTTTAAACCAACGTATGGGAAGATTCATCAGTTCATTCTTAATCATTCTGATCATTGTAGCTGCGGCTTTTGTGTACTGGAAATTCTATTTCGTTTTTGGTGAAGGAGCCAAGGCAGGGGAACTCAACTTTCTTGTGAAGAAAGGCTATGTGTTCAAAACCTGGGAAGGAAAGCTGGTGCAGGCTGGCCTCCGTTCCCAATCTCCCAACACGATACAGTCGTACGAGTTCGAATTTTCCGTCGCGAACGACGAAATAGCCGAGAAACTGATGTCGAATGAAGGCAGGATGGTCAATCTCCATTATAAGGAATACAAGGGCTCTCTACCCTGGAGGGGCCATAGCGCATACATTGTAGACAGCGTTATTTCTATAACAGATCATTAGTAATCCATGAAAATGTTGAGAACATTTGTTGCAGTCCTGGCAGGACTGCTTTCGCCTTTTATGTCAACCGCCCAGGACGACTCAACGGTACTGAGAAGTATCGTAGAAGATGTATTGGTGCGTGGTGCCGCCTATGAAAATTTGAGGTTCCTGTGTAAAAAGGTGGGTCCGCGGCTTTCCGGTTCGCCCGGTGGCGCTGCAGCGGTCAGGGAAACTGCCCGTATGATGCGTGAATCAGGTGCCGACACGGTATACCTGCAGGAATGCATGGTTCCCAAATGGGTTCGTCAGAAAGGAGATACGGCCAACCTGATCATGGCCAATGGACAGGTTCAGCCATTAAGGATCACTGCGCTCGGAAATTCCGAAGGAACATCTGCAAAAGGCCTTAAGGCCACTGTGATCGAAGTGCGTGATTTCGATGAGTTGGAGCGGATGAAGGATCTGGTCAGGGGTAAGATCGTTTTCTATAACTACCCAATGAATCCCAGGTACATCAGGACGAACAGCGCTTATGGTGATGCCGGGCGTTATCGGACTACTGGCGCATCGAGGGCCGCAAAATATGGGGCCGTTGCCGTGATCGTAAGATCGCTGGCTTCCAACCCGGACGATTATCCGCACACTGGCGTGATGAGTTATGATGAAGCCTATCCAAAGATCCCGGCGGTGGCCATCAGCACCAACCACGCAGATCTCCTGAGTGGGGCGCTGAAGAAACGAATGGTATCTGAAGTATTCATCAAAACCATCTGCGGCATGCAGGGCGAAGTTCTTTCACACAATGTGGTGGGTGAGCTGAGGGGTACTGAGTTCCCGAATGAAGTGATCACGGTAGGCGGACATCTTGATAGCTGGGATCTTGCTGAAGGTGCGCACGACGATGGCGCCGGTTGCGTCCAGAGCATGGAAGTGATCAGGGTATTTAAGCAACTTGGCATCAGGCCTAAACGGACGATACGTGCAGTAATGTTCCAGAATGAAGAGAACGGAACTGCCGGTGGGAAAAAATATGCAGAACTGGCAGCCAGGGATGGCAAGCAATACATTTTTGCCATGGAATCAGACGCCGGGGGTTTTTCACCCAGGGGTTTTGGAGTTTCTAACCGCGACAGTGCAAAGGCTTTTAAAGTGAGGCAATGGGCGCCCATGTTTATGCCCTTTGGCGTGTATGAGTTCACGAACGGCGGCGGCGGCGCGGATATAAATCCTCTTGCTGGTTTAGGTACTACGCTGGTGGGCCTTACTCCGGATTCACAACGTTATTTTGATATCCACCACAGTGCACTGGATGTTTTTGAGGCGGTCAGCAGGAGGGAACTCCACCTGGGTGCAGGGGTGATGGCAGCACTGATCTATCTCGTGGATAAGTACGGAAATTAGCGTCCATAGAATTCAGGGAAGGAGGATGCTTTGCTGCCTCCTTTTTTTATTTCCCCAGCAGGAAAATGCAGGTCTTTTTATGCAGGTCCGGCAGATTTTTTTTCCATTCGGCCAGGCTCATGGTCCTGACAGATTCCTCCGGGCCGGTGAGGTCAACGGCTACGCATAAGCGCAAGTTACCGTGAAGGGTGTTCAGGATCGATTGCATCATCTGGTTATTCCGGTAGGGCGTTTCTATGAAGATATGGGTAGTGCCTTTTTTGTTGATATCGGCTTCCAGTTCACGCAGCCCCTTCATGCGTTGGGTGGTGTCGATCGGGAGATATCCGTTGAAACAAAAATGTTGCCCGTTCATGCCGCTGGCCATGAGGGCCAGGAGGATGGAACTTGGGCCTGTGAGGGGTACTATGTTTGCCTTCAACTCCTGGCCTGCGGCCACCAGATGCTGGCCGGGATCCGCCACGCCGGGGCATCCGGCTTCACTGATGATGCCAATTTTTTTTCCTGCCATTACTTGCTTGCGGAAGGCCGGGACCGCTTCCTTGTCCTGGATCACGAACCAGGCGTAATCGTCAATCACCATTTCACGCCAGATCTTCTTCAGGAACCGGCGCGCAGATCTTTCATTCTCTACGAAAAAAACCTCGCATTGTTTGACGGATTCAAGGATCTGGGGCGATAGTGTATGGATGGCATCTTCTGCAATGGGACAGGGGATCAGGTAAATGAAGGATTTCATCAGCCTTAAAGGGTATTCGTTTTTGTTGGTACAGCAGGATGGCTGTTCCGGTGTTCAAGGATGCTGATGGTGGCGGCGATCACGGCATAAGCCGGAGCTAAGATCCACCCAACAATGATCACCATGTGCATCAGGTAGAAAACCATTCCGTTTCCAATAGCAAGTCCTTTGTGCCTGCCAGTAAATTCAATACCCTGCTGCATGGTCATTTTATTGCGTTCAAAGCTATAGTCAAGCATGGAGAAGCCGTAATAGTAGCACTCCACAAACATGGCAAGAATGGGGGTTGCCCATCCAACAAGCGGGATGAAAGATAAGATCAGGATGGTGATGGTGTAAACGGTCTGCCAAAGGGTGTTCCTTAATGCCATCTTTATACCCCTTAATGCATCCTTCATCAGTTGTTTGACGTTGAAGGGATAGTCCTTCCCCTCAATAATGGCTTCTGTTTTTTCGCTGAGGTAGGCGAAGATCGGAGACCCGAGGATCAACCACAGGTATTTGAAAAGCGAAAAATAAAAGAACATCAGGATGATCCAGAGTATCACACCCGCTACGGTGAACAGGAAGCCCAGGAACGAGTTCTGCAGTTTCTGGATCCATTCGCTCAGGCCAATTGCATGGGTAAGGTATTCGATAACGCCCGTTGCCGTTTTGCCGAAAAAATACATGCTGACCCCGAACAACAGGGCATATATGATCCCGGGAATGAGGATCCACCTCCATAGATTGTGTTTCCTGATGAATTGGTGGGCCTTCCCATATGATTGTATGGCTATGACGATGTCTTTAAGCAAGCGTTATCGTATTTTACTTCCGTGTCAAACATAGTGAATTTGCCGCTTAATTACAGTATACTTGCAGCATCCTTTTACAAGGGTGATGATGTGGCGAAGATCGCCGGGTCATTGGTTGGAAAGTTGCTCGTTACCCGTTTCAACGGCTTCAGATCGATTGCCATTGCGTTTTGTTGTAAAAAGCCATCTGAACAGCCGTGCAAAAAGGTTCACTTCAAATTATACTGACGCTTGAATATCAAAACTGCGCCTAAAAGCGGCCATTACATAGCGATGTCTTCGGGCATTATCCTGTTTCTTTTCCTTTTGTTGGTCAATCCATTTCATTTCGATGAAAAAGCCTGCGCGGTCATTGCCCTCAGTGCCCTTATGGTCACATGGTGGGTCACTGAAGCCTTGCCAATGCCCGTGGTGGCGTTGATCCCGATCATTATGTTTCCGCTTATGGGTATTGCCAGCGTGAAGGAGACGGCAGCGAATTATGGTAATGAAGTCATTTTTTTATTCCTTGGAGGATTCATGCTGGGACTGGGCATTGAAAAATGGAACCTGCATAAACGCATTGCGCTCACCATAGTGAAGTTGACCGGAACCAGCGGAAATATGATCATCCTGGGTTTTATACTGGCTACCGGTATGATCAGTATGTGGCTGAGCAACACGGCTACAACCATGATGATGTTCCCGATCGCATTGTCTGTGATCAATGTGGTGGGTCATGGGAGGGATGATAAAAGCTTTAAGAATTTTTCAGTCTGCCTGATGCTGGCCATTGCCTATGCTGCAAATTTCGGGGGCATTGCCACCATTATCGGAACCCCGCCGAACGTGGCCTATGTTTCTTACATCACTGAGAAACTTGGCATGGAGGTCTCGTTTTTCGACTGGTTGATCGTCTGTCTTCCCATATCCCTGTTGTTGATGTTCAGCCTGTACTTCGTGTCTGTGAAACTGTTGTTTCCCAATCAAATTTCCGACAGTGCGGACATGAAACTTGTGATCGAAGATAAACTGCAAGCATTGGGTCCGGTCACCCGCGCGGAGAAACGGGTCATGATGGTGTTTGCGGGAACAGCCCTGTTGTGGATCACCCGGGATCTGATCAACCAGCAGGGATGGGTGAAGCTGGACGATAATATGATCGCTGTATTTGGCGCGGTGATGTTGTTTGTTGTGCCCGCCGGGGAGCATGGCAGGAAACTGCTGGAGTGGAAGGATACCAGCAATATTGCCTGGGGTATCCTGTTGTTGTTCGGGGGTGGGATCGCTTTGGCGGGAGCGCTGGAGAAAGCCGGCCTGATGACCCTCCTGGGTGAATGGATAGCTTCGTTCTCCGGGTCAAACATGCTTTTGTTGTTGATTGTGGTCACTACGGTTTCCATCTTCATAAGCGAGTTCATGAGTAACATCGCGCAGGTGATCGTGTTTGCGCCGGTAGTCACCAGCATCGCGCAGGCAGCCGGTTTCAACCCGATCGTCCTTGGCGTAGCGCTTACATTGGCCGCAAGTTGTGCCTCCATGATGCCCATGGGCACTCCGCCCAACGCTATTGTTTTTGCCAGTGGTCACCTGAGGATGAAAGACATGATGAAGGCAGGGCTGGTCATGAACATCGTGGCCATCATCCTGATCGTAGTCTTCTGTTATTTCGTGCTACCGCATGTGATTACAATCAGCCAATCAGCCAATTGATTAAAACTTCGGACAGTTATTTTTCTTGAGCAGGGGATCCCCGGGTTTGTGGACGTATATGATCGAAAGCTCAGTGCCGCCGCGGCTATTGGAAGCGGTTCTTAATGAAGATGTGTTTACGTCGTACGTGAGTCCCACCCGCAGGTTCTGGACCTCAAGGCCAATGTAAGGAATGATTGCATCGTTCAAGCGGTACCAGAAACCGGCATATATCTCAGTTGGCCTTTCTTCTTCTCCATTCACATTAAAGGACATGGCGCCACCCAGCACGGTTTCGGAGGCGCCGGCCTGACGCTGGTGAATAAAGCTTGCATGAAGGGTCTTGTTATCGCCAATGGGAGTATAACCACCACCGTGGATGGTAGCACGCGACTGTACGAAATAGTTGCCGCCGACAAAGCTTTCTTTCGCCCTGTTGATATGATACAGGGAAACACCCAGGTAAAAATTATTATAGGAATTGGTAGTGCCGGTATAGAGTATGCCTGCATTCAGGTCAAAATAATTCACTGCCACATTCTGGTTGCTGAAGACTTCGGAAGTCACTCCCGTGAAGCCAAAAGAAGTCAGCTCATCTTCGAAATCGGCAAGGGATACGTCGAGTCTTTTGTTAGTGTATACGCCCTGAAAGCCAACGGCCAGCTGGTGAAAGCCGTTTTCGTCCAATCCTTTACTGTAAGCTGTCGAAATGCCTACATAATTATTCCTGAGTATCTTGTTTCCACTTTGGTCAGTCAGCCCCATCACCCCAACGCCCCAGGTGTCAAATTCTGGGAGACGATTGGTCATCACCGGGAAATCCACCGATGCAGTGGCCGTGGTGAAGGCATTGTTGATCGTTGGCCACTGGTTCCTGTAATTGGCGGCCATCCGCAAACTACCGTCAAATCTGCCGGTCAGTGCAGGGTTCAACGTCAGTGGAGAGGCATAGAATTGGGAGAAATGAGGATCCTGCGCTTGCGCGATGGTGAAACATAAGCAGCTTAATAGAGTAAAGAGGATCCTGTTCATTCCATGAATTAGGATGAACAAAATACAAATACTTTTTGATTATCAGGATTGTTGTTTAGTGCCAAATGCGAGATCGCCGGCATCGCCGAGGCCCGGTACAATATAACCTTTAGCCGTAAGCTCATCGTCAATATCGCCGCACCATATGGTTACGTTGGGTTGTTCGCGCCTTACATATTCTATCCCCACTGTGCATGCAATGGCACAAACCACATGTATGCTTTTTGGAAGTCCTTCATCCTTAAGGAAATGGATGGTTTTCACGAGGGAAGAACCGGTAGCAAGCATCGGATCGCAAATGATCAGAACGCGGTCAGTCAGGTCAGGGCATGAGACATATTCCAGGCTGATCTCGAATGTTCCGTCACGATGGTGTTTTCTATAAGCGGAAATGAATGCGTTATCAGCGCTGTCGAAGTAATTCAGCATCCCGTTGTGCAGGGGCATTCCCGCCCGAAGGATAGTTGCCAGTACAGGCTGTTCTGCAAGTACACTGCACACCGAAGTTCCCAGCGGGGTTTGCACCTCCTTATCCTGGTAGGCTAAACCTTTGCTGATCTCATAGGCTGCCACTTCACCAATACGCTCCAGGTTGCGCCTGAAACGCATGCGGTCAGTTTGAACAGATGTATCGCGGATCTCACTGATCCAGTTGCTGATAATGGAATTTTTTTCGCTGAGATTGATTACCATAAGAACTAATTTCGAAGTCGTACGAAGATAAGGGAAACCAAAAATAATTGACTTATGGTCTATAAGGTAATCGGCATCATGAGTGGCAGTTCGTTGGACGGCCTGGATCTGGCCTTCGTCCAATTTGAAGAAACATCCGGAAAATGGAGCTTTGATATTCTTGAAGCAGAGTGCCTTCCTTATTCGCCCGAGTGGGTCCGTAAACTGAAGGATGCCATTGGCCTCACGGCCCGCGACTATATGCTCTTACATACCGAATATGGTCACTATATCGGGCAACAGGTCAACGATTTCATCCACAGGCATCAGCTTCAATACAAAGTGGCCCTGGTGAGTTCCCATGGGCATACCACCTTTCATGTGCCGCCTGCGATGACCGGACAGATCGGCGATGGTGCCGCAATTGCTGCTGAAACGGGCTTGCCTGTGGTGTCTGACCTCCGTGCAGTGGATGTTGCACTCGGTGGTCAGGGCGCTCCCATCGTTCCCATGGGTGAGCGGTTGTTGTGGAAAGACAACTCGTTCTTCCTCAACCTCGGCGGTATTGCAAACCTCTCTGTCAACGGTTCTGCATACCTGGCTTTTGATGTTTGTCCTGCTAACAGGGTACTGAACATGCTTTCGGCGGAGTTGGGGTTTGAGTACGATAAAGGCGGCAACGTTTCAGCGGGAGGGAAGTTGAACCAGCCTTTGCTGAACAGCCTGAACAACCTTGATTATTATCGCCAGTCCTACCCCAAGTCCCTCGCCAACCATATAGGGACCGACATCGTTTTCCCAATGCTCATGGCTACCGGACTACCGGTTGCCGACCTGCTTCACACTTATACCAGGCATATTGCCCTTCAAGTAGCCCGGGCCATCGAGCCCCATCTCCCTGAACCTGGTGTTACGCCCAACCTGCTGGTGACCGGCGGCGGCGCGTTCAATGATTTTCTCATGGGCTGCTTGCGCAACGAACTTGAACCCATGCGGGTATACATGGAGAAACCGGATGACAGGATCGTGAACTTCAAGGAAGCCATGATCATGGGGTTGCTCGGCATTCTCAGGTGGAGGGAGGATGTGACCGTACTCTCATCCGTCACAGGAGCCTCGAGGGATAGCATCGGCGGCGCCTTATGGATCACCAGCTGATGATGTAAGTCATTGGAAATTCTGGCTTATTCCACCTAACTTTAGTCAGATGAGTTTGTTAACTGCACCAGGTATGCCTGTGGTCAACACAGACGATTTTCTCTTCGGTCCCGGTACGCCTGAGGAGCTGATGTATTTTAAAAGGCTCCAGGAGAATTTTGCGCCCCAGTTCGAGTCGGTTTTCCCCCACCAGCATGTGCCTAAAACAGTGATCGTTATTCCCAGTCTGACGCTCGACCAGGAGATCCTGTCGAAAATCAAGGGGCATATATTTTACGAAGAGCGGATGCTTTGTCTGATGCTGTTGCTTCGAATGCCCCGGACGCATCTCATCTTTGTGACCAGCGTGCCCATTGATCCGGTGATCATTGACTATTACCTGCACCTGTTGCCTGGCATCACTGGTTATCATGCCCGCCAGCGGTTGACCCTGCTGAGTGCATATGATTCCACTTCCAGGTCATTGACTGAAAAGATACTGGAACGCCCCAGGCTCATTGAGCGGATCCGGAGAAGTGTTCCTGATGGACATACCGCACACCTGGCTTGTTTTAATGTTACCCGTTTTGAGAGGACGCTGGCGGTAAAACTCGGTGTTCCCATTTACGGTTGTGATCCTGACCTGTATCACCTGGGCACCAAAAGCAGGAGCAGGGAATTGTTTAAGGAAGTGGGAGTTGCGGTTCCGGAGGGCTATGAGAACCTGCGCGACGAGCAGGATGTGATCGATGCGCTGACAGAATTGAAAACCAGGAATCCCCTGTTAAAGAAAGCAGTGATCAAAATGGACGATGGGTTCAGCGGAGAGGGGAATGCGCTGTTCTCTTACCAGCAGTCACCGGTATCGGGCAATTTGAAAAGCTGGATCACTTCATCCATTCACACCATGCGCTGTGTAGCGGATGATCTTAAGTACGATGAGTTCATGGAGAAGTTTAAGTCCATGAAAGGTATAGCCGAAGAGTTTATAGACGGATCGGTCAAAACATCGCCTTCCGTCCAGTGCCGCATCAGTCCATTGGGCAAAGTGGATGTAGTGTCAACCCATGACCAGGCTTTGGGCGGTGAATCGGGCCAGGTGTTTCTGGGCGCGCGGTTTCCCGCTGACCCTGCCTACAGCGTGGAGATTGGAAAGATGGGAGGACAGATCGCATCCAGGCTTCGTGACTATGGCGTGATCGGTCGGTTTTCTATCGATTTTATGTCGGTTAAGCAGCCTGAAGGATGGAAACACTATGCCATTGAGATCAATCTCAGGAAGGGCGGAACCACGCACCCCTATCTGATGCTGCAGTTTTTGACGGATGGCGAGTACGATGCGGAAAAAGGGTGCTACAAGATGCCCAATGCGCAGACACGTTGCTATTATGCCACAGATAACCTGAAAAGTGAACGGTATCACGGGTTGACGCCGCACGACCTGATTGAAATAGCCATATGTAACGATCTGCATTATGATTCGGCCTCGCAGGAAGGGGTGATGTTCCACCTGATCGGGGCGTTGTCCCAGTTTGGAAAACTGGGCGTGGTATGCATCGGAAAGGACCAGTCGGCCGTGGATCGTATCTACAACCAAACGGTCAGGGTGCTGGACAAAGGCTGACCCTTTTATATCAATTATTTTCCTGCTGAAGGTCATTGTTTTGGAGTAGCAAGGTTAAGTACCTTGATTGGTGAAAGCAACATATTCACCATAAAACTTCAGTTATGAAAAAGCTATTCCTCTTCCTCATGATCCCGATCATGATGCCTGCATTTTCCCAAAAATGGGCCAAGGATTACGATTTCGTGGACAATCCTTCCAACGGGCTCTCGTTGGTCAAGAAAAACGGTAAATATGGATTTGTCAGTACGGAAGGTAAAGTGGTTGTGGCCCTGGAGTATGATGAAGCCATTGCCTTTAGTGAAGGCTATGCCCCGCTTAGAAAGGGGAGTTTATGGCAGTATGTGGACAGCACAGGGAAGACCGTTATCCCATTGAGTTTCCTGGATGCCCTTTGCTTTCATGAAGGGCTGGCTGCCGTGGCCACCAAGGATGGCTGGGGGTATATAGATGTTCAAGGGAATTTTGTGATAAGGCCACAGTTTGATGGTGCGCGTGGGTTCCGCGAAGGTCTGGCAGCAGTATCCAATAAAAAGGGACAGTGGGGTTATATCGACAAAAAAGCCAATGTTGTGATCAATTACCAGTACAACATGGCCGAGAATTTTGAGAATGGTGTGGCCCGGGTAATGAAGGGCGATAAAGTCCTGAACATTAACAGGGAAAACAAACCTGTGGAATGATCTTATTCCAGTATCCTGAATGAGTCACCATCGAATAACCCTTTATCGCTCAGTTTGAGGTGCGGGATGACAAGAAGGGCCATGAATGACAAAGTCATGAATGGAGACCTTAGTGTTGATCCCGCATTTTTTGTGGCCATGTCGAGGGCCGCATAACGCTCCGCCACCTTGTAACCATCTGCCTCGCTCATAAGTCCTGCTACGGGAAGCGGCAGCACCATCTCAAGGCCTTCAGTGGCTATAGAAATCCCGCCTTTTTGTTCAATGACCATATTCACTGCCCTGGTGAGGGAAATATCATCTGTGCCAACTGCAACAATATTATGGGAGTCGTGGGCCACTGAAGAGGCTATAGCGCCCTGTTTGAGGCCGGTGTTTTTAATGAAGGCAACCGATGGGGGGGCATCGAAGTAGCGGTTCACCACCACTAATTTGAGAATGTCTTCGCCCACATCGGAAAGGAATTCGCCATTTTCCCTGCGGGGCTGGCCGATAAGTTTGTTGGTGATCAGTTGGCCGTCCAGGGCCTCAATGATGGGGTAAGGATAGCTGCCCGTTCCCCGGCATTCAAAATCGGTTACTCGTTTAGGTGAGCAGCTGAAAGCGTTCAGTAATGAAACCGGCTTTTCATTAGCTGGTATCAGGGTATTGCCGTTTTCTGCCACTTTGCGCCCATTGATGTATGTTTCAAGTACTTTGAAATTGCTGAGGTCTTCGCAGATGATGAAGTCGGCCGCGTCGCCTTCACGCAAGAGGCCAACATCCAGTTTATAATGCAATACGGGGTTCACGCAAGCCGCCCTGAGGATATTGAAAATATCGATGTTTTTTTTGGCGGCCCTTTCGCAGAGCTTGTTGATGTGGGATAGTACCAGTTCATCGGGATGTTTGTCGTCGCTGCCAAACATGATCATGTCCGGGTAGTCATGCAGTAATGGGATCAGGGCTTCAAAATTCCTCGCGGCGCTTCCTTCCCGGATGATGATCTTCATGCCATACTCAAGTTTTTCCAACGCCTCTTCCAGGGTAAAACATTCATGATCAGTAGAAATACCTCGGGCGATGTAATTTTTGGCGTCTTCCCCCCTGAGGCCGGGCGCATGTCCGTCAACTGGTTTTCCCAGGGTATGGGCCGCCGCTATTTTTTTCATGACTTCAGGATCCCCCTGCAACGCTCCGGGGAAATTCATCATCTCACTCAGGTACAGGATATCGGGATCTTCCAGAAGGGTTTTGACGCTGGAACTGTCCAGCACGGCACCGGCGGTTTCAAAGGGGGTAGCAGGCACGCAGCTGGGTGCGCCGAAATTGAATTTGAAAGGAACGGTTTTTCCGTTGGTGACCATGAACCGGACGCCCTCCATGCCACATACATTGGCTATTTCGTGAGGGTCGCTTACGGTGGCCACGGTACCATGGACAACAGCCAGACGGGCTAATTCAGCAGGGGTGAGCATGGAACTTTCAATGTGGACATGGGCATCGATAAAA
>JBBAJN010000029.1:0-25692 GCA_040404045.1 Chitinophagaceae bacterium
TTTACAGCCAAGGTCCCGTACGGCAGAAAAGATGGCGGTATTGCTGCTTTCCGTACCGCCGCTGGTGAAAAAGATCTCTGCGGGGTTGGCACCCAGGATCCTGGCCACTGATTTCCTCGCGGTCTCGATCGCCAACCGCGACTCCCGGCCATAAGAATAAATGGAAGAAGGATTACCGAATTTTTCAGTGAAATACGGCATCATGGCCTCCAGCACCTGCGGGTCAAGGGCCGTAGTAGCGGCGTTGTCGAAATAGATCCTCATTATTTTAAATTAGCTCATTGGCTCATTTACTCATTGGCTTATTCTTCTCGGGAAAACTCAACCGGGTCAAATCCCCCCCCTAATTAGCTAATCAGCTGATCAGCCAATGAGCCAATCCTATAAAGATTCACGAATATCATGCATGAGCCTCAGCGCAATGTTATTCGCGGTGGTTTCAAAATTACTTTCAGCGATGATCCGGATGATGGGTTCAGTATTGCTGGACCGAAGATGCACCCAGTCGTTATCAAATTCTATACGCAGCCCGTCTTCCATATTCACGGGATGGGTCTTGTATTTGGTCCTGATCTTATTAAAAATGGAATCCAGGTCGAGCCCCTTTTCTAATTCCATTTTATTCTTGATGATAAAATAATCCGGGTAAGATCCGCGGAGTTGTTTTGCACTTTTCTCTGAAGTCACCAGGTGTGTGAGGAATAACGCAATTCCTGCCAGTGCATCACGACCATAATGCAGGTCAGGCAGAATGATCCCGCCGTTCCCTTCGCCACCGATCACCGCATTCACTTCTTTCATTTTCTTCACCACATTCACCTCTCCAACCGCACTGGGGAAGTACTCGCCCCCATGCTTCAGGGTTACATCCTTCAGCGCACGCGAAGAGGATAGATTGCTCACGGTATTACCCTTGCGCTTGCCAAGCACATAATCCGCTACCGCCACCAGCGTATACTCTTCACCGAACATGGACCCGTCTTCACAAACAAGCACCAGCCTGTCCACATCCGGGTCAACGGCAATACCAAGATGCGCTCCCAGTTTATTCACCTCCACCGATAATTGAGACAGGTTCTGGGGCAGCGGCTCAGGATTATGGGCAAACTTTCCGTCTACCTCGCCGTTGAGCAGGATGATATCCTTGATGCCCATGGCTTTCAGCAATTCGGGAACAAAAATGGCCCCGGTGCTGTTGACAGCGTCCACCACTACCCTAAGCTTCTTCTTCTTGATGGCAGCCACATCAACCAGGTCGAGGGCAAGAATAGCGTCTATATGCTTTTGCAGGTAACTGTTGTCCTGGCTGTATTTACCAAGCTTTTCCACAGGGGCATAGCTGAACGAAGCCTCTTCTGCCCGCTGGAGCACATCGGCCCCGTCTTCACCGGATATGAATTCCCCGTCAGCATTCAGCAGTTTAAGCGCATTCCATTCACGGGGATTATGGCTGGCCGTTATGATGATGCCGCCGGCGGCCTGTTCCATGGTTACGGCGATCTCTACCGTTGGCGTGGTACTTAAACCAAGGTCAACAACATCAATACCCAACGCAATGAGCGTGTTGCTAACAAGGCTGCTGACCATCGAGCCGCTCATACGGCCATCACGCCCGATTACAACTTTCCTTTTTCCGGTTTTTTCAACCAGCCAACTTCCAAAAGCGGAAGTGAATTTTACTACGTCAAGAGGCGAAAGGGTATCACCGGGCTTACCACCAATGGTGCCCCTGATACCGGAAATACTTTTAATCAATGCCACAGATCACGGGTTTAGAACGGTAAAAATACTCTAATCTCAAAAGGGATCAGCCAAAAGTTGAAAAAAAGCTTTTGTATGCTTTTTTACCCCCAAGTCCGGGGAAATGAGGGCATTTCAAGTGCAACAATGGTGCGATATCCAACATTCGCGAGTGGCCGACCCATGGATCGACTTTAGGGGCAACGGTTCCCGTCAACCTGCTGAAAAAATGAAAGAAGCCGGATTTACTATATTTGCGCATGGTATTGTTGGAAGAACTCTCTTTTTTCCAGAAAATGGTTCATGCTGATTACGCGTTGATGCTCAAGATCAACCGGGACTGGCATTTTCCACTTTTCGATACCGTTTCCCTGTTTATCAGGGAATCCACATTTTGGACACCCCTCTATGTTTTCCTGCTGCTGCTGGTCACCATCAATTATGGCAGGCAGGGATTCTGGTGGGCCGTGGCCCTGATCGGTTTGGTGGCACTGACCGACCTGCTGAGCAGCCATGTGATCAAAGATATCCTGTATCGGCCCCGTCCCTGCCGGGACGAATTTATGGCCCACAAGATCCGCTTCCTGGCAAAAACATGTGGCATGAATGGAAGCTTTACTTCTTCCCACGCTACCAATCATTTTGCCATTGCCATGTTCCTGTATCAAACCCTGAGACCCAAGTCTTCATGGTGGGGAATAGCATTTTTATGGGCAGGATTGATATCCTATGCCCAGGTTTATGTGGGCGTGCACTATCCGGCAGACGTCATTGGCGGAGCCCTTTTAGGGAGTTTCGTAGGATTCATTGCAGCCCGCTTATTCAATCACCAAACAGGCCTCGGCCTAACTAATGAATGAAATTCTGATCCTGATCGGCCTCATTTTGTTAAACGGTTTTTTCTCCATGGCTGAGATCGCCCTGGTATCTTCCAGGAAGGCACGACTGGAAACGCAAGCCAATAAAGGCGATGCAAGGGCCAGAGCTGCCCTCAACCTCGCTAACAAGCCCGACAATTTTCTCTCCACCGTCCAGATCGGCATCACCCTGATCGGTATCCTTACCGGTATCTATTCCGGTGACAAGATCATTGACGATGTGAAGGTCTGGCTGGATCAGTTTCCGTCGATACAGTCCTATGCCACCGGTATCGCCACCTTACTGGTGCTGATCCTTGTAACCTTTTTATCATTGGTACTGGGCGAACTCGTCCCGAAAAGAATTGGCATGGCTGCGCCGGAAGCGATCGCCAAACTTGCCGCTGCACCAATGAGCCTGATCAGTAAGGTAACCTTCCCTTTCGTGTGGCTGCTCACGTTCACCACCAACATGATCGTGAAGCTGTTTAACATGAAGTCCCGCGACAATATGGTGACGGAAGACGAGATCAAGGCCATCATCAGTGAAGGGACTGAAACCGGCGCCATAGAAGCGCAGGAACAGGAGATCATTGAACGCGTGTTCCACCTCGGCGACCGGAACATCACCTCACTGATGACCCACCGGAGCGACATCATTTGGTTTGAGATCAACGATAACGAGCACAGCATACGCGAAAAGATCCTGCAGGAACCGCACTCGGTATACCCCATCTGCGACGGCAGCATTGATCATATCAAAGGCATTGTCAGCATCAAGGATCTTTATGTAACCCCTGATGATGTACGGTTCATAGACACCATGAAACCGGCCCTTTTCGTTCCCGAAAACAACTCACCCTATCAGCTGCTTGAAAAATTCAAGGAGACCCAGATCCACAGCTGCTTTATTGTGGACGAATATGGAACCCTGCTCGGCCTGATCACCCTCAATGATATCCTTGAGGCCATTGTGGGCGATATCCCGCAGCAGGACGTGGAAGATTATGAAGTGGTGAAACGAGAAGACGGCACCTTCCTCGTAGATGCCCAGATTCCGTTCTACGACTTCCTCAGCAGGTTCGAAAAAACGGAATGGATGAATGAAGGCGAACAAGAGTTTGATACGCTTGCCGGCTTTATCCTGCACGACCTCGAACGCATCCCCAAAACCGGCGATTCCCTCGAATGGCGAGGCTTCCACCTGGAGATCATCGATATGGACGGCCACCGCATCGATAAAGTGCTGGTCAAGATCTCCGAAGAGATCCGTGAAGAGATGGATGAGGAATAGTGATCGGTCAGTATTCGCAAATCTCTGTGTCAACCCTGATCAGGAGCTTATCTGCGCCAGATTCAAAAGCCACACCATGCAAGGTTTCCACCGCGCCATATTGACTTTCCTGCTTTGCACCTTCCTGGCTTATATAGCAACATGCCAGGAATTACCCATCACAGATGTGATCCTCATAGGCACTAAACATAATCCTAATCCGGTGTACAATAGCGACTCCCTGATGAAGGCTGTAGTAAACCTCAATCCTGATGTGATCCTGATCGAACAAGACTCCACTTCCTATACGTTCAAGCGGGGTACATTCAGGCGGATGCCTGACTGGTCAGTATTTCTGATGAATCTTTTCAAACGAAACTCACTTCAGGTGGAAGGGACCATGCTGTATCGATACCATCATGAATTCCCCCGGATAATCATCAAACCCTGCGACGTAGCATTCAATGGCGCCGAACGGGAGAGATACAGAGAAAGCTATCTGAAACTGGAGGAAAATTTTTCAAAGGCCATGTCGAGGGCTTATGACAATAAAGAAATGTCAGCCTATCGGGAAAAGGTGCACACTGGACGAAGGGAGTTAATATCTCAACTATGGCAACTCCTCGATAATGGCAAACTGGAAGATTTTAATTCGGATAGTTCCACCCAACTGATCCGTGACTTAGAAACGTTAGATGCCGTTCACTTTAGCGCACTGGTTGATTCAGTCCCTTCACTAAAAGCGTTTGCAGAACGTGTTCATAAAGGTCTTCAACATGCGAGATATCGCGATGAAGTGATGGTTCAACAGATCCTTCGTTTTGTCCATGAATTCCGGGGCAAACGCATCGTTGTCATCACCGGAGCCTTGCACAGGTATTTTCAATTAGACCACCTTGCACCCAAAACAGAACAATACCATTTCAGATTGCTCAGCATCACGGGGAAAGAAATGAGCATCAAAGCGATGTAGCAGGATATCCTTTCGTGTTTTTACCCGAACTTAGGGCAGCATGAAAACACTTATCCTCTTCGCGCACCCCCGGCTGGAGAAATCCAAGATCAACAGGGCATTGCTTGCCAGGGTCCCCAAAAACGGGGATCTTTACTTCAACGACCTGTACGAAGCATACCCGGATTTCAATATCGACATCAACAGGGAAAAAGACCTGCTGCTGCAACATGATATGATCATCTGGCACCATCCATTTTACTGGTACTCCTGTCCACCCCTGCTCAAACAGTGGATCGACCTGGTACTCGAATTTGGCTGGGCGTACGGACCTGGCGGCAATGCACTTGCCGGCAAGAAGATCTTTAATGCCATCACCACTGGCGGAGCAGCAGAAGCCTACCAGCACGACGGCCGCAACAGATATACCGTACGTGAATTCCTGGCACCATTTGACCAGACCGCCACACTCTGCAAAATGAAGTACCTCCCACCCTTTGCCATTCAGGGCACGCATGGATTATCGGACGAAGGGCTTCTCCAGGCCGTTGAACAGTACCAGCAACTCATCAACATGATCCTGAACGACCAACTGGACGTCAATAACGCATCCTCGCTGACATTTCTGAACCAGGCCGTTGAAACATCAAAACCCTAACTTATGGAAGGCTTTCTTTTATACGCCGTTATATATCTAGCAGCCGCGGTAGTCTGCGTTCCCATCGCCAAAAAACTCGGCATGGGATCGGTACTGGGCTACCTGATCGCTGGCATCATCATCGGCCCATATGCAATGGGCTTTGTTGGCAAGGAAGGAGAAGACATTATGCACTTCGCCGAATTTGGCGTGGTAATGATGCTGTTTCTCGTTGGGCTGGAATTAGAGCCAGCAAAACTGTGGACCATGCGTAAAATGATCGTTGGCGTTGGTGCTGCACAGTTGCTGATCACGACTGCTATCTTTTTTGCCTTGGGACTCGCCCTCGGATTCAATTGGAAAGGGTCACTCGCCTCCAGTTTTGCACTCGCCATGTCCTCCACTGCCATCGTGCTGCAGTCCCTTAAAGAAAAAGGCCAGTTGCAAACTGCTGCAGGTAAAACATCCTTTGCCGTACTCCTGTTCCAGGACCTCGCCATCATACCGATCCTCGCATTCCTTCCGCTGCTGGCCGTGAGCACGCTAGCCACCTCCGATTCACATGGCTACCTCGATGGCCTGCCGGGATGGATGAAAGCAGTCGCCACTTCCTCGGCCATTACACTGGTCATTCTGGCAGGACGATATGTGGTAGTACCCTTACTAAGGTTGGTGGCTAAAACCCGCCTGCGCGAACTGTTCACTGCATCTTCCCTGCTGATCGTAGTGGCCATCGCCTACCTCATGCAACTGGTAGGACTATCACCCGCGCTCGGCACCTTCCTCGCAGGCGTAGTACTGGCCAACAGCGAATTCAAACATGAACTGGAATCTGACCTGGAACCATTTAAAGGTTTACTCCTGGGGCTTTTCTTTATTGCCGTTGGCGCCTCCATCAACTTCAGCCTGATCGGGAGCCAGCCGGTGCAGGTAGTCAGCTGGGTACTGGCCGCCGTACTGGTGAAATTCCTGGTGCTGTTCGCGATCGGAAAATTTTTTGGCATACGAAAACACGAAAACCTGCTGTTCTCCTTTTCACTATCTCAGGTAGGAGAATTCGCCTTCGTTCTGTTTGCATCGATCGGAACGATGGGAATACTGAACAAGAATGACGTGGACCTCATGATGGCCGTTACGGCACTATCCATGACCGTTACCCCCATCCTGCTGCTGGTCAACGAAAGATTCATTTTGCCCCGCATGAACATCAACGCCAGTGCTGAACAGAAAGCAGATGTGATCGACGACCGCAACAAAGTGATCATCGCAGGATTCTCCCATTTCGGCAGTACCGTAGGACGTTTCCTCCGGGCCAATGGCGTCCATGCTACCATCCTTGATCACGATCCGGATCGCGTTGACCTCCTGAGAAAGATGGGCTTCAAGGTATTCTTCGGTGATGCCACACGCGTTGACCTGCTGGAATCAGCCGGGGCAGAAGAGGCGCGGATCTTCATATCGGCCATCGACGACCCTGCCACCAACCTGCTGCTGTTGGAAACGCTGAAAAAACATTTTCCGCAACTGCGCATCATGGTACGCGCCAGGAACCGGTACGATGCCTATGAACTGATGGAACTCCAACCGGAAAAAGTATACCGCGAACATATCGACACCTCCATCAGGATGGGGGTAGATGTATTGCGCGC
Organism: Chitinophagaceae bacterium; assembly: GCA_040404045.1. Lineage (GTDB taxonomy): Bacteria > Bacteroidota > Bacteroidia > Chitinophagales > Chitinophagaceae > Pollutibacter. The sequence goes on from JBBAJN010000029.1 coordinate 7,109, forward strand.
CCTCGGCATGCGCGGATATTCCGCCACAAGGGCCGGCCAGAACTTTTTTAAGTTCGATGAAGAGGCCATGTCAAGGCTTTCCAGAAAGCGGCACGACATCAAACAATACATCGCCTCGGTCAGGGAAGAGATCGAACACCAGGAAGAACTGCTGCAGTCAGACTTCAACTTCTCTCCCAACGACAATGACCATGCGTGGGATAGTGACGAGATGCGGCAAACGCTCAATAAAAAGTGATGAACCCAACGATGTCATGGCAAGTTGTGATGAATGGATTTACCATCCGATCCCATAGTCATCTCCATGGTTGCTGCTGCCTCCCCAGAAGCTGCCATGTTTCCAGTCGAAATAAATGGCATTGATGGGCCCTGAGGTCCGCTCTTCGAAACTCAGTTTATACCCCATCCGGATCAGGTCTTTCTGCACCCAGGGTGGCGTGTCTTTTTGCAACAGGATATTTCCGGGTTTGGGCTTTCGGTCCGCGCCCCCCAACGACAGATAATACTGGTAGGTGTTGATGTTGGCCGCTTCACAGGCTTCCTGAACGTTCATGCCAAAATCAACCATGTTCACAAAGAACTGGATCAGGTTCTGGTCCTGCGTATCACCGCCCTGCACCCCGAATGAAACATAGGGCTTACCATCTTTCATGGCGAGACCAGGTGTAAGCGTCACGCGGGGACGCTTGCCGGGCGCGATCACATTAAAAGGATTCAATGCCGCATCGAGCACGAAACTCTGCGCACGCTGGCTCATGCCCACGCCCGTTTTTCCCGCTATGCAGGAGGGGATCCATCCGCCGCTCGGCACAATGGAAACTACCCAGCCTTCCTTATCTGCCGCTTCCACCGAAGTGGTGCCGAGGAACACATCATCGAGGTATTTCCTGTTGACGGGCTCTGCTGAGGCCGTTCCATACTGCTTCAATTGATCCAGATAAGGATTTGTTTTCCCTTCAAAAGGATAGGGATCACCTGGCTTGATACCTGCGTCATTCTTCTCCATGTTGATCTGCTTCACGCGCGCTTTGGCATAGTCTTTTGAAAGCAGCCCTTTCATAGGCTCTTCAGGAGGGAAATAAGGATCCCCATAATAGAAATCCCTGTCTGCAAAACTCATGTTCAACACTTGCGACATGGTATGGATATAGTTGGCAGAATTATAACCCATCGACTTCAGGTCAAAATTCTCCAACATATTGAGTGCCTGCAGCATCATCGGACCCTGGGTCCACTGCTGCAGTTTATATACATCAATGCCCCGGTAGTTCACATGCAGCGGCTCTTCTTCCAACACCTTCCAACTTGCGAGGTCCTGCTCCGTGATCAAACCGCCCTGCTCCTGGGCGCCACGCGCAAATTCCTTTGCGATGTCGCCTTTATAAAACCGATCCGATGCCGCATAGATCGCCTCCTTGCGCGACCTGCCTTTCTTCAAAGCAGCTTTCTCTGCCTCCACCATTTTGGTCAGCGTGTTGTAAAGATCCTGCTGAACGAAGATCTCACCAGGCTCCGGTGCTTCGCGTTTCTCACCTGCATGCGGCAGAAATACCGCCTTTGAGTAAGGCCAATTCTTGATCTCCCCTTTATTCCTTTCAATGCTATTCGCCGTTTCAATGTCTATCGGATAACCCTGCGCCATTTGCATAGCTGGTTTCAATACCTGCTCAAGGCTCATCGTACCATATTCGGCCAGCATATGACAAAGTCCGCCGGGCGTGCCGGGTGTCACCGCAGCCAGGGGGCCGTACTGCGGCGGGTAACTGTACCCCTTGCCCTTATAGAACTCCGGGGTTGCTCCTGTTGGCGCCACACCGAGGGCATTGATCGCAATGACCTTCTTTGTTTTCGGATTATAGATCAGGGCCTGGGTTTCGCCACCCCAGGCAAGCACATCCCACATCGTGCAGGTTGCAGCAAGCATGGCGCAGGATGCATCCACCGCGTTGCCACCCTGGTTGAAAACAGTCGCTCCTGCCGTGGCAGCCAATGGCTTGCCGGTAATGGCCATCCAGTTCTTGCCATGGATGACGGGCTTCTGGGTTTTCTGTGCCTGCACAGCAATGGATACGATGAACAGGATAATGATCAGGGCTTGCTTCATGATGCTATATTAATGTTTTGTCTTACGCCAGATACCCGCCCATTTCATACTGGTATTGTTGGGCGATCACCCGCGCTTCAACGGCAAAATCTTCTTTCTCAGAGGCGTAGATGATGGCTCGGCTCGCATTCACTAGTATCCCGCAGTCGGCGATCATGGCTTTCTCCGAGATCTCTTTCAAACTGCCACCCTGTGCGCCTAGGCCGGGCACCAGGAAAAAATGTTCCGGACAGATCTTCCGGATATTGACGAACTCACTGGCCTGCGTAGCACCGATGACAAACATCAGGTTACCAGGCGTACCCCATTGGGAAACAGTAGTGATCACCCGTTCATACATCAGCATATCCCCTGAAGGCTGAAGCTCAAAATCACGCGCACCTGTATTGGATGTCAGGCCTAACACTATGGTCCATTTATCGTCGTACTCAAGAAAAGGGCGAATGCTGTCTTCTCCCATATAGGGTGCTACCGTGATCGCATCGGCGCCCATGGTTTCAAAAAACGCCTTGGCATAGCGCGATGAAGTGTTACCTATATCACCCCTTTTGGCATCGGCAATTTTAAAATGGGTGGAAGGAATATAATCAAATGTTCTCTCCATGATCTCCCAGCCTTTTGAGCCAAGCGCCTCATAGAACGCCGTATTGATCTTATAACTCACACAATGGTCCAGGGTTGCATCAATAATGGCTTTATTGAAGGCAAACATCGCGTCGGGATGACCTGCCAAATGAGCCGGAATCTTACCCGGGTCAGTATCCAGGCCTACACATAAATAAGAACCTTTACGCTTGATCTGTTCATATAAAAACTCACGGGTCATAGCATGTTTTTAATGGCTTCATAAAACCGATGGACGTCTGCGAAGGTATTGTATAAAGGCACTGGAGCAAGCCGGATCACATTCGGCTCCCGCCAGTCGACGATGATGCCCTGATCCATCAGTGCATCATAGATCTGTTTGCCATTCTGCAACATGAATAAAGACACCTGGCAACCCTTTTCCTGCCGGGGGGTGAGTACCTGGATCACCTGTTCAGGCTGGGCCCTATTGAGCTCATCCAACAGGAACCAGAGGTAAGCGCTGAGCTTCTCTTTCTTGGCAAGGATACTTTCCCATCCCGCCCGTTCAACTATCTCCAGTGCTGCCATATGACACGCATATAAGAGCATAGATGGCGTGGACAGTTGCCAGCCTTCAGCAGATGGGATCGCCTTAAATCCTTTTTCCATCAGAAAGCGCGTGGGCTTATCGTAACCCCACCATCCTGCGAGTCTCGGAAGATCCGTATCTGAATGGTAACGTTCATGGATGTACACGCCACCAACAGCGCCCGGACCGGAGTTGAGATACTTGTAACTGCACCAGCAGGCGAAATCCACATCCCATTCGTGCAACCTGAGCTCAACGTTACCGGCTGCATGAGCAAGGTCAAAGCCGACCCTGATGCCATGCTGATGCGCGGTGGCTGTAATGGCCCGCATGTCGAACAACTGCCCCGTGTAATAATTGATACCGCCCCAGAACACGAGCGCGATCTCCTGATGATGTTGGTCGATGGCGGAGCAGATGTCATCCAGCCTTATCGTATCCTCCCCATCCCGCGGTGCGATCTCCATAATCACATCTTCCGGATCCATGCCAAGATGCCTGATAAAGGTTTCCAGCACATATTGGTCACTGGGAAATGCTTTCTGTTCGCAGAGGATCTTCCTTTTCTTACCCACGGGCTTATAAAAACTCACCAGCATCAGGTGCAGGTTGACGGTAAGCTGGTTCATGACGCTCAGCTCCTGCGGCAGCGCGCCTACAATCCGTGAGAGCGGGCCGATCAGGTGGTCGTGGTAGTTCATCCACGGATCCTTTCCCATAAAGAATCCTTCCACACCAAACGATCCCCATTGCTGAAGTACCTTATCGATATGTTCCCTCGTTGTCACGGGTTGAAGGCCAAGAGAATTACCCAGGAGATACGTTTGCTCGTGACCGTTATGTTCAGGTATGATGAACATATTCCTCACCTGCCTCAGCGGATCGGCCTCATCCAGGGAAATGGCAAAACTTCTATTTGTACTGTACTCCATAAATGTTCTGTTCTGTTCCAAATGGTGTAATTCCGCGAATGGGTAATGTCTTCCCATGTTGTGTTCCCAAGTGCGCTAATGAATCCCGGTGACTCGAGTGTGTCCCAATAAGATTCCCACATTCACCACATTCACCACATTCCCACACTGCCCTACATCGCCCCCGTTCTCCCGCCATCCACCGGAATGCTGGTTCCGTTGACGTAGGCCGCGGCAGGACTGGCGAGAAAAGCAGCAACTGCAGCGATCTCTGCAGCTTCACCGAATCTTTTCGCTGGCACTTCATCTTCCATTTGTTTGGCAACTTCACCTGCATCCAACCCTTTCCTCGATGCAATGTTACGGATGAGCGCATTCAACCTTTCAGTTTTTGTAAACCCGGGTAGCACATTATTAACAGTGATGCCATGTTTCGCAACTTCCAGGCTCAAGGTCTTTGCCCATGATGCCACCGCACCCCTGATGGTATTTGAAATACCAAGGTTTTCAATGGGAACCTTTACCGAAGTGGAAATGATATTGATGACGCGGCCATACTGATCGGCTTTCATCGAAGGCAGGCAATGCTGCACCAGGATCTGGTTGCACACAATATGCTGCTCGAAATACCGGGCGAAATCAGCAGGCGCTGCATCTGCGATCGGACCCGGGGGCGGCCCACCCGTATTGTTCACGAGTATATGCACTTTATGATGGGCTACGTGATCAGAGATCGCCTGCCTGACCTGCTCCGCAGATGCGAAATCCGCCACCAGGTAGCCGTGTTGCTGCCCGGCATCACGGTCTAAAAGCTGAAGCACATCCCTGAGTGCTTCTTCGTTCCGCGCCAACAGGGTACAGTTGGCACCAAGGGTTGCCAGCTCTTTCGCAATGGCCAGTCCGATTCCCTGGGTACTGCCGCAGATCAGCGCCTGTTTATCCTTTAATGAAATTTGCATGCCCCAAAGCTAATGAAGACTTACTTACCACCATTATTCCGGAAGTACCGCGAATGATCCTTCTCCTATAATCCGCTTGCACTCAACACCGCTTCAGCCCAACGCTTGTACTCCAGGCCTGATGGGTGCAGTTTATCGCTGGCGACCAGATCATTGTTGATAAAGGCTTCACGACTTCCCACCGTGATGTCAACGTATTTGACGTTATGCTTGGATGATATCCTGGTGTTGCGCAGGTTAAAGTCGTTGATCTGCTCAGTGATCTCAGCCCTGTTCCTGCCCTTTGCAAAAGGCGTTGCGCCCCAATCCGGGATACTCACCACAATCACATTGCCGGCCTTCCCGCCAGCCAGTTTTATCCCCATCTTCAACAACTTCTCAAATTCCGTAGCATATTCCTCAGGAGGAAGACCGCGATACTGGTTGTTTACTCCGATCAACAAAGTCACCAGGTCATACTCCGGAAGAAACTGCGCGCCTGCCATGGCGTTCAGCAGCTCACCGGTTGTCCACCCCGTTTTCGCGATGATCTGCGGGTCAGCGGCCTCTACGCCTTTTTTGCGCAACATCTGCACAAGCTGGTTGGGAAAGTTCTGGTCTGAAGGCACTGCCTCCCCGATGGTATAGGAATCACCCAATGCCAGATAGGTCAACTGCTTTTTCTGGGCCATGGCTGAAATATTAAGCAACAAAAGAACCATTGCCAGTAATGCGATCCTCATCGTGTTCGCCCTTTGAAGATCTGGAATTTAGACGGCAATTCCTTCACCGGCCAGTTCCCGTTCGCCGGGTTAATATCTGCCGTTTCCTGCAGGGGATCCAAAACGATTCCCGACACTTCTTTCTCCTTATAGAACACTTTCTTGAAATTATTTTCATTCTTGGCCCATGCCCCAACAGGCACCCTGTCGACCTCTTTGGTTCCATCTTTGTAAGTCCATTCAATGATCACGGGCATCACCATCCCGCCCTTGTTAGACAGAGAGAGTTCATAGAGATTCACATCCTTGCCGTTCAAAGGCTCTTCTGACTTCGACCATTTAACAGAGTCCAAAGCGATATCAACAGGATCGGTGCCAAAATACCAACCCCTCCAGAACCAGTCCAGGTCATACGCGCTCGCGTCTTCCATCGTACGGAACAGATCAGCGGGTGTTGGATGCTTAAATGCCCAACGCCTGGCATACTCCCTGAAAGAAAAATCAAAGAGCTCCTTGCCCATGACCGTCTCCCTGAGGATATTCAATCCTGCAGCCGCTTTAGCATAGGCATTAGGTCCTACATTGATCACCATGTCCCCTTTGGTCATAATGGGCTCCAGATTATCCTTGGGAAGCTTCATATAGTCCACAATAGTGCGGGCAGGACCGCGTCCGGAGGGATAACCAGGTTCAAACTCCTGCTCGCAGATATACTGGCAAAACGTATTCAACCCCTCATCCATCCACCACCACTGGCGTTCATCGCTGTTGACGATCATAGGGAAGAAGTTGTGGCCCACCTCATGAATGGTCACGCTGATCATACTATTGCGCACCGCAGTAGTATAGTTGCCATCCTTATCGGCCCGGCCTGGATTCATGGCCAGCATGGGATACTCCATACCGATATTGGCTTCCACCGATTGAGCAACCGGATAGGGATACGGAATGGTGATCCTTGAATAGGTCTTTAATGTATGTGCAACAACCTTTGTAGAATATTTACTGTAAATGGGATAGGCCTCCTTGCCATAATAACTCATACACATCACCTTACGGCCTTCCACGTTGGTGGCCATGCCATCCCACACCAGGCGACGGGAAGTATTAAAGGCAAAATCCCTGACATTCTGGGCCTCAAAGATCCAGGTCTTCTTATCTGTCTTCTTGGTCTTTGATGCCTCCAACGCCTCCGCCAGGGTTTGGATCTCCACAGGCTCTTTAGCGGTCTGCGCTTGCGTATAGCGTTGCATCTGCTTTGGGGATAGTACCGAAACATAGTTCTTACATTCCCCGGTAGCGGCTACAATATGGTCCGATGGAACGGTGATCTTTACTTTATAATTTCCAAAGGTCAGCGTGAATTCAGATTCGCCGAGGAACTGTAGATTCTGCCAGCCCTGGAAATCACTGTACACTGCCATTCTCGGAAACCACTGGGCGATGGAATACAGGTTATTGTTATCGTCTGCAAAATGTTCATAGCCCGCCCTGTCGCCCCGCGTCTTTTCAGCGATCTTGAAATTCCACTTTACATTGAATACAAACTTCTGACCGGGTTTCAACGGCACAGGCAGATCTATCCGCATCATTGTCTGGTTCACGGTGTGATCCAGCTTCTTCCCGGTTGCATCCGTAAGCGACGTAATGTTAACCCCCAGGCCATCGAGGCGTTCGTTGTTGAGATTCTTAACGTAAGTCTCAGAAACCCTGGGCGGCAGTCCGCCAGTCTGCGTCAGATTATTGGCGGAGGTTTTCTTGTGGAAATTCTCATCCAGCTGAACCCAAAGGTATTTCAACACATCGGGTGAATTATTAAAGTATGTAACGGTTTCGGCACCTGTCAGGATATTGTTGGCTTCGTCGATGTCAACGGTAATGTCGTAATCCGCTTTCTGTTGCCAGTACTTGGGGCCCGGTGCACCGGATGCCGTTCTGTATTCATTCGGAGTTTGCAGGAGGTAATCCAACTGCTCAAAGCGGTTGCCATGATTGCTGCCCGGATTGTGGAGCGATTGCGAAAAACTCAATTTAACCAGCACCAGCATAGCCAATGCGAACATCGAAACTCTCATTCAATTCAAATTTGGAATTCTTTCAAATGCCATTGCCAAAGAAAGCAGCAAGATGATGACGGAGCAAAATACCACCCACCGTCTCCTTCCGATCTTTGTATAACGGCTTACCATCTCCCCCAGCAGGAGGATCACCAAAACTACTAAAAGCTGCCCTAATTCAAGCCCTAAATTGAAGGCCAGCAAACTCCAGCCTAAACTCTGCTCATCGAGCAGGCTGAACCTGATGGTGTTGGCATAACCCATGCCATGTACAAGTCCGAAGCATAGTGCCATCGCATAGTGGATCCGGATAGACTTCACCTTTGTGTTTGCCGTCAGATTGACCATTGCCGTGATCACAATGGTCAACGGGATCAGGAATTCCACCCATTCTGAAGCAAACTCCATCCTGCCAAGCACGGTCAGCCATAGTGTTATGAAATGTCCGATGGTGAAGGCCGTGACCAATACCAGCAGATTTTTCCATCTCGCCCATTCAAAAACCACCGCCAACGCAGCGATAAACAGGATATGGTCAAGAGCTTGCCTACTGATGATATGATCCCAGCCCCAGGAGAAATAAAAGTTAAAATCGCCCATGCCGTCTAAAATTATGCAAATTTGCATTCCGGGGCCATAGTCCTGCTAATTACTGTCATACTTATGCTGGCATTCATATTTCCGCTCATCCTGCTGTTTTCTGCCCCCGAACGTCACCCTTTTTTCGTAAGCGTGATCGAAGCGGAGTATTTTAGTAAAGAGAACCTGATCGGCATTTCCTGCAAAGTCTTTAATGATGATCTGGAAAATGCGCTGAAAAAAGAATCCGGGACTGCCGTGGATGTATTAGGGGGTGATAAGAACACTAACCTGAAAAAGTTAAAACCATACTTTCAAAAACATCCTCAGGTGAAAGTGAACAACCGGTTGATGTCCATGGACATGCTGGGCTACGAAACGGAGAAAGAAGCCACCTTTATTTTCCTCGAATTGAAAGAAACAGGAGACCCCAGGAAGTTTGAGATAACCACTGACCTGCTGTACGAACTTGATAAAAGCCAGGTCAACCTGGTCCATTTCATCAGGAATGGGCAACGGCAGTCGCAACGGCTAACCTATCCAAAAACACAGGCCTCATTTGAAGCCCCATAAATTCCTTAAACCCAACGGGCTCTGACTTGTTATCCCAACTAGCCATCACGCTTATGAACCATCATTCGTTTAAGATCATCCTGCTTACTGCCTTCAGTTTTTCACTGCTAAGTTCGCAGGCCCAACCCCTGAAACCGGGATTCGATAAGGAGGAATTGTTGCAGGTCATGTATGTGTCTGCCCGGGCGGGTGGCGTTACCAAGTATTATACTGACTCCAATTTCATCCCCGAGCCTTCACAATTTAAAATGGCATACAGGTCCCCGGAGATCGGCCTCAAGAACCTGTATGAAATTTGGACAAGCGGAGACCAGGCCATGATCTCGGTGAGGGGAACCGTCATGCAGGCAGAAAGCTGGATGGCAAATTTCTACGCCGCAATGGTGCCTGCAAAAGGCAACATCCTGCTTGCGCCTACGGACACCTTCCACTACCAGGTCGCCTCGGACCCCAAAGCTGCCGTGCACGCGGGGTGGATGCTCAGCACGGCCTACATCGCCCGTGACCTTCACCCCAAACTTGACTCCCTTTACCGGTCCGGCTGCAGAAACCTGATCATCACAGGGCATAGCCAGGGCGGCGGCATCTCCTACCTGCTGACGGCTTATCTGTACAACCAGCAGAAACTGAACCTGCTGCCGTCTGATATCCGGATGAAAACATATTCAACCGCGGCACCGAAGCCCGGCAACCTATACTTCGCATATGAATATGAAGCAACCACACAGGGAGGCTGGGCATTCAATGTAGTCAATGCGTACGACTGGGTACCGGAAGCACCTTTCTCGATTCAAACCACCGACGATTTCAACACAGTGAACCCGTTCAGGAATGTCTCGGGGCTGATCAAAAAACAATCGTTCAAAAACAGGATCGTCTATAATACGCTGTATAAAAAACTCAGCAAGCCCACCAAAAAAGCCCGTGATACCTACCGGAAGTTCCTGGGCGATAAACTCTACCCGCAGGTGGCGAAAGCCCTGCCCGAATACCAGAAACCGGGATTTTACAACAGCAACAACTATACAAGGGCCGCCACCCCGATCATCCTTACACCTGATGCTGATTATGCATCAAAGTATCCGGACATCCAAAGCAATTTCTGGACGCACCACATGCATCATCCCTATATTTTCGCCATTGAGAGATTGAAATAAGTATGCCTACACCAGTACCTCCACCACCTCAGTGGAAGGCATGGACGCATTGCGCATACTGATGCTTCGCACGGCATTTCCGGCAAAATCCATGAAGGCCCCCTGGGTGATGGCATCTGTACCCACCATGGCGGGCGTTCCGCTGTCACCGCCTTCCCGAATACTCTGCACCAGCGGGATCTCGCCCAGGAAAGGAAGATCGTACTGCTCGGCCATTTTGCGACCTCCGCCTTTTCCAAAAATGTAGTATTTACTGCCGGGCAATTCCGCAGGCGTGAACCAGGCCATGTTTTCGACCAGCCCAATGATGGGTACATTGATCTGGGCCTGGGCAAACATCGCCACCGCTTTCTTCGCATCAGCCAGTGCAACGTCCTGCGGAGTGGTTACGATGATCGCCCCGGTTACCGGTACGGTTTGCACCAGGGTAAGATGTATATCGCCCGTGCCCGGTGGCATATCGATGATCAGGTAATCCAGGTCATCCCATTTGACATCTGTCACAAACTGCCTGATGGCACTGCTGGCCATAGGTCCCCGCCAAACCACTGCATTCTTTTCATCCACCAGCAGCCCGATGCTCATTAGCTTGATGCCGAACTTCTCCAGGGGCACGATCTTATCTTTCCCGTCCTCATGGGTCATTAAAGGACGCTGGCCCCTGATGCCGAACATAATGGGCACACTTGGCCCATAGATATCCGCATCCATCAATCCCACTTTTGCGCCACCCTGCGCCAGGGCCAGGGCCAGGTTGGCTGATACGGTGGATTTACCCACCCCCCCTTTACCAGAAACCACCGCTATGATATTTTTAACCCTTGACAGCACCGCTTTGGCATCAGCCCTGTTGCTGCTGGTATTGGCCGTAAACTTAACTTCCACCTCTATATCACCCCCAACATGCTGTTTTACAGCCTGTTCGCACTCCCGTCTGATCAACTCCTTCAATGGACATGCAGGGGTGGTCAGCACGATCACAAAACTTACCCGGTTTCCATCGATCTGAATATCCTGCACCATGTTCAACGTCACCAGATCCTTTTTCAGATCGGGTTCCTGAACATGGCTCAAAGCATCTAACACATCCTGACTGGTCATAATTCAACGAATTGTTAAAGAAATTTTTGTTCTTCAAAGGTAACCATTCAACCCCTTACTTTGTTTATTGTGAACATTGAACGTAAATTGCTGCCTCCTGAATGAATAAACTTTTAAGATACCTTGCCATACTGACAATCACCTTCATGCCCGTGGCAGCGAAGGCGCAGTTTGAAAGCTTCAAAGACTCCGTGGTTCAGTTGTATGGCGTGGTAATGACCGCCGACAGCCTGAGGGGTCTCCCGGCCGTAAGCATCGTGGTCAAGGGAACAGGAAGGGGAACCATTACCAACAACCAGGGCGTTTTCTCAATCGTTGTTCTGAAAGGCGATAAGGTGGAATTCACCTCCATTGGCTTCAAACCCAAAACTGCAGATATCCCGCGCGACATCCAGGGCAACCAGTACAGCATGATCCAACTGATGGTGACCGATACCGTCTACCTTCCCGCAACCATCATCAAGGCCCGCCCAACCCGGGAACAGTTCGAAAGGGATTTCATTGCAACCGATGTGCCGGATGATGATATAGAAATAGCACGACAAAACACGGATGAGGCAAAAAGACGGGTCCTGGCAAGGTCATTACCGGCCGACGGGAAAGAAGCCACCAACTTCAGCCTGAGACAAGGCGCGCAGAAAATGTACTACACCGGCCAAACCCCGCCACAGAACATCTTCAACCCTTTTGCCTGGGGTGAATTCGTAAAGGCCTGGAAACGGGGGGACTTTAAGAGTAAGTAGCGTTTCCTCATCCAAATAGTAATGATTCGGATCAATATTTGTAAAACCCTTCTCCCGTTTTAACCCCCAACTTTCCTGCGGTCACCATATTGACGAGTAACGGGCATGGCGCATATTTGGGATTACCAAAACCTTCATGCAGTACCCTTAAGATCGCCAGGCATACATCGAGCCCGATGAAATCGGCCAACTGCAGGGGACCCATGGGATGGGCCATGCCCAGCTTCATCACCGTATCAATCTCTTCCTTGCCGGCTACCCCTTCGTAAAAGCTATATATCGCCTCATTGATCATCGGCATCAGGATCCGGTTGGCAACAAAACCCGGGTAGTCGTTCACCACACAGGGTTCCTTGCCGAGAGCACGACTTACGGAAACTATCGTTTCTGTAACCTCTTTTTCAGTGGCATACCCGTTGATGATCTCCACCAGTTTCATCACCGGCACAGGATTCATGAAATGCATACCGATCACCTTTCCCGGACGCTTCGTAACTGCCGCGATCTTTGTGATGGAAATAGAAGACGTATTGGATGCGAGTATGGCTCCTGCCGGGGCTACTTCGTCCAATTCGGCGAAGATCCGGAGTTTGATATCCATATTCTCTGTTGCGGCTTCCACAACGAGGTCGGCATCTTTTACGCCCGCAGCTACGGAACTGTAAGTGTTGATATTCCTGATCGCTGCGTCCTTGTCAGAAGCAGCAATGATCCCCTTTCCCACCTGCCGGTCGAGGTTCTTCGAAATGGTCGCCATTGCTTTGTCGAGCTGCAGTTCAGACAGATCAATCAATGCAACCTTAAATCCATGTTGGGCAAAAACATGTGCAATGCCATTACCCATGGTACCTGCACCAATAACTGCAATCGTTTTCATGATTCTAAATTACATGTTTTCAATCATCGTTACGCCCCGCAGGTCAGCCAAAAGCCTGACCGCCCTTTCCTTCTGTTCGAGCGGAACCATTAGCCTGTACCTGCAAAACAAGCCCATCTCCTGAGAACCAATGCGGCCATCCACCTGCCTTATCATCATCATCACATCGTTCATCAGCGTATAATCAAATTCAATCACCAATTCGTGCTCCACGGTCTTTTCTACCTGCCCAGACAGGTCCAATGCCTCGGCTGCCGCTGTCTTATATGCCTGTATCAGGCCTGGCACCCCCAACAGGCTTCCGCCAAAATACCTCACCACCACAACCAGCACACTCGTAAGCCCCCGGCTCAGGATCTGCCCTTCAATAGGCTTGCCCGCCGACCCGGATGGTTCACCGTCGTCACTCACCCTGGCGGTTTCGCCTTCCGCACCAAAACGCCACGCAAAACAAAAATGGGAGGCCTTCGGGTGTGATTTCTTCAATAGCTGAAGCTTTGCTTTTGCCTCCTCCACATTTGCTACCGGATACGCATATCCGAAGAATTTACTCCCCCTGTCGCGGTAATCGGACTGGCCCTCTCTCTCAATCGTAAGGAAACTGAATTTACCCATCAGCCCCAGGCCATTAAAGTGATCGCGATCACGGAAAAGAATATTCCCACCCAGTTCAGCCTGCTGAGCTTTTCACGAAAAAGAAAATAGGCCACCAGCGTGCTGAACAGCACGATACCTATGTTGATGATGGGAAATATGGCCGAGCTATTGCCTTTGGCCTGGGAGAGCGCCTTGACCAGGGTCCAGATCGAAAAATAGTTAGGCAGCCCGATACATATCCCTGCAATGATCGATCTCGGATCGAACTTCTCCCTGCCGGTGATGATCCTTGCTGCAAGAACGCTTGAGCCAAGTAAGCCGGCAGCCCCAAATGCCGTGATAAAATAGGCGTCTTTATTGGCATCGCTTAAGTAAGAGCGCTCCACGTAACTGATCAGCGTATCCAGCATGCCGCTTCCAAAGAATAATACCACGGGCAAAAACAAAATGAATCCATGTTCCGGCTTGAGGGAAGACCCCTTGATCTCCTGGTGAGGCCAGCAGGTAAAGACAACGGCTGTAACGGCCAGCACGATACCTGCGATCTTCAAAGGCGTCGCGGCTTCGCCGTAGAAAAAAACCGCAAAGAGAAAAGGGATCACTAAAGACAACTTGTTGGCCACCGAAGCAACGGCAACGCCAAGGTGTTGCGTAGTGAACGCGATGATATTGAACAACACAATGAATATGCTGCCCATCAGCAGGCTCCAGTTTACCCATTGCTCCCTGGCACCGATGGCCTCAAAAGGAAATCCACCGTTGACCAGGGAACCTACGAGCACGCAAGTAATATAATTGAAAACGATGGCCTGCAGCGTTGGGATCTTCATCTTTCCGATCACATCAAAGCCCAGCGTCAGGCAGGAGGTCAGCACGATGGTCAGTACTCAATATATCATTCAGGATAATAAATGGAAATGGTGTCGCTATCCAATTCAAACTCTTCCCTCGCCCCGATCTCGGGCAGCTCCGGGGCCCATAGTCCATCTGCCACGTGAAGGTCACGATTGGTGATCACCCTGATCTCATCCCAAATTCCCGCATCGATGAACGACTGCAGGAGCAGGGATCCGCCTTCCACGATCACGCTCTGGATCTTCAACTGGTGGAAAGCATGGACCATCTGAACAACCAGGCCCGTATCTCTCGTCACCTCATACATGAGCAGGTTCTCCTGCTCATCGTGCATGATGGTATTGAAAACGATGGTGGGATATTTTCGGTTGAATAATTTCAGCCCGGGTGGCAGTCGCAGGTCCATATCAACCACGGCCCTGACGGGGTGCCGGCCAGACCATAACCTAGTGGTCAATGCCGGGTCATCCATCAGCGCGGTATTGGTACCTACCAGGATGGCTGCTTCCTCACTGCGCCATTTATGCACCAGCCTGTTGCTGTAATCATTGGTGATCATCAACCTGGCATCACCGCGGCCGGCCATTTTACGGTTGGCCGACTGGGCCCATTTCAGGATGATGTAAGGCCTGTGTTTTCGGGTGAAGGTGAAAAAGCGCTTGTTGAGTTCCGAGCAGGCCGCTTCCTCTATCCCCGTGATCACTTCAATTCCGGCGGCCTTCATTTTCTCGATACCCGTGCCATTGACTTGCGGGAAGGGATCCAATGCCCCAACAACTACCCGCGCGATCTTTTCCGTAATGATGCGGTCGGCACAAGGCGGGGTTTTGCCAAAATGGGCGCAGGGCTCCAGTGAAACGTACAAAGTGGAGCGGGGGATGAGATCCCGGTCCTCCTGCTTCACCGAAGCGAGGCAGTTGATCTCTGCATGGGCCTCGCCATACAGTTCATGCCAGCCCTCACCGATAATCCTGTCATGATGCACCAGCACAGCTCCCACCATAGGATTGGGTGCTACGTAGCCTGAGCCCAACCGGGCCAGCTGCACGCACCTTAGCATATAATGGGAATGATCAGGCATCGCGGCAAAACTACTTTAATTTATGTTTGCAGTATGACTTTCAGGGAGGCACAACAGCAATTGAAAAATAAGCTGTCAGAAATATACGAACCGCGTGAAGCTGCGAACATTGCCGAATGGGTGATGGAAGACATAACGGGCCTTTCCAGGATGGACCGGATGATCCATGAAGGCTTACTGACCGATGGGCAGGAAGAAAAATTTGAAGACCACCTCCAACGGCTGATGGCGGCCACTCCTGTGCAATATGTTACGGGGTTCAGCTGGTTCATGGGGGAAAGATTTCATGTGAATGAAGACGTGCTGATACCCCGTCCCGAAACAGAAGAGTTGGTGGCCTGGGTAAAGGATTCGGTTAACGCACCCGATGTTCGGATCCTGGACGTGGGCACCGGTTCGGGATGCATCCCGATCATGCTGAAAAAACTCATACGGAATGCTGAAGTGCACGCGGTGGACATCAGTGATGCAGCGCTGGCAGTTGCCCGGCAAAACGCCGCCACCCACCAGACAGAGATCCTTTTCCACCAGGCAGATTTCCTGGACGAAAACCAATGGACAGGCATCCCCGATATAGATGTGATCGTGAGCAACCCACCCTATATTCCTCTGGCGAATAAGGACCAGATGGAAAAGAATGTGGTCGACCACGAACCCCATATCGCGCTGTTTGTGCCGGATGACGACCCCCTTAAATTCTACAGATCCATCCTCGCGTTTGCGGACCGAAAACTCAAACCGGGCGGGATGATTTTTTTTGAAACCCATTACGACCTGGCGCAGGAAGTGGCGGCATTGGGAGGCGCGTCTGCAGAAATCAGGAAAGACCTTTCCGGGAAGGAAAGGATGGTTAAGATAAGTTTCTGAACAAGTATTATTCCTTGTCGACCGACAGCACCGTTCTTGCGCCCAGTTCGCGGGCTACACGCATCACGGCCACCACATTGTCAATAGGCACGTTCTTATCTGCATTGATGACCACCGTAGGGATCTCCGTCTTTTCTTTCTGGATGGCCGGCAATAAGGCCGCACGGAGTGAATCAATACCCACTTTGCTGGTACCCACGTAGTAGTTCTTATTCCCGTCTATCGATACCACCACATTTTGTTTGGCCTTGGTATCGCTTTTTGATTTCGGCTGGGAAAGTTTGATCACATTGGGATTCGCCAGTGTTGACACGATCAGGAAAAACATCAACAGGATGAACAGGATATCGTTCAATGCATCCGTGAATACTTCGGCTTCGCCCCTGTGTCTTTTTCTTACGCGCATGAATTAATGGGTTGGTTCCTGTAAGGTGTCAAGAAAATCCGCTGCGGCCACTTCCATGCGGTTCGCGGCCTTGTCGATCTGGGTGTACAGGTAACTATAGGCGAGGTAGGCGATCAACCCGATCAGCAATCCGGTAAGCGATGTAACGATCTTTACATACAACCCGCCGGCAATGGTATTCAAAACGAATTCCCCGGTAGAGTTGATATTGAAGAACAACTGCATCAAACCCGCCAGCGTACCGATAAAACCGAAGATGGGCGCAGCACGGGCGATCACCGAAAGAATGTTCAGGTTCCTTTCCAGGTCATACATCTCGAGTTGTGCAACAGACTCCATGCTTCTTTCTATGGCATCTATTGGCTTGCCTATCCGCTGGATCCCTTTATGGATCATCCTCGCGATCGGGTTATTGGTATTCTTTGCCTGGGAACGGGCAGCGGCGATATTCCCGTTGACAATATGATCCCTGATGATGCCCATAAAGTTCTCATCGATCTGGGCCGCCCGCTTAATGGCAATGTATCGTTCAATGAAAAAGAAAATGGAGGCCACCAGCAACAACGCGAGGGGAACCATCAATGGTCCGCCTGCTACCAGGATATCCCAAAGGTGCATTTCCTTGGGCGTTACAGGAACAGCGTTTGTTTGTTGTGAAAGGGTGTCAGAAACGAGTGACGGGGCTTGCAATAACCAACCGGGCATGTATCTCAAGTTTGAGCAAATGTAAAAAGAATTCAACTGGCAGAAGTTAAACAAAACCAAATAGTTCAAGGAGCATCATTTGATGTTTTTTGTTTAACTTGTTAGAAACCATGTTTTATGGAAAGGGGAAGCAAAATATGGCTTGGAATCTTTACTTTCCTGCCCATCGCATTGTTATTCGTCTACACGTTCTTTTTTGCCATGATCGTATGGGACGTGATGGCGCACAACGATGACATTTCATTGCTGACTGACATCGGTCCGGCCCTGCTCCTGGTGCTTTCTATCGGAATCATTGCCTTTGGCCTCTACATCTACTATATCATCCATGTGATCAACAGCAAGGTGGACAGCAACGAGAAGATCCTCTGGCTGATATTTTTCGTGACCTGTAACATCCTCGCCTTCCCCATTTACTGGTATATGAGGATCTGGAAATCCCCTTCGGAGAACATGTCCATGATCGCCAATTGAATTGTCAAGCTTAGGGTAGCGGTTTCTCCGCCCAGATCATGGCCAGGTGAACAATGGTTTCTACAGCTTTCTGCATATCCTGCACACTCACATATTCATGCCGGGAATGAAAAGCCATTTCCCCGGTAAAAATATTAGGGCAAGGCAAGCCCATGAAAGATAACCTGGAACCATCCGTTCCGCCACGTACCGGTATTTTGCGAATCTCCATTCCGGCCCTTCTGATCGCTTCTTCCGCGTAGCTGACCACCGTGGGATAATGGTCCAGCACTTCCTTCATGTTGCGGTACTGCTCCCTGACGCTGATATCGAATCTTGCGCCCGGAAAGTCGCCTACCACTTCTTCAGCCAAATTCTGCAGGAACCGGGCATGGTCTTTCAGCTTCATCGTATCAAAGTCCCGCACAATGAAATCTACCGTTGCTTTCTCCGCTGTTCCTTCCATATGCACGGGGTGAACAAACCCTTCCGTGCCGCTGGTAGTCTCTGGTGAAAAAGCACCTTTGGGAAGCGCGTCCACAAAGGCAGCAGCCACTTTCACCGCGTTCACGAGTTTGTCTTTGGCATAGCCAGGGTGAGCACTGATGCCGTAAAAACTCACGGTGGCACCATCGGCGGAAAAAGTTTCATCTTCCAGTGAACCCCGCTCGCTGCCGTCCAGTGTATATCCATAGTCGGCCC
>JBBAJN010000030.1:0-1292 GCA_040404045.1 Chitinophagaceae bacterium
GTAAATCTTCATGTCTGTTGTTTAATGATCTTCCTGACATCCGCCCTGATGGCCTTTCCCCATACCTTGTATCCCTTGGGATTGTAATGTAATTTATCGTCGAGAAAATACTTTGTGATCGGTTTTCCATCTTTGCCCAGAAAATGACTGCTGGCATTAATGTAGTGCATATTCTTTGACTCTTTACAATACGCACCGATCAGTGCATTGGCTTCCTGTATCTGGTTCCAGGCACTCCATCGTCTTTCATTAGGACTGATGGCCAGCCAGGTGATGGGTATATCCGGGTGTTTAGCACGCACTTTCTTCACCACGTATTTGAAATGCTCCAGCACCTGGTCCGGGGATTTGTCGCGCCCACCGGCCACAATATCGTTTCCTACGTACATGAACAAAGCTTTGAGTTTTTGCTTGTCCAGGATCTGGTCGATATAGTAAGCTACGTCACGGAGGTTGCTGCCTCCGAACCCGCGGTTGATGATCTGATCATTCTTCAGGTCGGTCCTGATGTTTGTCCAAAGCCTGATATATGAACTGCCCACGAACATCACGGCATTCTCCGGGTAATTGTCTGCCATGTTCAGGCTGTCCAAACGATTCATTTCACTCCCCCACCTGAACACGTCGGACCGGTTTGTGCCGGCGGTCTGTTTCAGTTGGGTATAGAGCCAGCGACTCATGGATTGAATGGCACTGTCCAGTTTTGCCATGGATCCATCGAGTGTATGTCCTGCCCCGTAGAAAGGCCTCCACCCGGTAGATACGCCCGAGGCCAGGCATTTTTCGAACAGGATATATGCTCCGTATTTAAACCCATGATAGTCGAACGAACTGTCGTACGGCACCACTTTATCAACCGTTCCACTGATGTTGAATAGCGGCGCATCACCCGCCTTGATCCAATGGTGGTCGATCATGGCACCCCAGCAATTGATCACCCCGCTCACTTTTGAACTATAGCCTTCGTTCCCGCTATTGCCTTCCAGGCTTCCCCATTTGGAACGGTCGATCGATGCGGGTATTTCTTCTTCATCCATGTATGCGATCGCCAGGCAGGTCTTCGACCCCGCTGAACTACCGGTTATGAATACCTGCGATGTATCGATGCCATATTTCGATGCATGTTTTCTGAAGAATCGGATGGCCGCCTTGCCATCCTGCTGAGCCCGGTACAGCGCTTCGTAATAATCTTTATTCGTACTCTCCTTTCCTACACCCAACCGATAATCGATGCTGGCGGTCACGTAGCCCGGGGTCGCAAATCCCGTGCAGATCAGGGAGCTGAAACGGCC
>JBBAJN010000030.1:1302-25366 GCA_040404045.1 Chitinophagaceae bacterium
GTTGTCTTTGAAACCGCCGCCATGAATGAAGATCACCAGCGGCCTTTTCTTCATCGTATCAGCCTTGGGCATGAAAACATCAAGAAGCAGAACTTCTTCCTCCCCTTTCAGGTTAACTGCCTGGCCATATGGAAGATCTTTCACAGAATCTATCCCTGAAAAAACTGCCTCGGCAAATCGTTTCTGCCCGTTCACGGAATTGGCCAGCAGTGCCAACAGCAACAGCGAAAACAGGTTTTTCATCAGAATAACTTTTTTACATCGTTTTTGGTGACCTTACCCATCGCATTGCGCGGCAACTCAGGTACAACAAGATACTTTCTCGGTAATTTATAAGATGCCATGCGTTGCTTCAGCCAGTCTGTCAATGCCTCTGTCTCAATTTCCCCTTTTGTCACCAGGGCCGCAACGATCAACTCGCCCCATTCCTCATTCTCAATACCTACAACTGCGCAATCAGCGATGGTTTCATATTTACGGATCTCCTCCTCGATTTCAAGTGCGGAGATCTTGTATCCGCCGGATTTTATGATGTCCACCGAGTTTCGGCCCATGATGCGGTAATAACCAGATTCAACAACCGCCACATCGCCTGTTTTGAACCAATTACCCCCGGTAAAACTTTCGGCAGTGGCTTCGGGCCTTTTCCAATATTCCGAAAACACGTTATCGCCCCTGACCAGGATCTCGCCAGGCTCGCCGTCGGGCTGGTCGATATACTGTTCATTGACCAGCCTGATCTCAACCCCAGGCAACGGCTTTCCAACATAGCCAGCTTTTCTTTCGCCCCGGTAGGGATTGCTGATGGCCATGCCAATTTCGGTCATCCCATATCTTTCCAGCAGAACTTGTCCACTGATCTGCTTCCATTTTTCCATGATGGATACCGGCAGGGCCGCAGAACCGGAAACCATCAAACGGAACGGTCGCATGGACTCTGTCATTCTTACCTTTTTTTCAGCCGTTGCTTTTTCCCAATGATCGATCAGTTTAAAATATATGGTGGGTACTGCCATAAACAGGTTGATCCTGCCCTTCCCGAATACATGGTAGATGTGCTCAGCTGAGAATTCAGGGACGAATTCGCAGATGGCACCACTCCACATGGCACAAGAGATCACGTTGATGATGCCATGCACATGGTGCAAAGGCAATACACAAAGGACGTGATCTTGCTGGCTCCATTCCCAACTGGTTACAAGGGTTTCTACCTGTGCTTCAATATTCCTGTGCGTAGTGACCACCCCTTTGGGCTTGTTGGTGGTACCACTGGTATACAGGATCATGGCGGGTCTTGCAGGGTCTATGTCAGGAAGCGTAGCATCGTCTGCGAGGATTTCATCGCTTAACACGAGCACCCTCAGCCCGTTAAGGGCAGCATACTCAGATAAAATGGATTCAAAGCGGGGCGATACAATAATGACAGAGATCTCTGCATCCTCCAGCACATAGGTGAGGGATGGCAGCGGATGTGTAAGGCATAGCGGCACCGCTACTCCCCCTGACCGCCAGATCGCCCATTGCACCATTACATAATCAAAACCGGGTTCAACCATAAATGCTACATGTGACCCGCGTAGATCTGTATCCTGGTCGAGCAATTTGCCTGCGAACTGCCTGGAGCTGGCCAGGAGATCGGCATAACTGAACGTTCTATTACCAGATACGATGGCAGTGCTGCTTAAATATTGTTTTGCGCTCTCAACGATCCTCAACATGATCTTCAGAGTTCAGCGATTTTTTCTTTCGGCACCAATACTTTCATGATCATCCAGGCCACCAGGTAGGCGCTGCCACAGATGATGAACATAATGAAATATCCCGTTTGCGGACTACCCTGTTCTCTAAAATATATGAACAGTTTTGGCGCCAGCCTGGCGATCAAGATGCCACCCAGTGCACCAAACATCCCACCGATCCCAATCACGGACCCAACTGCTTTTTTAGGGAACAGGTCAGATACAATGGTATATATGTTCGCGCTCCATGCCTGGTGTGCCGCGGTGGCAAATCCAATGATGAAGATGGCAAACCAAAGGTTATAACTGCCCAGCCATTGGGCAAACATGGCAGGCAATGCGCAAGCAGCAAATAAAAGCATCGAGGTCCTGCGCGCTTTGAATACGGGCCATTTTTTCCTGATGAGGGCCATAGGAAGATAGCCACCGTAAATGCTGCCGATGCTGGACAAGGTATAGACCACGGCAATCGGTAAAGAAATGGCGGTGCCCGACATATGATATTCTTTATCGAGGAAATCAGGTAGCCAGAACAGGTAAAACCACCAGACAGGATCTGTCATGAATTTGCCTACTGCAAATACCCAGGTCTGCCTGTACCCGAGCAGTTTTAGCCAGGGCACTTTTTCGTGTTTCGTTTTTTCAGCGGCTTCGATCTCGTCCTGGTCACTGTGGATATGGTCAAACTCGGCCCTGGATAATCTTTTTTGTTTGGCAGGTACATCGTACAAAATGAACCAGAAGATCAACCACAACAACCCAATTCCACCAGTGATGATAAAGGCCCAACGCCAACCCATACTTTCCGCAATAAATGGCACCGTCAGCGGCGCCAGTATGGCTCCTATATTGGTTCCAGAATTGAAAATGCCAGTTGCCAGGGCTCGCTCCTTTTTGGGGAACCATTCTGTCACGGTTTTCACAGCGGCAGGGAAGTTGGCAGATTCCGTCAATCCCAATGCAGCCCTCACCACCTTAAATCCGAAGGTGCTGGTCACCAGGGCATGGGCCATTGCAGCAAGGCTCCAAAGGAACAGCGCAACTGCATAACCCGCTTTACTGCCCCATTTATCCACCATTCTACCTGCCCCAAATAGTCCAATGGCATACGAAACCTGGAAAGCGATGACGATATTTCCATAGTCAAGCTCAGTCCAATGATACTCCGCTGTCAGTGGCTTTTTTAAAAGACTGATCACGGCCCTGTCCAGGTAGTTGATGGTGGTGGCAAAAAATACCATTGTACAGACCGTCCACCTGTATCGTCCCATGGGTTGTTGCATCAAATTGCGTTATTGGCAGATTAGAATTTGAGGTAGTTCTTGGTGTTGTGGTAACAAATGTCTTTTACGATCCCGCCGATCCAGGGAAGGTCATTGGGCAACTCACCGGACTCCATTTCCTTACCTAACAGGTTGCAAAGGATCCTTCTGAAGTATTCGTGCCGTGGGAACGAAAGGAAGCTTCTGGAGTCGGTCAGCATGCCAATGAACCGGCTCAGGAGGCCCATATTGCTTATGGCATCGAAATGCTGCTGAATACCCGTTTTCTGGTCGTTAAACCACCAGGGTGCGCCGCTCTGTATTTTCCCGGGAAAACTGCCATCATTGAAATTACCTGCCATTGTTGCCAGCATTTCATTGTCGTACGCATTGATGCTGTATAAAACTGTTCTCGTGAGGCAGTTGTCCTTGTCCAGCCTGTCGAGGAATTTTCCAACCTCCTTGATATTCACGGATCCACCCATGGAGTCCCAGCCGGTATCTGGCCCCAACTGTTTCAACATGCGGCTGTTATTGTTGCGCAGCGGTCCAAGGTGATATTGTTGCACCCAGTCCTTTTCATGATTCCAAACCGCGATGATATGAAGGATGGCAGATTTGAATTTGCGTTTAGCGCTTTCCCCGGGGTCCCCGCCTTTTCGCAGCGTACTGTATATATCCCTGACCTCATTATCCGTATAATCCTCTGCAAACATTTCGTTCAGGCCATGGTCGGCAGCACGACAACCCATTTCTGCAAAATGATCGTGCCGGGCTTTCAATAAACCGATGTATTGGTCATAGTTCCCGGCCTTCATGCCGGAAGCTTCTTCGAGTTTATTGACATAGGCGTTGAAAACATCCACATGGTCAACGGCCATGGCTTTATCGGGCCGGAACGAAGGAAACACCCTGATCTCAAAGCCATCCCTGGCGATGCGATCGTGGTACTCCAGGGTATCAGTAGGATCATCGGTGGTACATACCACTTCCACCTTCTGCATGCGCAACAGGTTACGCACAGAATACTCCCTGGTCCTCAGTTTAGCCGTGCAAAGTTCGTAGACCTCCCGGGCATTTTTGGACGATAACACTTCGTCCACACCAAAATAACGCTGCAGTTCAAGGTGCGTCCAATGAAACAATGGGTTACGTATCATGTAAGGAACTGCGGCTGCCCATTGCTCAAATTTTTCCCAGTCGCCCGCATCTCCGGTGCAGTAACGCTCATTCACTCCATGCCAGCGCATGCCCCGCCACTTGTAGTGATCCCCATAAAGCCAGGCTTGTGTCAGGTTCTCAAAACAAGGATCCTCGGCAATCAGTTGGGGAGAAAGGTGATTGTGGTAATCAATGATGGGCATGTCTTTAGCATACCCATGATAAAGGTCTTCCGCAGCCTTATTGTCCAGTAAAAAGTTAGTGTCGAGAAAACGTTTCATATGAAACTAAATGTATGGATAAAAGAAGTCCCTACTTACGAAATCGATTGACATAAACACGTCAATCCCCGATCAAATCCGGGGATCTTAGAAACATTGTTGCTTTGCTGATCCAAGGGGGGCTGAAACAGAAAAAGCCTTGCTCACTTCGTTAGCAACGGCCTTTTTGTAGCTTCGCATCTCCAAGCAAGCTTGGGATGCTCCCAACAAAAAAGCCTTAGGCTCACGCCAAAGGCTTTTTCTGATCGTCGGGAAGACAAGATTCGAACTTGCGACCCCTTGCACCCCATGCAAGTGCGCTACCGGGCTGCGCCACTTCCCGAACAAAAGGGGTGCAAAAATAAGACATAATTCCTTATCGCAAAATTCAATCCTGAACATTATCTTCGCGGAATTCCTTTTGCATGAATATCCTTATACGCAAGGCTCATATTCAAGACCCCTCCTCACCTTTTGATGGTACCGTAAAAGATATCCTGGTCGTTGATGGCATGATCAGGTCCATTGAAGACCATATTGAGCAAAACGATGCCCAACTGGTAGATACGGAGGGGCTCAGCGTTTCACAGGGCTGGGTCGATGTTTTCGCTGATTTTGCCGATCCCGGTTATGAACATAAGGAAAGTCTTGAAACGGGCGCCTTTGCGGCGGCCGCAGGCGGGTTTACCCACGTGTTCCTGGTGCCTAATACCTCCCCGGCCCTGCACTCGAAAAGCCAGATTGAATATATCATAGAGAAAAGCCGCCGATTGCCGGTGGCCCTGCATCCAATCGGGGCGATCACGCGTAATACGGAAGGAAAGGAACTGGCGGAGATGTACGATATGAAGTTGTACGAGGCTATGGCTTTCAGCGACGGCTTTAACGCTATCCAGTCTGCGGGCTTATTGATCAAAGCACTGCAATACGTGAAGGCGATCAATAGCGTGGTCATCCAGATACCGGATGATAAATCCATCAATCCGGGCGGACTGATGAATGAAGGGATTGTGTCTACCCGGCTGGGACTGCCCGGCAAACCGGCCATGGCAGAAGAGATCATGGTGGCCCGGGACATTAAGCTGGCCAGGTATACAGAGTCAAGACTTCATTTTGCAGGCATTACTTCGGCCAAATCGCTGGAGTATATCAGGCGGGCCAAAGAAGGTGGTATCCAGGTAACCTGCTCCGTGACCCCCTATCATCTTTATTTCACTGATGAAGACCTGGTCAGTTACGACACCAATCTTAAGGTCAACCTTCCCCTGAGGACAAAAAAAGACGCGGAGGCACTAATGGCCGGCGTTATCGATGGCAGCGTGGATTGTATCGCCACCCATCACCAGCCACACGAATGGGACAGCAAGACATGCGAGTTTGAATATGCCCGGCCGGGAATGATTGGCCTTGAAACCTGTTTCGGCGTACTGGGTAAACTGGGCGTCGGCATCGACAGGATCATTGAGTTGCTGTCATTCGCGCCCCGGCAAATATTCGATCTGCCCCAGACTACCATTAATACCGGGCAGGTAGCCGACCTCAGTTTGTTCCAACCCAACAATGAATACCAGTTTACCGAAGGCATGATCAGGTCCAAGTCAAAGAACACCCCTTTTACCGGTCATACATTAAAGGGTCGGGTACTTGGGGTGGTGGCCAAGGATGGTCTATATTTGAATTCCTAAATCACACTACCATGGAACAGGTCCACGAACAAAAGAAAACCAGCATACTGCTCCAATACGGACTGATCTCTGCGCTGGTATACGTAGCATCTTATGTTGTCTTCTATCTGATGGGCGCAGACTCGCTGCTCTCTTTTGGAGGGTACGCCACCGCACTTATCCCGATCGTCTTTGCTGTCATTGGCTGTTTACAGGCAAAAAAAGAGAATGGAGGCTTCCTCGAATTTAAGGAAGCACTTAAGGTCAGCTTTGGCATTATGGTGATCACCTCATTTATCAGTATGGTCTTCAGCTATGTGCTTTTCAATTTTATTGATCCGGCATTCGCTGAAAGTGTCACACAACTAACCGTTGAAAAATTGCAGCAAACGCTTGATAAATTTGGTGGGTCGCAGGAGATGATCGATAAGGCTGTGAAGGATATGATGGATAAGAAAGTGTATTCCCTGCCTTCGCTTTTTCAGTCATTTATGTTCACCTGCATTTTCAACTTCATCATCGCCCTGATCATATCAGCGATTGTCAAAAAGAAAAGACCCGAATTCCCAGCCTAACAACCATACATGGACGTAAGCATCATCATACCCCTGAAAGACGAAGAGGAATCATTGCCAGAGCTTTGTGCCTGGATCAAAAAGGTTACCGATTCGCATCAGTACTCCTATGAGATCATCCTGGTGGATGATGGCAGTACAGACAATTCCTGGGAGGTGATCAAGCAATTGCGCAGCCAGGATCCCCGTATCAAGGGCATTAAATTCCAGCGCAACTATGGCAAGAGTGCCGCCCTGAATGAAGGTTTCGCGGCAGCACAGGGAAATGTGGTGATCACGATGGACGCCGATCTGCAGGACAGCCCTGACGAGATTCCCGGCCTTTACCATATGATCATGTCGGAAGGATATGACCTGGTCAGCGGCTGGAAGAAAAAGCGGTACGACAATGTACTCACCAAGAATATTCCGTCTAAATTCTTCAACGCCGTTACCCGAAAGATGTCAGGCATCTACCTGCACGATTTTAACTGCGGTTTGAAAGCCTACCGGAAAAGGGTGATCAAATCCATAGAGGTTTATGGTGAAATGCATCGCTACATCCCGGTATTGGCCAAATGGGCAGGCTTCAAGAAGATCGGCGAGAAAATAGTTGAACACCGCCCCCGGAAATACGGAACCACCAAATTCGGTTGGGAAAGATTTGTCAACGGATTCCTGGACCTTAACTCGATCATGTTCATAGGCAAGTTTGGGAAAAAGCCCATGCAATTCTTTGGTCTGTTGGGAAGCCTGTTCTTCTTTTTTGGTTTACTCATCGTTCTGTACCTGATCATATCCAAGGTGATTGAACCGCAGTATGGACTCACCAATAAACCCGCATTCTACATCGCACTGACCGTCATGATCATCGGCTCGCAGTTCTTCCTCGCGGGATTCATCGGGGAACTGATCGCAAGGAATTCCCCCGAGCGAAACAGCTATATGATAGAAGAAACAGCAGGACTGGATGCCTGATCCCAAACATATCGTTATCCTGGGATCCGCCTATCCCCTAAGAGGCGGCGGACTCTCCACCTTTAACGAAAGACTGGCC
The DNA here is from genome assembly GCA_040404045.1 of Chitinophagaceae bacterium. Classification (GTDB taxonomy): domain Bacteria; phylum Bacteroidota; class Bacteroidia; order Chitinophagales; family Chitinophagaceae; genus Pollutibacter. Next base: position 9,000 of record JBBAJN010000030.1, read on the forward strand.
CGGGAGTTCATGACCCAGGGACATCGGGTTACGATATACACTTTTTCATTGCAATACCCGTCCTTCCTGTTCCCCGGCAAAACGCAGTATTCCACCGAACCCGCTCCCCAGGATCTCGATATTAAAGTGGCTGTGAATTCCATCAACCCCCTGAACTGGTTGAAGATTGGCAATGAGTTAAAAGCATTAAGACCGGACCTGCTGGTGGTCAGGTACTGGATACCCTTTCTTGGCCCCGCGCTGGGAACCATTTGCAGTATCGTCAAAAAAAATAAACACACCCGGATAGTATGTATCGCTGATAACATTGTTCCACACGAGAAAAGGCCGGGGGACCGGATACTCACCAGTTACTTCCTGCGATCGGTCCATGCCTTTATCACCATGAGCGAAAGGGTGATGAGTGACCTGTATAGTTTTAAAACGGGTAACCCCGCCATCCTTACTGACCACCCCCTTTATGATAACTTTGGCGAAGCCGTTTCCAAAGAGGACGCCCGCAGACACCTTGGCCTGCCCCTACATGATAAGATCATCCTTTTCTTCGGCTTTATCCGCCATTACAAGGGGCTTGATATGCTTTTTGAGGCCATGGCCAGTGATGCTATAAGGAACAGTGGCATCAAACTGCTGGTTGCTGGTGAATTTTACCAGGACAGTAAACCTTACCTGGCACAGCTGGAGAAACTGGGCATCAAGGACTCGGTTATGCTGCATAGTGGGTTCATTAGTGACCAAGAGGTGAGGTACTATTGTTGTGCGGCAGATTTTATTGTACAACCCTACCGGCAGGCTACGCAAAGTGGAGTTACCCCCCTCGCCTATCATTTTGAAATACCGATGATCGTGACCAATGTAGGCGGGCTTCCCGCAATGGTTAAACAGGGCGTCACCGGGATGGTGGCAGAACCTGATCCGGCCTCCATTGCCAGGCGCATTGCTGAAGCATACGACCTTGGCGAAGCTCATTTTCTGCCTAACATCAGGGACGAAAAAAAGAATTATTCCTGGAAGAAACTGGTGGAAGCCATCATGGTACTCGCAGACCCGGCAAATCCATAAATTTGTACCCAGACCAGGGAATTATCCTGGTTAAATACGCGTATGGAAGATAAGATCAGATCAGTCATCAGTTCGTCAATCAGTGTGAAGCAACAGTTTCTGGATAATGCCGGACTGGTGTCCACGCTAATGGAAATTGTTCAAATAACGGTTGACACGTTGAGGAACGGCAACAGGTTATGGTTTTGCGGGAACGGAGGAAGCGCTGCAGACGCCCAGCACCTCGCCGCTGAGTTCACTGGTCGTTTTTATTTGGACAGGAAAGCACTCCCCGCTGAAGCACTGCACTGCAATACATCATACCTGACAGCTGTAGCCAATGACTATAGTTACGATGAAGTGTATGCCCGGCTGGTGGAAGGGGTTTGCAATCCCGGGGATATCCTTTTTGGATTCTCCACATCGGGAAATTCAAAGAATATTTGCAATGCATTCGAGATGGCCAACACAAGGGATATTATCACGGTTGGCTTTACCGGCGAGAGCGGTGGCATGATGAAGGCCATGAGTCGTTTTTTGATCAATGTTCCTTCCGCTGATACACCGAGGATTCAGGAGGCGCATATCATGGCCGGACACATTATCTGCCAGTTTGCCGAGGAAATGTATTTCAGCGAACCCAATGGGAATTGATCCGGCATGCAGAACTGGATGAAAGATATCGACCAGAGCTGGACCCTTTTCCTTGACCGCGATGGCGTGATCAATATTGAAAAGGAGGACGACTATATCCGAAATTGGGCAGAGTTTCGATTCATTGAAGGTGCCCTCGAGTCCTTTCCGATTTTTACAAAAACGTTCGGCCATGTCTTTATTGTAACCAACCAGAAAGGGGTGGGTAAAGGCCTGATGACGGTTGCTGACCTCGAAGAGATAAACAGCCGCCTGATCAGGTCAGTAGAACTTGCAGGTGGTCGAGTTGACAAGATCTATTATTGCACTGCACTGGAAGATACACACCCTTGCCGGAAACCAAATCCCGGAATGGCACATGCAGCAAAAGAAGACTATCCAGACATAGACTTTAACAGGTCATTGATGATAGGTAACACCCTGGGCGATATGAGGTTTGGAAGGTCCTGCGGCATGCGTACCCTCTTCATTCCCTCGCAGAAGCCCATGCCGGCGCTTCCCAACCCCCTGATCGACGAGGTTTTCCCGGGGCTTTTCGATGTTGCTAAAGCTTTGTAAAATCTGGCTGCTGCAAAGTAAATTTGATGCAATTTTGTCACATGCTTTATTTGCGTATATGCTTTATGGTAGTCTTCCTTCTGGGCATGGTTCAGTTATATGGCCAGCAATCCCGCGAGGATCTGACCTCCCTGAGACAGAAAGAAGATTCTTTGAAAACGATCGGCCCAAAGATCGTGATGGCAAGGGAAGCAGCAGAACGTTTTCGCTCAGACAGTTTGTTCACCCGTATCCTGGTGAGGGCACTGCGCACGCCACACTCCTTTCGTTACCCTTTCGACTCAGTACAGAATATTTCAAAACTCTATGCACCAGATTCCAGTTTCAGGATCTTTACCTGGCAAGTGGTGAAGGATGAGAATATGGCCAGAAGGCATGGTGCCATTCAGATGAGAACAAACGATGGTTCCCTTCGGCTTTTTCCACTGATCGATAAAACATCACTAATTGGTTCGCCTATTGATACCGTGACCAACAACGAAACCTGGATCGGCGCTATTTATTATAAGATCATCAAGACTGAGCACCAGGGCAAGGCTTACTACACCCTGTTGGGATACGATGAGAATACCATGCGGAGCACGATGAAAAGGATCGAAGTGCTGCATTTCGATAATGCCGGAAGACCCATGTTTGGCGGACCTTTCTTCAGTTTCAGGGAAGACAGTGTAAGGAAGCAGGATCAGGCCAGATTCTGGATCGAGTACAAGAAAGATGGCAATGCCAGACTACAGTTTGACGATGAAATGAACATGATCCTGTACGATCACCTGATCCCTGAAAATGGGGAGACCGGCAAGCGGTACACGTACATCCCCGACGGTGACTATGAAGGATTCAAATGGAAAGACGGCAAATGGGTGCATATAGACAAGGTATTCACCTTTAAGTTGAAAGACGGCGAAGCCCCCACACCTGTTCCTATGGGTGACGATAAATTTGGTAATAGCGCACCAACTCCTGCCACTGAGAAAAAGCCGGTAAAAAAGAAGAAACTTTAGATCAGTAATTAAGGCAAGACTTATTTTACGGGAACCAATTCGAGAACTTCTCCCGTTTTTGTCAGCCTGTAGCTGATGGTTCTCTCCCCACCCGTCGGATTTGCATTGGGGTCACCTTCCTTGTACACAGGGAATGTTCGCAGGAGCAGGTGATTCACGCTGTCGATCGAATAACGATCCTTACCCATATGGCCCTGGAAGCGTTTATCATCCAGATATGAATCTGTGAAGTTGATCCTGGTCAAACGCTGGCCCTGTTCCATATGTACTGCAATGACATTCCCCAAACTCCCGGATCCTGCCGATGTTGTTACAATATATAACTCATCATACCCATCCTGGTCAAGATCATTCACAAGCATGCTCGTAATAGGATCTGCATCTTGTAACTTGATCGTATCTGATGAGGTGGATGCATGCACAGAAATGTCACTCAGGCTCGCCCCTCCTGGATGGTTTTCTGTAACGAAATATTTGCTACCCGTTCTGGTCATTATTTGCGTCAGCCCTTTGCCAGCATCTTCATTTACAACCGGAGTTGGGATTTGGGTACTGGCTTTTTCAGGCACAGATGATCCGCTACAAGCAGAAAGGAAGACCAACAGGAAAAGGCAAGGCAATAGCTTTATCATATCTATACGTTTACTTGGGGAAAACCAGGCTGATGCCAAATCTCCAACCCCAATCGGGCCGGAACGGATCGTCTCCAAATCCAATGATCGGACCCGTGCTGACTGATACGATCTGTTTATTGATATTCAGCACTTTTGCTGCGGTAAAACTAACGATTCCAGACAGGGTTTCATTTGTCCAGTTCCTCGTCATTTCGAGGCTGGTCCCAACCGAGGCACCGTTTAAGAAGGTTTTCGTGAAGAAGGGTTGCATATATCCAATGCTATTACCACCGGCCCACATGTTCCACATCAATACGCCGTAGGTATGTCTTCCTGGTTTAAGGAATACTGCAGTAGGTCCGGCCCCGAATTTCCTCAGCCCCAAGCGCTCGTCTGTAGCCAGGGGCAGATTGATGATGGGTCCCACGCCCCATATCCAGCCTCCGGGTTTTGGATTAGCGGGTGAAACAAATGCACTATATGCAACATCGCCGATACCAGTTTGACGTCCCGACGGCCCAAATACGTTATTCTGCGAGATGACGGGAACGATCACCCTGGAAATAAGGTTCAGGTCTTTGGTAATTTGGACAGGGATGACCGGCTGCACGTTCATGAGCCATTTTGAACCATTGGATGGTCCCATGCCAAAGAACAGGTTGTTCTGGAAAGGCAAGCTGATCACGTTTCCAACGGGGTTTGCCAGTTTCTGCGCAATCTCTTCATTGCCGGCTGCGGCGGCAGCGGGCTTAGTGGTGTCCTGGGCAAAGGTCCAGGCAATACTCAGAGAGAGCAACGCAGGCAGGACAACCTTCTTGATACTCATACACAGGAATTTCTGTAAAGTTGAACCTTATCAGCCAGATAACACGATGATTCTTGCTTTAAATATTAAAAATCGAATGGGTTTCCCGTAAGATAGCAAAAACTGTTATTTTACCTGAGCAAATCATTCATCTCAATGCTTTCTGTTTGAACCGGAGTATAATTGAATCGGCCTTATTGCCGCATACTTTCAAGGTGATGGTATTGATCCTTATCCTGCATACCGTTGCTCAGGTGATCCAGATCCGGCATGACGATATTACGGCTGATGAAGAGGATCACCTGATCTATGGCGTGGCTATTTGGAAAGGTGATCCGTCACGGCGGGTCGAGGGACGTGATTTTCGTTCTACCATGCCCGTTACATTGATTCATGCCCTTCCAAGGGTAATTGAACAACTGCTTCAGCCAGGTAAGAAAAAGACAGACTGGGGCAAGGGAGATATCAAGGCGGGGCGATATATGAACCTGGTCTTCACATTAGGTCTGTTGGTACATGTTTTTCTCTTCGCCCGGGAAATATTCGGACCGTTGGCAGCCCTTTTCTCCCTTGCTATAGCAGCTGCTGATCCCAATGTACTGGCACACGGTCACCTCGTTACTACGGACATGGCAGCCACTTTCTTTTGCGTTGCCACACTGTATCATTTTTTTCAATGGCTTCAACTGAAGCAAAGGATGTCATTCTACCTGTTTTCCCTAAGCATAGCGCTTGCGCAGGTGGCGAAGGTCAATAGTCTGCTGCTATACCCTATCTGCGTGGTTATTTTGCTGATGGTGGCCATACAACAAAAGAGCTATGGGTTCCGCCGTTCACTTACCTTTCTGTTGTCTTTCATTTTTATTCAACTGTTGGTCATCAACCTGGCTTTTCAGTTTGACCAAACAGGATTCCTCCCGGACAAGACAGCATTCCAAAGTTCATTTATGCAAGGTCTGTTCAACAGATTCAACATATCCCTGCCCAGTCCCCTGCCCTTGCCCTATGTGGACACATTCGACCAGATCTACTTTGAAATGGAAAGCCGCGATGGCTTGCCCCTGAACTATCTGATGGGGCAGCTTTCAAAGGAGGGATTCTGGAACTATTTTATCATTTGCATGGGCATCAAAACACCAGTGGCTACACTTGCCGTCATGTTGGCGGGCATATTGATGATTTTTCTGCAAGCCAGATATAAGCCGAAACCGGTTGTTTTCCTGTTTGTTCCCGCCCTGTTTATCTTTTGGTTCATCAGTTCCGCTGCGGTGCAAAACGGCTACCGCTATGCGCTACCCGTGCTTGCATTGGGCATCATTTCCACCGGAGCGATGGTCAACCAGCTGATAAAACTGCAAAGGGGCTGGTTGTTGATTTGTCTTTCCCTGGTGATGGTATTGGTGGAAACTGGAACTGTCCGCAATGGCTTTATCCCTTTTACCAATTGGCTGGTGCCTGATAAAAAGAACGCCTGGCTTTGGTTGGCCGACAGCAACCTGAACTGGGAGCAGAATCATAACAGGCTCAAAGACTATTTGCAAAAGCATCCTGACCTGATCTATAATCCAGCATCTCCTGTGAAGGGAAAAATTGCAGTGCATGTGAATGAGCTTGCGGGCATCTGGCATCCCGGGAAATATCAATGGCTGAGTAATGGGTACACACCCGTGGGCCAACTTTGGCAGTGCTATATCCTGTATGATACCAGATGAGGATCAATCCAGTTTAAGAACAGCCAGGAAAGCCTCCTGCGGCACTTCCACATTACCGATCTGGCGCATCCGTTTTTTACCTTCTTTTTGTTTCTCCAGAAGTTTACGCTTACGGCTGATATCACCACCATAACATTTAGCGGTGACGTCTTTCCTGAGGGCTGAGATGTTCTCCCTCGCGATGATTTTGGCCCCGACAGCTGCTTGTATGGCGATCTGGAATTGTTGTCTGGGGAGCAACTCTTTCAGCTTTTCACAAAGCTTCCTGCCAAAATCCTGCGCCCTGCTCCGGTGGATCAATGCACTCAGGGCATCCACTTTCTCATTATTCAGCAGTATGTCCATCTTCACGATATCTGCTTCCTGCATACCAATGGGATGGTAGTCGAAAGAGGCATAACCGCGGGTCTGGCTCTTTAGTTTGTCGTAAAAATCAAACACAATCTCTGTTAGCGGCATCTCAAATATCAATTCCACACGGGTGGTGGTAAGATAACTCTGGTTGATCAGGTTGCCACGTTTGCCCAAACAGAGCGTCATGATGTTTCCGATGTATTCAGGCTTAGTAATGATCTGGGCCTTGATGTATGGTTCCTCGATGAAATCGATCTTAACGGGATCAGGCATTTCCGAGGGATTATTAACAATGACCTTTTCGCCTGCAGTGGTATATGCAACAAAACTTACGTTGGGTACCGTGGTGATCACAGTTTGATTGTGCTCACGTTCCAGCCTTTCCTGGATGATCTCCATGTGGAGCAATCCGAGGAACCCGCAACGGAATCCAAAGCCCAGGGCCTGGGAAGTTTCCAACTCATAGGAAAGCGAAGCATCGTTCAACTGCAGTTTGTCCATGCAATCCCGCAGTTCTTCGAAATCATCGGTATTTACAGGAAAGATACCGGCAAACACCATCGCCTTAACTTCCTCGAAACCCTTGATCATTTCAGGGTGCGGGTTATTGGCGAGGGTAATGGTATCACCTACCTTAACTTCTTTTGCATTCTTAATTCCAGTGATGATATAGCCAACATCTCCGCAACTGACCTTGTCTTTTTCAGTCATCTTCAGTTTCAGAATTCCCACTTCATCAGCCACATATTCCTGGTCTGTAGATACAAACTTGACTTTATCTCCTTTTTTAATGGAACCATTGATGATCCTGTAATAGACGAGGATGCCCCTGAAGCTGTTGAATACAGAATCAAAGATCAGCGCCTGCAAGGGTGCTTCAGGATCCCCTTTTGGTGCCGGAATCCGCTCCACGATGGCGGTCAGGATTCCCTCCACGCCGATACCGGTTCTTCCGCTGGCCAGCAGGATCTCTTCGGGTTTACACCCGATCAGTTCAACGATCTGATCCTTCACCTCTTCGATCATGGCTCCATCCATGTCGATCTTATTGATCACGGGGATGATCTCGAGATTGTTCTCTATGGCCAGGTAAAGGTTGCTGATGGTCTGGGCCTGGATACCCTGGGTGGCATCCACGAGCAGCAAGGCTCCTTCGCAGGCGGCCAACGCGCGGCTCACTTCATAACTGAAGTCCACGTGGCCCGGTGTGTCGATCAGGTTAAGGATATAATCCTTGCCGTCCTTATGCTTATAATTGATCTGGATTGCGTGACTTTTGATGGTAATGCCCTTCTCCCTTTCCAGGTCCATATCGTCCAGCACCTGGTCCATCATTTCCCGTTCACTGATGGTATTTGTCACCTGCAACAGCCGGTCTGCCAATGTACTCTTACCGTGGTCAATATGTGCGATGATGCAGAAATTCCTTATTTGATTCATTCGATGATCTCCATTGAGCGAGGGGCAAAGTTACGGAAAAGACTTTGCCCCGATAAGATCATCTTATTCTTCTTTGTTGCCGATATTTTCGCTCTTTTTTCTCGTGCCCTGCTGCCGGTAGCGGTTACGATGGGAGGCCTGCCCCCCTTTCCGGGAAATTTCGCGCTGTTTTTCCGCATCCATGGAAGCGAAGCCCCTGTTCGCTGTATTTCCAAGGGCAGAAGCCTTGCCCCCTTTACTGGCGATCTCCCTTTGTTTCCCGGCATCCATGGAAGCAAAACCCCGTCCCTTCCCTTTACCCTGATTTTTTTGGTCATTCTTACTTGCCATATGAAGAAGTTTGAGTTGTTAAGTGGATAAAATGGGGAACGATTAAAACAATATGCCTGAACCCTGGTTTTCACTTTAGCCGGGGGCGGCAGAGCAGGCAGTTTCTATTGATGTAAAATATCTACAAAACAGTGTGGATAAGGGCTCTGGCATCATGTAACGGGTTTGCTCAAATTCACTTAATTTCGCACAAACCCTTCACATGGAATTGATGGAACAATTTGAAAAAGCAGTGTCTGACAGTAAATCATTATCGTCGAAACCGAGTAATGAAACCCTGCTTCAACTCTACTCTTTGTATAAACAGGCCACTGAAGGGGAGAATACTACTGATCCGCCATCCAATCCTTTTGATTTTGTAGCCAAGGCAAAATACGAGGCATGGGCAAGCCAGTCTGGCAAAACACAAGACCAGGCGATGCAGGATTACATCAATCTGGTGAGCAAGCTAAAGAGCTGATCAGATATCAATCCCTGAATTTCGGTAAAACTGGATGAAATCATTCCCGACCTTCTCAAAACTGTAGCGGGAAGCGGCTTCAGTTGAAATATACTGTCGATCATAGCGGTTATAGTGGGTGATCATGTGTTCCAGCGCTACGAGGAGGGCTTTTTCATCACCCGATGGCACCACCACGCCGTTCTCCGGTACGATGGCTTCGGCGCAGCCTCCTGCATTAGACGTGATCACGGGTAGTCCGCAACTAAGCCCTTCCACAATGACGCATGGAAAATTCTCATCCCTGCTGAACATCACCAGACAATGGGCTTGCTGCATATGGAAAGCGACCAAGCGATGCTCCACGGTCCCGAATAATGTTAACCATGAAGCATTCGCATAGTGGATTCGAATGGCGTTCAAGGTTTCCGCATCCCCGCCTACTACATGCAGTGCAAACTTGTATCCCAGGTTTTGCAACGCCCCAAATGCGTTCAACATCCCTTTGACATTCTTTTGTTCCTTCAGCGTAGAAACGTGCAGGAAGGTAAAAACGGGAAGTTCGCTGGTTCGACATGTGAACAAGCCGCTATCTGCCACATTACGGATCACGGCAATATCGTCCCTCCCGGAGATCTGTTGGAGGATATCAGCCAGGCTACGGGATACATTTGATACAGCCCTGGCCTTTCTTAGTATGGCCTTAACACTGTAGCGATAAAAAAAACTGCGGTTCGCGTATCTGTCTTCTACACCGGGCAGGTATGCGCTTGACTGTTCGCTGACAAAATAGGGCACATCCCACTTCTTCATAGCCCACAGGGCTACACGCCCCATTTTCATCGGCACGTGAACATGCAGACAATCAGGCTTCCCGTATGTACGGAAAAGATGCGATAGAAGGGATTGGGTGTGATGATAAAAAAGATGGTTGTATGCGATCCGCGATGTAATGGAACCCAACTGGCCGGAATGCCTGAAATAGACGACGATCTCGGTTAGCATTCCCCGACGGGTCAATTCATAACGGACAGGTGTAAATGATTTTGGATCATGGATCGTATGGATCACCATTACGGGGACCAACGCCGATACGGCCTCTGCATGGCGCTGAATAAAATCACCGTTGTACTGGTCCGTGCTGGAAGGATACCAGCTAGCCAGCCAGATCAGCCTGGGAGGTTGGTCCAGTTTTACGGCACGTGCGTCAAGATATGTTTGTCGGTTATTCAAAATATTTTACCGCTCCACGCGCGTTGAATGATCCTCATTACTTCCTCCCGGTCAGCTCTGTTTAAAAGTATTTTGTTCCATGGATACTCTTCCATAGCGAGGTACCTGTTATAGGTGTACAGGCAACCTGCAAAATAGGCAATACTGCTGGCAATGGCTGCGCCCGCGGCACCCCAGGCCGGTATCATCAGCAGGTCCAGCAGCAATACCATCGCCAATGAGATCAAGGTGCCGTAGAGATTGATGACGGGCCTGCCCTTACCTGCAAAATAGGAAGCCAGCAGGGTCTGCGCTGATAAGAAAACGATCCCTGGTATCAGGAAAAGCAGCGGGATCACTGTATTGCTGAACCCTGCACCAAAGAACAATGGAATGAGCCATGAAGAAACCGCGATCAATATAAAGCCCAGCAGGAGATTCAGTGAATTGAGCATGCGGAAGATCTTCTCCACTGATTCATGCCTGACCTCCGATGCCGTCACGGAGGGCATGATAATGCCGGCAAACAATACCGGGAGTACAAGGAACAATTGCGCGATCCTCGCTGCTAACGCGTACCATCCCAACTCCTCATCTCCCCGGTAATAATGCAGGATCCAGAAGTCGATTCTGGTCACGAGGAAATGGAGGGCGTTAGCCAGGTAGGCAAATAATGAATAGCTGAAGAATTTCCTGACCATACCTGATCCTTGCGTAATGCTTAAGCGTCCGATCTTTCTCCGGTGAAAGATCACCCAGAGCGCCACCATCTGTATCACATTGACCAGAACATAGGCATAGATGACCATGTCCACGGACACCGGCTTTGGTTGGATGCCCAGGTAAATCAGCAGCGCTGTCTGGATAACCGAGAATACCAGTACCACCAGGTTATACAACGGGAAATGCTGAAAACCGTTATAGAGGGCATAATACTTTTCCGCAAGAACGATGGCCAGAAATAAGAAGATGCCCGCCACACCAGCCACCGTTTCACCGGAAGGCCAGATCCAGAAACTGCCCCTGAGAACGAAGTATACAGATTCGAAAATGATGACCAGGGCCAGCTGAAAAAAAGTGGATATCCAGATGACCTTCTCCATTTTTTTCAGCGGCAGGTCACGGGCAGATGCATGGAACAGTATGCCGGCAGGAATTCCCAGTGAGGTAAATATCAGCAGGATATTCGCGTTAACGATAACCAGAGAAAAAACACCAAATCCTGCCGGGCCTGTGAGCCTCGAAATGAGCATGGTATTGATCAACTGGAAAATCAGGAACAAAATCCTGTAAACACCATTGATCTTAACCTGCTTTAGTAGACCCATCTGGCCATTATTTCAAAGCCATGATGATTTGAGCAAAATCCTCAACCTGCAGGGATGCGCCACCTACAAGGCCTCCGTCCACATCCGGTTGTGAAAAGAGTTCGGAGGCATTCGAGCCTTTAACGCTGCCACCATATAAAATGGAAATACCGTTGGCTACTTCGGGGCCAAATTTAGCTGATAACACATTTCGGATATGCTGGTGCATTTCCTGGGCCTGTTCCGAACTTGCTGTTTTACCTGTGCCGATGGCCCAGATAGGTTCATATGCGATCACCAGTTTTGAAATCTGGGTAGCGTCGAGATGGAAAAGGCTTTCCTTCAGTTGTTGCTCCACATGGGTATTCTGCATGCCTGCTTCCCGGATGGAAAGCGCTTCGCCGCAGCAAAAGACAGGGGTCATTCCTTTCGACAATACCAAATCCGTTTTACTTGCGAGCATCTCATTTGATTCATTGAAATACTCGCGGCGCTCTGAATGTCCCAGTACAACGAATGGAATGTTGATAGACTGCAGCATATCTGCCGATACTTCCCCGGTATAAGCGCCAGATTCTTTATGGGAGCAGTTCTGGGCAGCCACTGCGTAATTTGGCCTGCCGGCTACTTTGTCCCTTGCCATCGTGAGGTATGGGAACGGCACCGCAAATACCGCGTGCTGATGTGGTTTAAGTTCAATGTTTTTTGATAAAAGTCCTTCAAGCAGGGCTTCACCCTGTTCGATCCTGAGGTTCATTTTCCAGTTTGCAGCAGCGATTTTTTTTCTCATATCTGTTCTGTGTTACTATAAATGAATGTAAGCTTTTCAATGTCTGATATTGAAAGGCGTTGGTTCTTGAATGCCATCCAGTTGTTGATATCTGCCAGTGCCTTTTCAATCTCATAGCGTATACCACCATCCGTTCCCCAACTGAAACTGGGGATGTATTTAGGAAGCAGGGTACCTGATTGAAATATATTGGCGGATACTCCAACAACGGTACCGGTATTGAACGAAGTGTTGATGCCACAACGTGAATGGTCGCCCATGAGCAAACCGCATTTCAATCCTGCGGGTACAAAAGCTTTTTGGTGGATGTGCCAGACCTTCACTGGCGTAGCCGTATTACGGATATTGGAACAGGTTGTGCCTGCCCCGAGGTTACACCAGGCGCCGATCACCGCATCCCCAAGGTAACCATGGTGTGCCTTGTTACTGTATTCGAATAATACGGTGTTTTTCAGTTCGCCGCCGGCTATACAGTTCGGACCTATACTGGTACCGCCATAAACAGTGGTTCCCATTTTTACTACCGCGGACTGGCCGATACTTACAGGGCCGCGAATCATAACGCCATCCATGATCTCTGCCTGTTTTCCGATGTGGACAGGCCCGGTTTCCGTATTGATAAAACAATGGCCCACCACCGCACCTTCTTCGATAAACAGCCTTTCGGCAGGGCCGGTTAGTTTGATGGTCTCCGGTATGGGGCTTGATATGCCGGTTTGCGTGATCATCCTGAAGTCCTCCACCAGCGCCCATGCATTGTGTGTTACGATGTCCCAGGGATACTGGATAATGCGGTAAGTGGAAAGATCCGACAGGGCATGGTCCAGTCCCTGCTCAGATACTGCCTTGAAGAAATCGAAACCTGGTATCAGGTTGGCTGGGATATCCCCTGCCGCTTCAATCGCAGGAAAAATAGTTTGGGCAAGGATCCATTTCTCACGGATGGAGAACATACCGGTTCTAAGGTCGGCGGTATGCCTGGTGAGTGTGAACGGGAAAAGGTTTTCCCTGCCTTGGATTTCGCTGAATGAAAACATGAATCGCTAAACTACAAAATAAAAAGCCCCCCGTTGAATGGGAGGCTTTTTTTATCTTAAACAAGATGATTATTTCTTCGCGTATTTCTTGTTGAATTTATCGATACGTCCTGCAGTGTCCACCAGCATCTTCTGGCCGGTAAAGAAAGGATGTGACGTATTGGAAATCTCCAACTTCAGGAGCGGATATTCGTTGCCATCTTCCCATTTAACTGTCTCCTTGCTGTCTGCAGAGGAGCGTGTCAGAAAAGAGTTCCCGTTACTCATGTCCTTGAAGACCACCAAACGGTATTTTTCGGGATGTAATCCTTTTTTCATATTTCTTGTTTTTAGAGCATGGATTTGGCCATGCGGGATGCAAAATTAGGAAAACCAGCAGGTATATCCAAATTTTTTGCTTAGAAAGCCTTTAGCTCCTCATATTTTCGTATTGGAGAGGTAATCCGAGCTCTGCATTTCGGCACAACTGGATCACATCCTGGAGGTCATCGATCTTCTTAGAGGTCACCCGCACCAGGTCGTCCATAATTTGGGCTTGCACTTTCAGGCCAGAGTCCTTGATCAGTTTGACCAGTTTTTTGGCGTCTTCCTGTTTCAGCCCGTTCCGCACTGAAATCTCCGTCTTTACCACTTTCCCGCTTGGGTAGGGTTCCTTGCTCCGGTCGAACGCTTCGGGGGAAATGCCCTGTTTGTTGGCCCGATTGATCAGCACATCAATGAGCTGCCCGATCTTCATGTCGTCCGAAGCTTCGATATTCAGCTTATATTCTTTCTTGTTCAGGTCAATCACCACATGGGAGTCCTTGAAGTCGAAACGATTCATGATCTCTTTGCGGGTCACGTTGACGGCATTATCCAGCAGTTGGGCGTCTACTTTTGATACGATGTCGAATGAAGGCATGTATAAAGATAAATAGAAAAAAAGAGACCGGGACAATCTGACGACTGAAAAATCCCGGCCCCCTGCGGTGCTGATGAAATGCCCGTTCCTGTCAATTCTCACCCATTTTCACGCGGTTTTGTTCATCTTTTGCTCCTCCGGTTCTTCTTTGTGGAATGGCCTTCATGGGTTTTCCGAACCGGTAGGTGAAGCTGATGGTGCCAACCCTTGAATCCCTGGCATTCCGAAAGTTTACCGCGGTATTCTGGAATTCCATCTGACCTGTGACTACCTGCGTATAAAAGATATCCCTTATGTTGAACTTAATCGTCCCCTTCCCTTTCAGTACCTGTTTGGCGACACCTGCAGCCACCTGGCCCATAGGATCTATCATGATCTGGCCTTCGGCACCTCTTGACCTGTAGAAGCCACTCAATTCCCCACTCCAGCCCTTATTGAATTTAAACTGGTTGTTGATATTGACCAATAGTGTAGCTGCATCAACGTCTACCATTTCACCATTCACCGGCCCTTCAAATTTGCTATAGCTGAAGTTGGAATAAACAATCGCGGTCCACCATTTCTGTACCGGCACTTGCAAACTCACCGCTATACCCGCATTATCCCTTTTACCGATATTTCCTTTTCTTACAATGGTGGCATAACCATCTTCACCATTGGGAAGTTTTTCCTGTTCAAAGGTCTGGGCATGGAAATCTTTCGTTTTGCTGTAATTAAGGGTTGTGGTGAGAAATCCTTTGAAAGTATGTGATACTTCAATATTGTTGGTAAACTGCGGCTTCAGGAAAGGATTACCGACCTCGTACGTGTAGGGATCGATAAAAAACAGGAATGGATTCAGATCCTGATATGCGGGCCTGTCTATCCTTCTGCCCATATTCAATCCCCACTGGTGATTTTTACTTGCTTTGTAAGAAATAAAGACGGTTGGGAACAGGTTGCCGTAACCACGGTCGAAGGACGAATCCGGCCGTTGTGGGTTACCATATTGATCACCCTGCATTTGCGTGTATTCGTACCTGAGACCGGCCTGCACACCCAGATTTTTGAATTGCCTGCTGTAGTTGAGATAGGCAGCATGGATCTTCTCTTCGTAATCAAACATGTTGGTTTTACCATAATCAATGGACTCACCCTGATCATTAACATTGTAATAGTTCGCTGCATTTCTGGTGGTCACATAACTGCTTTTGACCCCTGTCTCCAATTTTCCTTTAAATGCCTGCTGAATGTAATCGGCCTTGGCGGCATAAATGTCTATATGAACCGGTAAATAACCCCGTAATTTCTGATCATCCAATATCGTCCCCATATCAGGTGTCAGGGTAGACGTGATGAAAGTCTGGTTGCCACCGGAAGAATAACTCGCATAATCCAGATCGGCAGTAAGTTCACGGCCGGCACTGTCGAACTGGTGCCTGAAGTTCAGATTCAGTGTGCCATTTTTCCATTTATTGGTGGTGCTGCTTTCTGCAAGGACAATGCTATCTGTAACACCATTAGCATCCTTGAGGTAACTCTTATTATCAGACCAGTTTTTCTCCGGATTGATCAACCCGGTTGATACAAATCCTATGGTGGTTTTCCTGGTCAGGAAGTAATCGGCTCCCAGTTTCATATTGAAGTTATCCTCCAGGTTCCTGCTGACCATCTGTTGTTCAAAAATGGCATTGATCTGTTTGGGAACGTTGGGGTCGCTGAATGTCCGTTTGATGTCCAGGGTCTGGAAGGAATTCCATTTACTGTAGCCGCCGCTGGCAAATGCATTCAGCTTGCCATTCCGGTAATTGAGATTGAAGTTGTCATTTGTTCGCCAGTACTTGCCTTGGGAATAATTTGCATTTACGCTGCCATTGAAACCGTACTGTTTGTTTTTCTTTGTTCTCAGGTTGATTATACCTGAGTTACCTGCTGCGTCGTACTTAGCGGAAGGATTGGTCATGATCTCGATCTGTTCAATTGAACTGGAAGGCATCGTTTTCAACAAATTCGTCAGTTCCGCCTGGCCGAGGTAAGTGGGTTTTCCATCGATCATGACCATGACCTGTTGTTTGCCTTTAAGGCTGATCTTACCATCGCCATCTACGGTGATACCGGGCGATTTCTCGAGTACCTCGAGTACGTTGGTACCAGCGTTGGTTACTGCAGCGTCTACGTTCACCACCATTTTAT
>JBBAJN010000031.1:0-21399 GCA_040404045.1 Chitinophagaceae bacterium
AAGTTTTGAGGGCATTGGAACGAAAGGATTACCCTGGCTGCAACAGGCTAAGAAATTGACCGGGCTCCCTGTAGCCGTGGAAGTAGCTACGCCAAAGCAGGCAGAAGATGCCTTGCATTTCGGGGTAGATGTGTTGTGGATCGGCGCAAGAACTACGGTGAATCCATTCAGTGTTCAGGATCTGGCAGATGCGCTGCGTGGCGTGGATGTGCCTGTGCTGATCAAGAATCCCATCAATGCGGATCTCGAATTGTGGACGGGAGCCGTGGAGCGCGTGGCTAAGGCAGGCATTAAACAAATCGGACTGATCCATCGCGGTTTCGCAGCGTATGGAAATACAGAATATCGCAATGCGCCGATGTGGCATCTTGCCATTGAAATGAAGAGGCGGAATCCTGAGATGATGATGGTCAATGATCCTTCCCATATCTGCGGCCGCAGGGATATCCTCATGGATGTTTCCCAAAAAGCGATTGACCTGGATTTCGACGGACTGATGATCGAAAGCCATATTGATCCAGATAATGCATGGAGCGATGCCAAGCAGCAGGTAACCCCGGAAAGGCTGGCCGAAATGCTCGGCGAGATCATCTGGAGGAAAGAAGACGTTCCCGATCAAAGTTTCCATGCTGCCCTTGATAAACTCCGTGAGCAGATCAACCACGTGGATGATGAACTCATCCAGCTGTTGGGTCAAAGGATGAAGATCGCAGAGCAGATCGGTACCTATAAGAAGAATAACCAGGTGACCATCCTGCAAACCAACCGATGGAACGATATCTTGGACCGGGCATTTCAGAAAGCTGACAAGCTCAACCTGAGCCGCGAGTTCATCACCAAGTACCTCGATGCGGTTCACATGGAGTCCATCAACAGGCAGACTAAGATCATGAATTCATAATATGCACGAAAACCGGATCTATCTTTTCATACATGCGATCTTTGAAGTAGGCGAAGGCCGGCCCTTGTTGAAACCAACATTGCGGGCCGTGTTTTTTGCCTGGCTGAAGAAACATGCCGGTGAAAAGGGGGTCCGGATCCTTAGCATCGGTGGGGGAGTGGAGCATGTGCACCTCCTCCTGCAGTTGCATCCTGCCCAGAACCTCCTGCAGGTGATGAAGCAGGTCAGGGAAGAATCCCTGAAGTTCATTAATGAATCAAAATTCCTGCAGGAAGAATTCACCTGGGCGCAGGATTACACGGCCTTTACCGTGAGTCCGAGTGCCTATGCCCAGACGGTGGACTATATCAGCAAGCAGGACGAATACCATCAGTCAAGATCATTTTCACAGGAAATGGAACTGATCAATAAAACCAGAATCAATCCAGATGAATCCTGAACGGTTTAGTTTTTCGAAGAAAACAGTTGACTATTATTTTTCTGCATCGATCAGGCAACTGGGCAAGCTGGCCGATAAGAAAAATGCTGTGATCATCACAGATGACCACGTGTTTGATGCGCATAAAGACAAGCTGAAGGGCTGGAACGTGATCAGCCTGAAGCCGGGGGAAGAGTATAAGGTGCAGGCCACGGTAGACTCGGTGATAGAGACCTTGATCCAGATGCAGGCCGACAGGAACACGACGCTGATCGGGATCGGTGGCGGGGTGATCACGGACCTCACGGGCTACATCGCATCCGTATATATGCGGGGACTGAACTTCGGTTTTGTTCCCACTTCGCTGCTGGCCATGGTGGATGCTTCGATCGGCGGTAAGAACGGCATTGATGTGGGACAGTACAAGAATATGGTGGGCGTGATCCGCCAGCCTTCATTTTTGTTGTACGATGTCTCCCTGCTCAACACATTACCGGTGTCAAACTGGTCCGATGGTTTTGCCGAGATCATTAAACATGCCTGTATCCTTGACGCCAGGGCGTTCAGTATGCTGGAAGCCGAGGATATCTCCAGCATTCAAAAGAACAAAGAACTGCTTTCTTTGATCATCAAACGGAATGCTTTGCTGAAGACCAAAGTGGTGCAGAAAGATGAATTTGAAAAAGGGGATCGCAAGCTCCTGAACTATGGGCATACCCTGGGGCATGCGCTGGAAACGCAGTATGAATTGTCCCACGGGCAGGCCATCTCATTGGGGATGGTTTATGCAGCGCGTTTGTCTGAGCAGTTGCTTGGATTTAAAGACACACAACGCGTGGCATCCCTGCTTGAGCAATATGGACTGCCAACAGAGGCCGCTTTTAATATGGATAAGGTGCTGGCGATCCTGAGGATGGACAAAAAACGGGTCAGCAAACACATGAATTACGTGTTGCTGGAAAAGATCGGCAAAGGTGTGGTTCACCCCATTGAATTAAAAAAACTGGAGTTACTGCTGAAAAAGCTGGCATAATATGAAGATCAACGTATTTCCGTCCACATTGAAAGGTAGTATAGAAGCTCCTGCCTCAAAAAGCTCGATGCAGCGCGCACTGGCGGCGTCGTTGTTAAGGGTGGGAGAAACTGTTATTCAGAATCCCGGGACAAGTAATGATGATCAGGCCGCGCTGGAGAATATCCAGAAGCTGGGCGCTACAGTGACCCTGGGGGCCAGGGAGATGACCGTCACCAGTAGTGGCGTCAACCCCGTGGAAACCACCCTGCATTGCGGTGAAAGCGGGCTGGGTATCCGTATGTTTACCCCCATAGCGGCGCTGAGTTCACATGAACTAACGGTAACGGGCAGTGGTAGTTTGAAGACCAGGCCCATGGATTTTTTTGACGAGATCTTCCCAAAGCTGGGCATCGACATACAATCGGATCAGGGGAAGTTGCCCATGGTGATCAAGGGTCCTTTGCAGCCCCGGGATATTGAAGTGGACGGTTCCCTGAGTTCGCAGTTTCTCACAGGCCTGTTAATGGCATTTGCCGCAGCCGGTGCAAAAGGGGTAACCATCACTGTGCGGGACCTGAAGAGCAAACCCTATATCGATCTCACGCTGAAAGTGTTGAACGATTTCGGGTGGCGGGTGCAGCACAACAACTACAAAACATTTTATTTTCCGGGGAATAACGAACTTCCGCAGGGAAGGGTGAATTATCGTGTGGAGGGTGACTGGAGCGGAGCTGCTTTCCTGCTGGTGGCGGGTGCCATTGCAGGTGATATCACCGTCATCGGGCTCGATCCCGAATCCACGCAAGCGGATAAGGCTGTGCTGGAGGCCCTCGATTCGGCGGGCGTTCGGATGGAGATCGGTCCTGAAAAGATCGTGGTGCAGAAGAGTGCCCTAAAGGCTTTCGATTTTGATGCAACGGAGTGTCCGGACCTGTTTCCGCCTCTTGTGGCGCTGGCGGCATTATGTGAGGGGACTACAGTGATCTCAGGGGCCGGCAGGTTAACGCATAAGGAAAGCAACAGGGCCTTAACTTTACAGGAGGAATTTGGGAAGATGGGGGTGAAGATATCGCTGGACGGGGACCTCATGATGATCGAAGGGGTCACGCAACTGAAAGGGGCGGTTACCCATTCACACCACGATCATCGCATTGCGATGGCATGTGCAGTGGCGGCCCTCAGGGCAGATGGTCCGGTTGAAATTGAAGAAGCGGAAGCGATCAATAAATCTTATCCGGATTTTTACGATGATATCAGGGCTTTAGGCGCGGAACTACAAAACAAGAACTAATGAATTCGTTTGGCAGAATTTTCAGGGTGAACATTTTTGGCGAGTCGCATGGCGAGTCCGTGGGCGTGAATATTGACGGGTGTCCTGCCGGGCTTTCGCTGACCGTTGAGGATTTCCTGGAAGATATAGAAAGGCGAAAAGGCGGGAAGCAGAAGGGTACTACCCCACGTCAGGAAGAGGACCTGCCTATTTTTAAGAGCGGGATCTTCAACGGCAGGACCACGGGCGCACCCATTACCATCATCTTTGAGAATAACAATACCAGGTCAGGTGATTATGATAAGCTGAGGGCCGTTCCCAGGCCCGGCCATGCAGATTTCACGGCACACCAGAAATACGGCGGCTTCGAGGATTATCGTGGTGGCGGGCATTTCAGCGGCAGGCTAACGTTGCCACTGGTGGCTGCAGGCGTTATTGCGAAGAAACTGCTGCGGGGTATCACCATCAGTTCCTACCTCACTGAAGTAGGAGGAGAGAAAGATATTGAGGCAGGCATTCAAAAAGCAATTGCTGCAAAAGACTCCGTAGGGGGTATAGTAGAATGTCATGTCAATGGCCTTCCCCACGGACTCGGAGAGCCATTTTTTGACTCAGTAGAATCGTTGCTGGCCCATGCTGCCTTCGCGATACCCGCTGTACGGGGCGTTGAATTCGGCACGGGGTTCAAAGCTGCAAATATGTTTGGTATAGAACACAACGACGCCATAGAGTCCATGGACGGTCGTACCCGCACCAACCATGCCGGTGGCGTTGTAGGTGGTATCAGCAATGGGAATGACCTTGTGTACCGGCTTGCGATCAAGCCCACCTCATCCACCCCCAAAGAGCAACTGACCCTGAACTGGGAAACCGGTGAAATGGAAAGCTTTTCCGTGAAGGGCAGGCATGATCTCTGTATTGCGCTTCGTGTACCGCCTGTGATGGAGGCCATTACTGCTTTTGTACTGGCGGATCTTATGCTGCTGGAGCAGCGCATGGACAGGGTTATCAATTAGCTCATTGGCTGATTAGCTCATTGACTGATTAGCTCATTGACTAATTCTTCTTTTTTCTACTGCAGTTAAGCCAGTTATTTCCTTTATGAATTAGCTAATTAGCCAATTAGCCAATTAGCTAATTATAATGCCAGTCCTTCACCTACCTGCAAAACTTTATGCGCAAGGCCCTGACTGTTTGCTTTTGCCGAAAATTCCCCGGCGTTCGCAGTATTGAATGTGAACATATCGTAATGGCAAGGGATGGTCAGTTTTGCGCCTATTGAAAGTCCGAGCTGTATGGCTTCATCAATGGAAAGATTTCCGGCAACGCCACGGGCGGGATCGTTTCCGTTAATGGGCAACAGGGCCAGGTCTATTTGGTAGGGCGATAACAGTTCCGCCATTCCTTCGAATAACAAGGTGTCGCCACTATGATAGATCTTCTTTCCCCCGATCTCGATCACATAGCCCATGTACCTGCACCGCCCATGTTCATCCCGCTCCAATTCGTTGTGTGCGGCCGGTATCCCGTGAAAAATGACTTCGCCTAAGTTCTGTTGTTCACCATCGTTCATGCCAATCGGATAGCTTATGGGCATGTTGATCCGTTCGGTTACAAAGATCCTGTTGGCTTCGGGAATGATCATTTTCATCGCCGGGTTTGCTTTCAACAGCGGGATAAGTGTATCTCCATCCAGATGATCCGTATGATTATGGCTGCTGCTGACGATGTCGATAAAATCCATTTTATCCGGGGCAACTACCAATTCACTCATACGGGTGTGTGGTTTCTTCGTGTCCGCATATTTTCGGGTCAGTGAATCGGAGAGATAGGGATCTATGAGCAGGTTGGTGTTATTGTAGTGGATCAGATACCCGCTTTGCCCCAGCCACCAGAGTTTTACCGTGGATTTGTTAAGCTGGTGAGCTTTAACATCGGCCAGAAAAGCTTCATTTTTTTGGTATGCAGGGATCAGTTCCATAGGATAAAGCTAATGGTTTCGTTACATTTGGGCTCAAACCTGCACGTATGAATTACCGACTGATATTCGCCTTGATCATTGTTGTTGCTGTAGCATCCTGTGCAACCGATGCACCCAAACCGGATTTTATCAAAACCGATAAAACCTCATTTATCCGACATGGCAAGCCCTACACATTCATGGGTACCAATTTCTGGTATGGCTTGAACCTGGGCTCCAAAGGACCGGGCGGTGACCGTGCACGTTTGATCAGGGAACTCGATCAACTTGCCGCGATGGGAGTAAAAAACCTGAGGGTGATGGCGGGGTCTGAAGGCCCTGATACGGAGGGCTACCGTATGCTGCCTTCCCTGCAACCTTCTCCCGGTAAGTACAATGAAGACGTGCTGGAAGGGCTTGATTTCCTGTTGGCGGAAATGGCCAAAAGGGATATGGTGGCCGTAATGTGTATGAATAATTTCTGGAACTGGAGTGGGGGCGTGGGCCAGTACCTGGTATGGGCCGGAGCCGCAGACACCATTCCCAATCCGTCAGCGCCCGGAGGGAACTGGGACGAGTACCAGCGTTTTGCAGCTTCGTTCTACAGCAATGAGAAGGCAACGAAGATGTTCAACGATCACCTGAGATTCATCATCAACCGAAAGAATAGTATTACAGGTGTGCTTTACCGTGAGGACCCCGTGATCATGAGCTGGGAGCTGGCCAATGAGCCGAGGGCCGTTGACAACCAGGCGGCGTTTTACAAGTGGGTGGAGCAGACATCTAACCTGATCCGCGAAATGGATCCGAACCATTTGATCACTACGGGAAGTGAGGGCAATACTTCGGGGCCTTTTGCCGCTACTGATGTATTCAAGGATCATAATTTCAAGAACATCGATTACGCCACCATTCATTTATGGGTGCAGAACTGGGCTTTCTATGATCCTTATAAAGCGGATTCCACATACGGCCCGTCAATTGATTTTGCGAGGACCTATATCAAGGGCCAGCTTGAGAAAGCAGCGCCATTGAATAAGCCCCTGGTGCTTGAAGAATATGGTATTTCAAGGGATACCAACAGTCATGCAGCCGGGACGCCGGTTACCGTGCGCGATCGCTTTTATCGTGAAGTTTTTGAAGAGGTACACAAGGAGATCACAAAGGGTTCAGCCATGGCGGGTGTTAACTTCTGGGCCTGGGGCGGCGAGGGCCGGCCTGCGGTACCCAAGGGCATGTGGAAGTTGGGTGACAATTTTATAGGTGACCCGCCGCATGAGCCGCAGGGTTGGTATTCGATCTTTGATACGGACAGCAGTACGATCCGCATCATCAAGGAATACGCCGGGAAGATCAATAAATAGGGGGCTTTTGGTTCAGGCCCGGACGAGATTGTCCGGGTAGCGCTTAAAAGGACTTTGCGCCCTTCACCATGTTCTCCAGTTTTTTCCGGGCAGCCCACCGTGCGGTCTGTGACAGTCCGCAATCCGGAGCCACGGAAAGTTTTTCGATGGGAACATACTGCAGGCATTTTTTGATGCGCTCGCGCACGTCTTCCACGGTCTCGATGTAATAGTTCTTGACATCGATGATCCCCACGGCGACATTCATCTTCTCTGCAAATGGAGCGAGCAGTTCCAATTCCGCAAACTCGCGGTTGGCCATTTCAATGTGGATCTCGTCCACGGTCATATCAAGGAAATCAGGCAACATGGGCTTCAGACTTCGGTATCCCACGGGCCTTCCCTTAAAGTTTCCGAAACAGAGATGGGTGGATAGGCGGCATTTTCCAACAACGGGTTTGACCGTGCGATTGAATATGTGCACAAAGCGCTTGGTATCCTCCTTGTAAGCATAGCAGCTCATAGAGGGTTCATCTACGGTGATCTCTGTGCATCCCGCTTCTACAAGGGCCTCGAGCTCTTTCCGGACCAAAGGAAGCAGTGCTTCGGTGATTTCGAAGCGGTCTTTGTATTCTTCGTTTGGCAAGAGCCTTCCGCTGAGTGTATAGGGACCTGGCACACTTGTTTTAAGCACAAAACCTTCAGGAGCGAGTTTTTTCAATCTTTGGTATTCCGCCACAGCGCCGAGGCCATTGGGCGCGCTTAACGTATCTACAATGCTGTTTTTGCCGCGTTGGTCATGCGCTGCGGGGCCCCATTTCCGGGTTTCCGACTGGTTGGATTCAATACCATTGATGAAGCCGTAGAACGAAAGGTTGAAATCAAGGCGGGTTTGTTCACCGTCCGTGATCACATCAAGCCCCGCAGTCACCTGATCGTGGATCGCCGCGATCACCGCATCATTGATCATCTCTTCAATATCAGCCGGACCGAATTTGTCGAGGTTCTCACTTGCAAATTCAAGCCATCCGGGAAAAGGGTAGGAGCCTACAACTGTTGTTCTAATGGACATAGTTAAATTTGAGGTCTAAATATATGAATCAGAATTTATATCGGCAGCTCAATGATAAAACTGGTGCCTTCGCCTTCTTTGCTCTCCACCTTCATGGTGCCGCCATGGCCTTTGGTAACGATATCGTAGCTTAATGACAATCCCAACCCTGTACCTTCACCGGTTGGCTTGGTGGTAAAGAAAGGCTGAAAGATCTTGTCGCGAATCTTTTCAGGAATGCCTTTTCCATTATCGCTCACCACGATTCGTATGTTTTCGCCGTGTGTGGTGGTTACCCTAACCATTGGTTGATAATGCGCTGTTTCCGTTTTCGATCTGTCATGCACCGCGTAGAATGCGTTGTTGACAAGATTGAGGATCACCCGTCCGATATCCTGGGGAAGCATACTCGCCTCGCCAACTTCCGGATCCAGCTCGATCTGAAGGTCAGTGTTGAACGACTTGTCCTTGGCGCGCAGGCCGTGATAACTAAGCTTTGTGAATTCTTCCACCAGTGAGTTGACCAGTGCCTTTTCTTTCTGGTTGTTACCTGTGCGCGAATGCTGAAGCATGTTTTTAACGATGCCTTCGGCCCGTTTGCCATGGGTCCTGATCTTTTCCTGGTTGGTCTTCAGGTCGCTGAGGATGTCTATGGCTTCAGCTATTTGTCCTGATTTTAACAGATCAGCCACCTCATCAGCCATTTCCATATTCACCTCAGCAAAATTGTTTACGAAGTTCAGGGGATTTTGAATTTCGTGCGCAATACCTGCTGTCATCTCACCGAGAGAGGCCATTTTTTCAGACTGGATCAGCTGGCTCTGTGTGGCTTTAAGGTTTTCCAGCGATTGCTTCAGTTCCGCCGTGCGTTGTTCAACTTCCTTTTCCAACTGTATTTTCTGCTGCTCCGCCAGTTTTAATCTTTCCAGTTCCCTTTCTTTCCTTAAGGTTTCCCGTTCCTGCTCGTGTTCATGTATACGCTTTCGCTGATCGATAAAGCGCCTGATAAGTATACTGCTGAATGCAAGGATCATCCAGGTGAGCATGATCAGGAATAGGACGTTGATGTAGTCGTCTTCCAGTCTTACGCCAGAGAAACTAACTACAATAAGCAGTATGAACAGGATCAGGAGGGGTAAAGTGGTATATGCGAGAAATTTTTTCTCGCGGCGCATTTTTCCGGGGATCAGGAAATGAGTGATTATCAGTAAGGGTGGCAATAAGGAAACAACGATGATAAGGGGTAGTCTTTGTTGGGGGAAAACAAACTTGTTAGCTACTACAACAGCGAGGAAGATAAAGGAAAATGCCTTCAGGACCTTATCCCATTTTGGTGCATGAATGCTGGTCTGCAGATACTCGCGATAGAAATGAATGAAGAAAAAGAATGATAGCTGGCTTAAGATATTGAACTGGCCTTCCAGGAAAGGGTATTCGCGCATCAATCCATACATCAGGTCTAATGCATTTGCCGCAAGGAATAACAGGAAAAGGCCAAAATAAAGAAAGACCTTTTCATTTACCAGCCGATAGAATATAATATAGATCAGGCCCATTATCACCACGAATGCGGAGAACAAAGACCTTGGGATCACGTTTCTGGGAACGGATGCAACATCCAATTCCGCGAGGCGTATTCTTGCGTATTTATCAGGTTTAATGACCCCTATGGCAAAAACATCCATGGTGCCGCGTTCGTACTCCATTCGCTGAAAGACTTCCACGCTGTCATGGAATGACAGCGGGAACGTGACCACGTTATAACTCTTGAATTCCTTTTTTTTGCTCCATGGCAACTTTGAGCCTGTCCTGAAAGTATCAACCCTACCGGAAGACCTGACCACAAATATGTCTGAATAATCTGCCCTGCCAAGGAGGCCAAGTTCTTTTTGCTGGTTAGACAGGTTGGAAACCTTGTAATAAAACCAATACACACGGTGGTTAAACCTTTTGGTTTGTTTTTTTCGAACGCCCTGTTTCATCTGTCCGTTGCGAAGTTGTTGCCTTACCTCTTCCAATGTGAGTTTGCCCGATTGATCTTCCAGGTGAAGGAGGTTGCTGTCTCTCAATTCATAACCAGGTAACCCGTCATCCAGTATCCGTACAACTCCCGGAACTCTGGTCTGGCCGTACAGAGCGAAACCTGCTATTGAAAGGATGAATAGAAAGATAAACCTCAAAAGCATAAAAACTGATGTATGGTTAAACGGGGAATGCGTATAGGCCCGATAATCTTCTCGCATGTTCATCATACGCGCTCTCGAACAATTCAGTAGCTTTTTCAACACCTACGTTGCACACTGCGGTCAGTACTTTAGGAGGCTGCCCGGCTTCAGTGAGTAACCTGGCGAGCTCGGCTTTTATGCAGTTGATCGCCATAACACCACCAAGGGTTGATCCGGGGGCGACGGGTGTTTCAAGCCCTTCGATCCTGACCATGGCATCTCCCGCGGGAGCACCCGTGTCTATGATGAGGTCAGCGAAATCGCCCAGCTTTTTTCCGTCACTGCGCTTACTCGCACTGGCTGCAGAATGTTCAGCAGTGATCAGTGCCACTACTTTGATCCCCCTGCGCTGAAAATGCTCAGCCATCTCCACCGGTACCACATTGGTGCCGCTGCTCGACACAACCAGCGCGGTGTCTTTGTCAGACAATATAAAATTCCTGAGTATGCGGTCTGCGAGTCCGCTGACATTTTCCAGGAACATCGCCTGGCGTTGTCCGTTAGCGCCCACCACATTGTTGTGGTAAGTCAGCGACAGTTCCACAATAGGGTTGAAGCCAGGGAAGGATCCATAGCGAGGCCACATTTCCTCCACCATGATCCGGCTGTGCCCGGATCCGAATACGTGCACCATGCGGCCCGCCAGTATGGTGTCGGCGAACCAGCTTGCTGCCGTTGTCAGTTTTTCTTCCTGTTGTTTGATCCGGCCAAGGATATGCGCGGATCTCTCCATGTATTGTTGAATAGGATTCATCGTAAGTTTTTTTGTTGCATCATGGCAAAACCAGCTGCGCCAATGGCTCCGGCAAGATCGCCATATGCGGCCTTTAAAATCTGGACCCTTTTGCCACCGGCCCTCCATTCATAGGAGGCAAGATATTGTTCGAGGGGTTCGAACAGGGCTTTTCCTGCTTCGGTGATGCCGCCGCCGAGAATAACCGCTTCGGGTGAAAGTATATTGGTGATTGAAGCTATACCTACGGCCAATTGCCGCACCGAATCCAGCCAGATCAGTTGTGCAAAGTGATCCCCCTTCTGGTAATCTTCCAGCAGCTCATGGGTGTACAGGTATTTGCCAAGACTTCGTTTGCTGATGGTGCAGTTCCCGATGGCGTCTTCCAGGCTTCCCGGCATGCCACAAATATCCGGCTCACCATTATGGTCAATCGAGATATGGCCCATATGACCGGCTTTCTGAAAAGCACCCTGGTAGATCTGTCCGTTGATCAGTATCGCTCCCCCCACACCGGTTCCAAGTGTGATCATAACCGCATGTTTCAGGCCCATGGCCACGCCAAAGCTTTTTTCTGCGGCCAGCGCCGCAATTGCATCATTAGCTACCCAAACCCGCTGAAAAAAAACATCCGACCAGTCCAGCCCTTCTAAACCTGCCAGTCTTCCGGGCATATAGGCAATAGCCGAGTTTTGTTCGTCGGGGATCCCCGGCGCTGATATGCCGATCAGATGTTCGCCCGGATGATTTTCAAGCAGCGACTCAACCGTATCAATGATCGTTTCTTTCCAGTTGTTGTTTTCTATAACATGGTATTGCTGGTCGAGTATGATCCCCTCCCCATCAACTACAACGCCCTTTATTCTTGTTCCGCCAAGATCTATGCCGATGGCTGTGGTGATACTACTCATATTGTCCCTCAGTTACAGACCATCCTCCGTCAACCGAGATGGTTTGTCCAGTGATAAATGATGCATGGTCCGACAATAAAAAAACTACGGCGCCGTCCAGATCCGCCGGTATTCCAACACGCCCTCCATCCAGAGGTTGTTTGGATCTGGTAAATGACAGGATCTGTTCATCATGCAGCGCACGCTGGGACATGGGGGTTTCCACCAAGGCAGGCGCAATGACATTCACCCGAACATTGTGGGGAGCATAGTAGGAGGCAATGGACCTTGAAAAGCCGATCACGGCAGCCTTGGCGGCCGCATAGGCATGGGTGGCAAAATATTTGGGGGAGGGGGAATACCCGAGCACTGAGGCCATGTTCAGTATAACGCCACCTTTCTTTTCTTCCATAAAGTATTGGATGGCGGCCCTGTTTGAATACATGACCGAATCCAGGTTCCATTGCAGGGTTTTGGCCCATCCTTCGTTAGTGATGTTGTGCAGTGGCCCATCTCCGAACCGCCGGCCACTTCCGCCTGCTACATGGTAAAGCCCATCAAAGCTTCCAAATTTCTTCACCGATTCCTTTATGGCAAGTACCGCTGTGTCTTCGTCCATGGCATCGGCACTGATCACAAATGCATTCGGTCCTAAAGTTTCCTGGGCTTCTGCCGAATGTTGTGGATCCCTACCCACAACAATCACGCGCGCATCCTCTGCCATACAGGCTTTTGCGGCCGACAGACCCAGTCCGGTTGTTCCACCTATGATTACAATAACCTTACCCGAGAGCCACTCTTTTCCCATGATGACGTATGAGATTGGAAATTACAATATTTTGTTACGATTTCGTGTCATAAGATCGCGGTAAGGGATTTGAAATTCAAATTCAGGGTATATTGCCCCAGATTTAAAATCAACCAGAATATTCATGAAGATTTTCCTGGTCATCTGCTGTTGCATCTGTGTGGCGATGTTCGCATTGGTCTCCTGTGACGGTGCAGGGTCGGGAAGGCCGATGCCCCCCAAAGAGCAGATCGTTAA
Organism: Chitinophagaceae bacterium; assembly: GCA_040404045.1. GTDB lineage: Bacteria > Bacteroidota > Bacteroidia > Chitinophagales > Chitinophagaceae > Pollutibacter. Next base: position 12,852 of record JBBAJN010000031.1, read on the forward strand.
AGAACCCGCAAAACTGGAACCCGCTGTTATTGAACAGATGTCAGCCATACTCGACCTCGCCCTCCTGGAGAAAGGTCAGGCTAACGTTATTGAACTTTATAGCGCTCCCCAGATCGCTTCCATCTATAACCGGAATGGATACACGCGCATATGGGGGAAGGACAAACAATGGTATCCTGCGGCTGATAGTTTTTTTCTAATGATCGGTAATGCCGAGCACTACGGGCTATTTCCTTCCGATTATCACTGGAAATCGCTGGAGGGTATTTTCAGGAAATTGCAGGATTCTGTTTCGATGAATGATGCTGCGCTTTGGGCACGCGGTGAGATCTTGTTGTCTGATGCCTTCGCATCCTTTGCCCGCCACCTCAGCAAAGGAAGGCTGCCGCGGGACAGCGTTTCACTAAATCCTGATTCATTGCTGACGCAGGATTTTTATGATGATATCGTCAGCCGTATGAAAGCCGGTGAACAACCCCGGGTCATCCTGGAAGCCATGGAACCCATTCATCCCGGTTACCAGGCCTTACGCGCGGAACTGCCTGCCTTCCTGCAGGGACTTGACCGCACCCGGTATACCTATGTAGAGTTTCCCGCAGAAGATTCCCTGGCATTCGTCAAGCAGTTGCAAACCCGGTTGTATGAGGGTAAGTATATTGCTTTCAATACGCGTATGCCGGATTCTCTGGAACTCTCCAATGCGGTGAGGGCCGCACAGCAACAGCGAGGATTGAAAGTGGATGGTAAGGCGGGCCCTGTACTGGTAGCCTCCCTCAATAATACCGGCCCTGAAAAATTCAAACGGATCGCCATTAACATGGACCGCTACAAACAACTGGCAGATTCGATGCCTAAATCATTCATATGGGTTAACCTGCCGTCCTATAAGATGCAGGTCTGGGACTCCGGGCTCGTGGTGCTTGAATCAAAAGTGATCGTTGGACAGCCAAAGACCCGAACCCCGGTGCTGAATGGCCAGGTTTCCAATTTTGTGACCTATCCCCAGTGGACCGTTCCCTACAGCATCATCTTCAAAGAAATGCTCCCCAAGATCAGGAAAGACATACGTTATCTCGCCAAAGAAAATCTGATGGTGGTGGACAGGAACGATAGCGTGATCGACCCCGCACTGATCGACTGGTCCAAGTTGAGTAAAACCAACTTCCCTTACCAGTTCAAGCAAAGGCAGGGGGACGATAACTCATTGGGCGTAATGAAGTTTAATTTCCGTAATAAGTACGACGTTTACCTTCACGATACCAATGCCCGGTCGTTGTTCTCAAGGCCGAGCCGGGCACTTAGCCATGGGTGCGTACGTGTCCAGGAATGGGATAGCCTGGCCCGCTACCTCATCGCCCGGGATACCACCAATACCCCCATCGATTCGGTCACCACCTGGCTGGCCCGGCAGGAGAAACATACAGTTGGTCTCAGGCAAAAAGTGCCCGTTTATCTACGGTATTTTACTTGCGAGGTGCCGGAAGAGGGTGGTATTCGTTTTTTCGAAGATATTTATGGTGAAGATAAGATGTTGAGAATGAGGTACTTCAGTCGGAAGTAGCCTGTTTTAAGCCTGATCGGTTCATTTTCTGCCCGGTTTTTGCAGGGTTGGGTCGGAATTCGTGTGGTATGCCATTGTTGGACCCAAACTGTTCACATGAAAAGAATCTTACTCATTTGCTTGTTGGCTCATTTTTGCCTGGCGGGAGCTGTTTCCCAAGCTCAGTCTGGCAGTACCCGGAATATCAACCCGGCCAAGGTGCAGTATGGTACAGCCAGCTTTTATGCCGATAAGTTTGAAGGCCGGAAGACCGCCAACGGAGAAACCTTCACCCAGAAGGGGATGACCGCCGCGCATAATTCGCTTCCCCTCGGTACCTGGATCAGGGTCACCAACCTCAGCAATAAGAAAACGGTAGTGGTGAAAATAAATGACAGGCTTCACCGCAACAATCCCCGACTCGTTGACCTGTCAAAATCTGCAGCTAAAAAATTAGGCTATACAGGGAAGGGGCTCTCCAAGGTCAGGGTGGATGTCATCGGCAAGAATCCACATACTGTGGCTATAAAATAATTTTTTCCGGTCGGTCACTACAGGTTAATTTTGCGTCCATTCACCAAACCGACTGATATGAGAAAAGTTATACTCGGTATCCTGTTTCTGGCTCCCGTTCTGATCGGATACAGCCAGGTCAAGAATCCAAACAAGAAAGGAAAAGCATTGGGCGTTCACTTTACCCTGCATGATTTTGAAACAGCTGCAGACCTGAAGTCGATGGGTCTGAGTGAGGTTTTACAAGAAGGGGAATGGTATAAAATGGGCAGGATGAACCCGGGTATGGCACTTTCCTATACCCAGGGCCTGACAGACAATATAGACATCATGGGCCGTTTGGGCGGTGCGGTTCTGTCGTACCCCATTTCCGGCAGGCCCACCAATTCAAATAACAGTTTTTACCTGGAAGGGGATGTGAACGCCAATTTCAAATTGCTGTCCGATCGTTATTGGGTATCACCTTATATCTCTGCCGGTTTGGGTCTTCATAGCTGGGGTGGATATGTAGGCGCGTATACGCCGGTGGGTCTTGGTATGCAGGTGAATTTCTTTGATGAAACCTACCTGCTCCTCCAGGCGCAATACCGTTTTCCGATCATTTCCGGAACTACCACCAGGCACCTTTTCTACGGGATAGGCCTCGCTGGTAATATTGGTAAGAAAAAAGAAGTGGCACCGCCACCGCCGCCACCTCCGCCTGTAGTAACCGACAGGGATAATGATGGCATTATGGATCCAAGTGATAAGTGTCCTGATGTGCCTGGTGTTGCCAAATACGAAGGCTGCCCGGTTCCGGATTCAGATAAGGATGGTATCAACGATGACAACGATAAGTGTCCGCAGGTTCCTGGTTTAGCTAAATACCAGGGCTGCCCCATTCCTGATACAGACAAGGATGGTATTAACGACGAAGAAGATAAATGCCCGCAGGTGCCAGGTTTGGCCCGCTACCAGGGTTGTCCTATTCCTGACGGCGATGGCGATGGTGTGAATGACGAAGAAGATAAATGTCCTACCATTGCAGGTGTACCTGAGAATGGTGGTTGCCCTCCGATCAATTTCAAGGCTGAGAACGTTCAGTTTGTATCCGGCAGCGCGATCCTCACGGGCGGTGCTAAAACAGAGCTCAATAAACTGGTGAAGATCCTCAACGAGGATTATCCAGGAATTAAGATCGTCATTGAAGGGCATACCGATAACACTGGTAAACCCGAGGTCAATGCAGCTCTGTCTGAGAAGCGTGCCAATTCAGTAAAAACTTACCTCGTTGGTAAGAAAGTGGCTGCGGACAGGATGACGGCTTCTGGTTTCGGATCTGACCAGCCAGTGGCAGATAACACTACTCCTGCCGGAAGGGCGAAGAACAGAAGGGTGACCTTCAAAGTAAGCCAGTAAGAACTTTTCATTTAGTCATACGCGAAGAGGCGTCCCAAAGGGACGCCTCTTTTATTTTTGTATGGGCTCATTAGTTATTTGTATCAATAGCCACGGATGGTGGTTGGAAAACAAATCAGCTAATTAGCTAATTAGCTAATCAGCCAATTCTTTTTACTCCTTTTCTTTCCGGCCGAACACCCGCTCGAGGAACTTTTTCTTCTTCTTCACGGTATCTTGTTCGGAAGGTTTCTGTCTTGGGTCTGGCTTCATGATGGCTTTAGGCTCTTTTGTTGGTTTCTCGCCGTCTTCGTCAACCACTTCTTTGGATTCCGCAGAGGCCTGTTCCGTTCCATCGCTGACAGGTACCTCAATAAAGTCTGAGGAACTGCCGCCGCCTACATTTTCGCCTTCGGCGGGAGGAGGTTGCTCGCCGCCAGTAAGAGCCTGGTAGTCGTAGATCGCTTCATTACGCAGGGTCTCGGGGATCACAAATTTTGCCGCAGGATCTATGTTCAATGTTTTATCCTTGTACACTTCCTGGAAGAAGTAGCCATAGGCAGGCATAGCCATCTGGGCGCCACCGGTGGTATATAACAATCTCAGGAAGGGGTCGTCAGCACCTACCCATACACCCGCCAGTAACTGGGGGGTGAATCCGATGAACCAGCCATCGGCATTGTCGTTAGTAGTACCTGTTTTGCCAGCCATTTCACTGGTAATCCCATAGGCGCTGCGCAGGGCCCTGCCTGTGCCAAAGTCAACCACACCCTGCATCATTTTGGTCATCACATAGGCATCTGCTTCACTGATCACTTCATCTGCCTTCGGAGAGAAAGAGGCCAGCACATTCCCATTTCGATCTTCAATGCGGGTAATGAAATAGGGCTTCACATTAAAACCGCGCCCAGCGAACATGGAATAGGAGCGTACCATTTCTATCAGGGAGATATCGGCTGAACCCAGTGCTATGGAGGGCACTACAGGAATGTTGCTTTCAATGCCGCACTGCTTTGCAAAATCTACGGTGCGTTGTACGCCCAACTGGTTGATGAGGAATACGGCGCCGGGGTTTTTGGAATAAGCCAGGCAGATCGCCATTGGCCCACCGCTTCCGGTGATCACCTTGTCACCCATATTGATCGGCCCGCTGGGCAGGGGTGTTTCAGGATTGTAACCATTGGTAACGCCAAGGGTGTATAGGAGGGGCTTGAATGTTGATCCCACCTGGCGTTTTGTATTGATATTGACGTGATCGAATTTGAATGTTTTGTGATCGATGCCGCCAACCCAGGCCTTGACCTCACCGCTATAAGGGTCCACTACCAGGAAGCCGGTCTGGAGCATCGTCTTATGATATTTGATAGAGTCAAGGGGCGTCATCACCGTGTCTTTCTCCCTTTTCTGGTTCCAGGCAAATACCTTCATGGGTAGTTTCTGTAAAAAGCTGGCCCTGATCTCTTCTTCCGACAGGTCATCCTCTTTCAGGTTCCGCCAGCGGTCACTCTGCTTCATCGCATTTTCCAGTACCCGTTTTCCTTCCTTGGATTCCCATACTGCGCCACTCTTGATGTTGGACTGGTTGGAGAAGACCTTCTGGAGGTTCTGCATGTGCCTGAATATCGCGATCTCGGCGTACTCCTGCATGCGCGGATTGATGGTGGTGTAGATCTTAAGTCCGTCCTTATAGATTTCATAAGGATTTCCGGTTTTTGGGTTCTTGTTTTCCTTGCACCATTTTTTCACCTCATCGCGGAGCACATCCCGGAAATAGGGGCCGATACCCGCATTCTCATCCATCTTTTTGTACTTGAGGTCGATGGGCTTCACCTTAAGTTTTTCAGCCTCTGCCTCTGGCAGGAAATTATTCCTCACCATCTGGTCGATCACCGTATTCCGGCGGTCCAACGCGGCCTTCGGATTTCTCCTGGGGTTATAAATGGTATTGCCTTTGAGCAGGCCCACCAGTACGGCAGATTCTTCGATGTTCAGTCTTGATGGCTCCTTCTGGAAATAAGTCTTCGCCGCGTTGCGAATGCCGTAGATCTCATCGCCATAGCTCACCATATTCAGATAGAGGGAGGCGATCTCCTCCTTGGTAAAATTCTTCTCCAGTTTGATGGCCACTATCCATTCCTTGAATTTTTCGATCACCCTGATCGCCTTGTTGGAAGTTCCCTGGTTGAGCAGGTTCTTGGCCAGCTGCTGGGTGATGGTACTGGCACCGCCTTCACTGCCCAGGAAGATGACCGCTCGGGCAAGGCTCTTGATGTCGATCCCTGAGTGCTGGTAAAACCGTTCATCTTCGGTTGAAATCAGGGCATTGATCACCGTGGGGGATATGTCGTTATATTTTACATTGGTCCGGTCCTTGAGGTAGTATTTACCCATCAGGGTGCCGTCAGAGGCGTAGATCTCTGATGAAGAGAGCATGGAAGGGTTCTCAAGCTCGGCAAGGGATGGTAGTTTTCCAAACGCACCCAGGTAAACAGCGATGAGGAACAGTAGAAAAAGTCCCCAGCCCCAAATGAATATCTTCCGGAATAGTCTTACAGCATTCGACATAGCATTCAGTTAATAAGGCAAATATGATTATTTCAAGGGAATGTTCTGTTGCAACAGGTCAAGGTATTGTTTCAGATCCTTCCTGGTTTTGAGCAGCTCCAGATTTCCCATGCTGATGATAAAGAAAGAATATTTTTCTTTAGGCATCCAGGGGAATATTTCCGAAGCGGCACTGCTTATGGCACGTGTCATATAGTCGTGCGCCTCCACTACACCCTGGAAAGCCGCAACCGGTATCATTTTCCGGGTGTCGTCAAATGGCGTGGTGGCCCCCAGTTCAAGGGGTTTCGACGTGAATTTCTCCCTGTTGTAGCGGTTCAGCGCGTTGCGTGCCTCATTTATGTATACCACATCCACTTTATCGAGCAGGAGTACCACCAGGTGTTGTTCGGTGGGTATGAAACTGTAGCCATCGGCTTTCTTTTCCATCACAGGGATCTTGAACGACGATGAATCTGCTTTGGCAACAAGTGGTTGAGTATTGGCCGCCTTTACCTCGCCGGCTTTCACGGGTGTTTTCGAAACGGTCTCTTTGTTTTTTGGAATTTCCGGCGCTACCAGCTCTGGCTTTTTAGGAACCAACTTTTCGTCTCCGACTGTTACGGAGGCAGTCTTTTTGGTTTGGGCTTTTTCGGTATCGAGGGTGACGGTGAAACTGTCTGCCGCGGCCCGTTCAATATTGAGGTTGGTGAGATAGTTTTCAATATCGGATCTCCGTTTCAAAACATCGATCATGTTGCCTGCCTTTATACTCATCGGTGATTCAGGATAGAGTGCGATCAGCTTGTTGAGGGTGGCTATGGCCGTGCTGTCCTCCCGCTGTTTGATGTAGTAGACAGACTCTATGTACAGAAGCTGGGGCGTCCAGAAATTCTCCCCATAACTGCTGTCGGCCTTCTTCTTCTCAGTAAGCGCGCGATTGAAATCCCCTTCAATGAAACTGTTGTAGATCTCTTCGTATTTTTTTGTTGCTGCGGTTGAACGTGCTTTGTTTTCCGCATCGGTTTTTTTAGGATCGTTGATCATTTTCAGGAACTTGCTCTGTGAATAATTCCTGGCCATGTAGTCCTTGTAGAATGTTGCCCGCTCTGTGTTGCCATTTTTCTGGTAGCAGTAATACAATCCGAACAAGGCTTCTTCTGCATAGACGGACTGTGGGAACCTGTTCAGCAGTTCTTCATTATTGGTGATCAGCGACCCGCAATCGCCTGTTTTCTCCCGGTAGATCTTACCCAGCAGGTGAAGGGCAAGGGCGATGGAATCGTTCGATGCCTGAACCATTTCGGGTGTGAGGGGGATATTGGCGGTCAGCGCTTCCGTAGTAAGTTCCGACGGCATTGTTTTACTATTCGGGGCTACAGCAGTATTGGTTTGTGCGATGTCAGTACGTGCCGGCGGCTGAAGTGCCATGATCTGTTGGGATATGGCAGATGCCCGTCTCCAGTTGTCTACATTGGGCCGGTTGCCCCAGGCCGACTTAAATTCACGGTTGCCGCGGGATTTCATGGACGTGTTATAGAAGTACCAGTCGCCCTTTCCGCTGTTATCGGCAAAAAGGTCAACGGGCTGGTCTTGTTTTGCCGGATCAGTGACAGAACTTGTACCGCCCATGAACGAGGCCTGGTTCGCGGCCTCCTCTTTCAGTCCTTTCTCTTTCCTGAGTTTCCTGACCAGGCTTTTTACATATGCGGTTCTTTCCTGTTCAGGCATGGATGCGATCCGCAGGAGACTGTCTTCCACGCGAATGGTTTCGTAGTTGCGGATGATGTCCGCCAACAATATTTTACGGTCTTGTATCCTGTCTGGATCCAGGATCACAGGATCATTCACGTCTATGCTATCGTAACCCATAGCGGCCACCTTGTATTTCCGCTGGTCAAAAGCGAGGTCAGCCATTTCGAGATAAGCCTTGTTCCTGAAGCCGGGGTCGTTGGCGCTATTGAGCCCTGCCAGCTTCAGGTAATTCATAGCAGGATCGAACTGTTCCCGGGAGAGTTCCATCTGGGCGGCCGCATAGTATATGATGTGCTTGTACTCTTCGTATTTGTACTTCTTCACCATTTTCATCAGCTCATCAAGATTATTTTGGATCCTTTTTTCCTCATCGTCCCCTGTGATCAGCCTGATTCTGCTGATACGGGCATAGGCTTCCATGATGGGGTCCGTGGTATGGGTGATCACCTTATCATACCATTCGTCTGCTTCGGCGGGATTCTTGTTGATCTCACTCAACTGGGCAAGGAGGTATTCCCACCGGGCTTTCTCCTGGACATCGCCTGCGTTATCGAGGGCCTGTTTGAGGAAATGCGCAGCACTGTCGTACGCGCCCTGGGTATAGTGCAGGTAGGCCTGGATCTCTTTCAGTTCAGGTTCAAGCCTTTTAGGGAAATTGGCATCCCTGCGAAATGTTTCGATCATGCTGCCAGCTTCGCCGTAATGCCCCTGTTCAATGAATGTACGTGTCAGCCAAAGTAAAGACTCGTTCCTTGCCGGAGTGTGCCCAAGTGTTTTGTTAACGATGTTTTTCTTTTCCTGCGTGGAAATGGTGTACAC
>JBBAJN010000031.1:21409-25252 GCA_040404045.1 Chitinophagaceae bacterium
CGGTTTCGTTGCTGTTGCTGCCGATGTACTTGATGTTTCCGATCTCGTCTTTTTTACGGGGCTGGAAAGCGTAATTGACATATTGGAAAGTGATGGCTGCAGAATCGAAATTCTTCTTGTAGAAATAGGCCCTCCCCATCATCAGGTAGAGGTCGTCTACCCAATCGTTCCTCAGATCGTGCAGGAGGATGGCATCATTGCATTTCATGACCACGGAATCGAGATCGTTTCCCTGGGAGGCCGTGCCGTCCAGCGTGTAATTGTAAAAGGGGATAAGGGAGGCAAAATTATCCTTAAAGCTGCCGCGGGCATTGAACAGGATATCGTTGATCTTTTTTTCCGAATTGAAATAGAAATTATACCTGGTATTCAGGTTTTGACCAGCTTTTTTAACTGGGTTCAGCGGCTTTTCCGTAGGGTTTTCAGAGGCCAGCACCCGGTTCTCGTATTTCTTGGGTTTATCCAGCTTCACGGCAGCGCCAGGCTGTGCGAGAGACAGCATGGGGAGCAGTATGAAAAAAAGCAGGATATGCCAGCCGGACCTGGATTTTTTAATCGCGATCAACGAAACAATGATTTAGCGTAAAATTAAACTCGAATCGGCTGATTTTGTAGGTGTTGCGTGTTAAATATAACGTCCTGAAGTACAGAATAGTATTATTTGGCCAATCAAATATAGCCAAATAACGGGCCAACAATAAATTACCTTATTTTGCCGTATAAGTATAGCAGGGAATGGCGAAACTGATCGATACGAGAGCTACCTTAAGGCGGCTTAGGAACAGGTACAGACTGGTGGTCATGAATGACGACACCTATGAAGAGGTGGCCACGTTCAAGCTCAACAGGTTAAGCGTGTACGTTGCCCTTTGTACTGTTTTTGTGGTGTTGGTAGGGCTTACGGTAGCGCTGATCGTGTTCACCCCCCTGAAGTACTATATACCGGGATACGGCGACCAAGCGGAACGGCGGTTTATGATAGATATGAAGATCAGGGCAGACTCCCTGGAGCAGCAGATGAAATATAGGGAAGCCTATTGGGATAATGTTAAAAAAGTACTCAGCGGGGATGTCCCGGGTAAATCTGATACATCCACCATTTCAATACCTAACCTTGAGAGATCCACAGACTGAAAAATCAATCTTATGTTTTCCAAAAATGCAAAAACAGAGCAGGACAATGTGATCCCTTCGGGGAACAGCCTTATTGGCACAGGGACCACCATTACCGGCGATATTGAGAGTAGTGGCGACATTCGGATAGACGGCGTACTGAAAGGGAATATCCGTGGCGGCGCCAGGATCCTGATCGGTAAAGATGGCGTGGTGGAAGGCGATATTGAAGGCCTGAGCGCGGATATCATGGGAAAAGTACATGGCAGGATCGTGGTGAAGGAACTGCTGAACCTCAGGGGCAGCGCGTTCATCAAGGGGGATATCCGGGCTGGCAAACTGCAGATCGAACCCACCGTCGTTTTCAATGGCCAGTGCCAGATGGGTGAGGCCAGTGTGGTGGAAATGGCCAAGGATGACTATAAACATGCCCTCGCCAAATAAGCGTCCCGACCGGGGGAGGAACAGCCTATTGCAATATGCCGGTATGGCCACCCAATTCCTGGTGGCTATCGGCATTTCGGTTTTTGCGGGCTTGAAGGCCGATGAATACCTTGGGTGGAAGATGCCCGTATGGGTTTGGGTCTTACCTTTGCTCGTTATTACAGGGATGATCTACGGGGTTGTCCGGAACAGTTCAAAAAAATAGAATATGCTGAAAGGGTCACCGGCCCGTCCGATCGTATTGTTGTTCATTGTATTGAATGCTATTATTATCGTCTTCCGCCGTTCCCTCACCAGTGAAGGATTTTTTGTAGATTTCCTCATCATAGGAAACATCATCCTGTTTGCGATGACGTTGTTGTCGTTCTTCCTCCTGTACAGGGGCCTGAAAGCGACTTCAACACCCGCTTTCCTTCGTTCCGTCTATGGAAGCTTCATGGTTAAATTCTTCATTGTGCTGGTGGCCGTATTCGGTTACGCTTTCATGAACAAAGGGAATTTGAACAAGCATAGCCTTTTCACCCTGATGTTCCTTTACCTGGTGTATACTTTTCTTGAGATAAAGACTTTGATGAAGCTGAGCAGGAAAGTGAATTCAAATGGCTAAGCAGCAGGCACCCCTCGAAGCGCTCAGGCAGTTCCTCCCGGAAGGAACATTCGAACTGGTCTCCAATTATCTTCACACACACAAGATCCATCTAACGGTAACGAGGGAACGAAGCTCGATCCTCGGCGACTTCCGGAATGCAGCAAATGGTAAGAATCACCGGATCTCCGTCAACGGCAACCTGAATCCCTATGCATTCCTGTATACGCTGATCCACGAGATCGCCCACCTGCTGGTCTATGACCGGTACGGTCATCGCGTGGCTTCGCATGGCAGGGAATGGAAATTCCAGTTCTCCCAGTTGTTGAAGGAGTTCCTTGGCGAAGATGTATTTCCGGCCGATATACGCAGCGCCATTGCGGTGTCCCTGCAGAATCCTGCCGCCAGCAGTTGTGCAGAGGACCATCTGCTGCGTGCATTCAGGAAGTACGACAAAGCCGGCAGGGATATGTTTTTTGTAGAGGAAATTGAACAGGGCTGTCTTTTCTCACTGAAGGACGGACGGGTTTTCAGACGCGGGCCCAAGATCAGAAAAAGATTTAAATGTGTGGAAGTCTCCAGCGGCAGGGAGTATCTGTTCAGCCCTGTTTACGAAGTGAAAAAAATGGTTTGATTATTTTGGCATAAGGAGTTCAGCAAATGAACTCAGGGAAGCCTGTTCAGAAGGCAGCCCCCCGGGTCAAAGTGTTTTTAACATCCAGCGTTCGCAACCAAAATGTCCCGTGTTGCCCATGGGGCCATCCAGGTATTCGAATCCGAAGATCTCGTAAACCTTCAGTGCTTTTGTCAGTTCCGGCATTGACTCCAGGTAAACCTGGCGGTATCCCGTTTCCGTAGCCCTTTGCAGGCACTCGCTGATCAGTTTCCTGCCGAGACCAATGCCACGCACTTCAGGCAGCAGGTACATTTTCACCAGTTCACAGGTTTCAGGCGGGAGGCCCTCCGATGGAAAGATCCCGCCCCCGCCAACGATCCGGTTGTCCAGCACCGCCACATGATACATCGCTCCGGGAACATCGAACAGTTCGAAAAGATGGTCCGTGGTAGGATCGAAATAGACTGTACCGGGATGATTGGCGCCAAATTCAGCCAATGTATCCCTGATCACCTTGGCTATAGCGGCATTGTCAGAAGGACGGATGGTCCTGATCACGATATCAGAAAGTTGCAACTCCATTCCCGAAAATAAAAAAAAGGGGCTTATGCCCCTTGATCGAAGTATGGGTTAGAAAAAATTTATTGGGCGGTAAAGACGATCGTGGCCGTAAACGTAGTGCCATTAGAGACCTGGGTTCCGGAGGCCCTAAAACTGCTGCTGGTCAGTTCCCTGATCGTGAGTGTTTCTGCAGGCTCGCTGACATCGTCGATAATGATCTTGGTATCATTGTCTGTCAATTGCCAGGTTCCTGAAGTGACAGTATCCGGATCGGTAGAAGCGCATTTGCTGGCGCCTTCAACAACTTTATAGGTGCCGTCTGCTTTGAATTGCCAGATATCATCCTTGTTGCATGATTCAAAAAAAGTATTGAATACACTGACCTCTGCAGATCCCACCTGTCCGGCGAGCAAATCGGTTTGTTTCCAGTTCCTGGAAAGAAGTGCTGATTTTGAGGCTGGTGCGGCAGTATTATTGTCATCCTTGCTGCACGAAGAAAACAGGATGAATAAGGCGATCAAAC
>JBBAJN010000032.1:0-24869 GCA_040404045.1 Chitinophagaceae bacterium
GCCGGCAGGTCTTACACGACCAGCTCCTGCTGAACTCCCCCAGGGCCGGAAGGCAGCAAGGGTAGGTGGTTGAGCGGTGTGATGTAAATCACCTGCCTTTTTTTTGATTATCATCAACCTTTATATACAGTCATGAAGTTCTTCATTGATACCGCGAATCTTGATCAAATCAAAGAAGCCAACGATCTCGGGGTTTTGGATGGCGTAACCACCAATCCTTCCCTGATGGCTAAAGAGGGTATCAAAGGGGAATCGGCGATCATGAAGCACTATGAAGCCATTTGTGAGCTGGTGGACGGCGATGTCAGCGCGGAAGTACTCGGTACCGAATTTAAGGGTATCGTAGAGGAAGGAAAGAAACTGGCGGCCATTCACCCGCATATCGTGGTGAAAGTACCCATGATCAAAGACGGGGTGAAGGCCCTTAAATGGTTTTCAGACAACGGCATCAGAACCAATTGCACGCTGATCTTTTCCGCGGGCCAGGCTATTCTGGCTGCAAAAGCGGGAGCTACCTACATGTCGCCATTTATTGGTCGTATTGACGACAGTAACTGGGATGGCATGGAACTGATCGGCCAGATCGCACATATATATTCCGTTCAGCAATATAAAACACAGATCCTCGCAGCTTCCATTCGCAGCCCGTTGCATATTGTGAAAGCGGCAGAACTTGGAGCAGACGTTTGTACCTGTCCGCTCGACTCGATCCTTGGTTTGCTGAAGCACCCGCTGACAGACATTGGCCTGGCCAAGTTCCTGGAAGATGCCAGGAAAATGAATGGGTAATAAGCCGTTCACAAAGATTGTTATTCCTCAATGAACCCATGGAATTTCCTCTTTATCATTAATATTGGCTTTGTCGCCATTATCTTTCTCATCCATTTCAACTATACTCGCAAGGATTTCGCCGCTAACAGGATATTCAGTTTTTTCCTTTTTGCCTTAGGCTACACGAGCCTGATGATATTCCTGCTTTCAACACGGTGGATGACAAGACTTCCCCATTTCGCACGCACTGGAAATCTCGTTTTGTACCTGATCTATCCGTCGGCCTACCTTTATATCAACAAGATTTTACGGCAGGAAAGTTGGAAAAAAACAGACCTGTTGCATTGCCTGCCAGCACTGCTGTACCTGGTGGATTTCTTTCCCTACTTTATACAGGACGGCGAAACCAAACGCCAGAAACTGATCCATGACTATACGGTGGACAATGTCTACATCATCAGGGAGTCGTGGCTGTTTTCCCACAACTTTCATTTCATTTTCCGCATGGTACTGTCCCTGGGTTATGTGGCAGCCATGGGAAAACTTTGGATTGAAACGTTCTATAACAACGATAATGCCGAGTTCAGGAAAGAGAACAGATCCCTGATGCAGTGGACTCTTGTACTTATCCTTATGCTTTGTTTGGCGATTGTGCCATTCCTGGTGTCCTATTTATTTCATATTCCCCTGGACCTGGAAAGAATGTTCATCGGGCTGATCTACTTTACAACGGTTTGTTTTGCGCTGTTCCTGTTTTTTAAACCCGAGATCATCTACGGCGTTAAGGGACTTTGGGTACAGCCCTCTTCAGAACCGGCCCCGGCTCCCGAGATCAGAACTGCGCTGCCTGTTGAATTGGTGGAAGAGAGGGGCGGCAGCATCATATACCTGAAAGAAGAAATTGTTCAAAAGTTGGGTGAGGCGATCGACCAGTTCCTGGTGAATGATAAAGCCTTTTTAAAAAATGGTTTCAGCATAGCGGACCTCTCCCATGCGGCAGGTTACCCCGTTCACCAGATCTCGGCCTTCATCAACAACCACCTGGGAATGAATTTTAATGAGTACGTGAACAGATTTAGAATCAATTACCTGTTATCCCAGTTGGAAGAAAACAAAGAGTGGCAGAATTATACATTTGAGGCCCTTGCCCAGAAAGTCGGTTTCAATAACAGGTATACCTTCCTCAATGCATTCAAAAAGGTTACGGGATCTACCCCCTCGGCATACCTCAAATCGCGCGATGAGAAACTTAAGGGTTGTTTTTTGGAATGATGACACTCTGTTGTTGCCGGGAAAATGTAAAGCCGTTTGTTTATTTAAGGGGAATTATCCATTCCACCATATCGTCCATGCCTGCGCTTGCAGGCCTTGCTCCTTCGGTGCTGGTGATATCTCTCCATTTGAGTTTTCCGTGTTGGGAGTACGGGATGAAACGAACGCGGTTGGCTGATCTTTCCACCCTGATCTCCATGAAGCTCTGAAAGAATGGAGCCACGTTATAATCGAAAGCGGCAGATAACCATTCCGCAGAGAATGGCCAGCCATCAAATTTTTTCGTATACCACCACGCGGGGTATTTGTACCATGCGGTATTGCGTTCTATCTTATTAACCAGCGGATCATGACTAGGGTAAAAGGCATAGTCTGACGTGGGCATATCGCCTTCTTTCGTCATAGCTGTTCCAATGCTCAGATACGCGCCACCACCACCGTTCACGAAGTGGTGCATGGTATGACCATCATTGTCTCTCGGCTTCTCCAAATAGTATTCGAAATCGTGCGTGTCGCCGGCCATCACTACTTGCACTTTGTATGAGCGCAGCAGTTGGTGCAGTTTTTCAAACTCGGGATTCATGCTGCCCTGGTACTCACCAATGGCATAGAATGGATGGCCAAGCATGGCCATGACAAACTTGCCCTTCGAATGCTCCAGCACCTGTTTGACCCAGCTCATCTCCAGGGAATCCAACTGCCTTTTTACACCCGTATCAATACAGAGCAACACAAACTGATCGTTGCTCACCTGGAAGAATGGAGCTTGCTGGAAACCGGTAGGGACATTATACTCCTTGCGCAGGAATTGTGCTTTCGAGATCATCTTGTCAATATAATCGCGGGTAGTGGACGAAATGTTCAGGTCTTTGTTGACCCTGGCATGCATGGCTTTCCTGGCGGCATCCGGCGTATAGAAATTGGCTGCAAATCCTTCCAGGGCATCATACCAATCATGGTTCCCCGGTATGGCATAAACGGGTTTGGTGACGCCTTTCATGGGGAGGTAGAATTTCCTTTCATAGTCCTTCATCGCCCCGGAAGGGTACACCACATCGGATGACACTACAACAAATTTTACATCCGGCTTTTCTGCAACGGAGGTGATTACATCTTTTAAAACGAGTTGTGATGCATCGCCTTCGCCGGGATCACCAACAACCACAAACGAAAAGTCTGAACTGTCGTTCACCCCTGCAGGTTCCAGTTTAAAAGCTTTTGACCCTGCTTCCACGCCAACGGAAGCACTCATGGCTGATCTCCATTCATCGGTTCTTTTTGCTGCCCATGAATCCCACACGCCGGAAGCCCAGTTTTCTGTATCGAAATACCAGCTCATCCCCAGCACGGGCATGATGGCCGCCAGCAGGGCTGCCCATGGCAAGCCAACTTTCAAACCGGTGCGAAATGCAGTACGGAGGGAATAGCCTGCTTTACGCAGCCGGATCCTCGTACGGAGCCTGGCGGTAAGCAGGAAGGCAGTTGCGTTACGCAGGGAATATTTCTTCCGTTGTTCCGGAGGCATGACCTGCACCCATTTCCAAAGCCATATCTCAAGTGACTCGCTCATCGAACGAAACCCGCTGGTCAGGGGGGCGAGGATGACGTAACAAATGATCAGCGCAATGGCCATGTCACCAATCACTGCAACAAGGGGGGATAATATGCCGAGGAAACTCCGGTCAAATCCCATCCTGCCCAAGTGTATGAAAAACAGCACCATGACAAAAGTCCCGATCCAGTATCTGTCGATCGATGCCCGGGCAGATTCTTCCTGCTCAAGCTGTTCCGCGAGCGCGGATAACTCCTGGTTGTTGTTCAGGTTCATGCTCAGCATAAGGTCTTCACTCACATCTTCCAAACGACCTGTTTTGGCACTGAGGATGTTGATCGCGGCGCCAAAGATCCGCATGGCGACAGTGATCGCCAATGCGATGTGAACCCCGCGTTCGCGCAGGATCAACATCAGCGCCAGCACCAGCAGGTTGCCAGCCGCTGCCAACCAGTCTTTCTTTTTCTCAAACGGATCCGTCTCCCTGATCGCATACCTGATGTAGTTGATCACGTCAAAAATCAGCATCCCTGCTACCAGTATGGCCAGCGCGCTATCCAGGAACAGCGGCGCATTGATCAGGAAAACCCCCATCAGGATGCTGATCGCTGCGCTTTTCCAGGCCATATGACGCTGGTCAGTCGATGCCCTTCGGAAGCCATGCACGATCTCCAGAATGCCCGATACGATGATCAGCCAGCCCAGGCCGGTTTCCACTTCGCGGTTTTCCTGGAAGGCTGTTAACAGGGCCCAGACACCGAGGATCACCAGCGTTAAAAAGAATAATCGGCTTTCCGATTTCAGTGAGATGTTTTTGCGCATACGTTTTACAGGAGATGTAGGGATTATTTCAAATAGGTCTTCATCCAGGTATCCATTTCCCAAAGCATATGCAACACGTTCTCTTTGCCACTATAGCCATGGCTCTCATAGGGTAGTACCACGTACCTTACCGTGCCGCCGTGGCCCTTAATGGCATTATACAGCCTTTCACTCTGTATAGGGAAGGTGCCGGGGTTGTTATCCAGTTCACCATGAATCAGCAGGATGGGTGTCTTGATCTTGTCCGCATAACTGAAGGGCGACATATTGAAGTACACATCGGGTGCCTGCCAGTAAGTCCTTTCTTCCGCCTGGAAACCAAATGGCGTGAGCGTCCTGTTGTAGGCGCCACTCCTGGCCAGGCCAGCCTTGAACAGCTTCGTGTGAGCGAGCAGGTTAGCGGTCATGAATGCACCATAACTATGACCTCCAACGGCAACGCGGTTACTGTCGCCAACGCCCATTTTCGCGAGCTGCTGGATGGCCGCATGGGCGTTCAGGTACAATTGTGGAATGAAGTTGTCATTGGGCTCTTTATTGCCTTCGCCAACAATGGGCATCTCCGCATTATCAAGGATCGCGAATCCCTGGGTGACCCAGAATATGGGTGAGCCCCAGTTCAAACGGGGATACATGTATTTGCTGCCCCTGACCTGGGCCGCATCGGCTGCTGATTTGTATTCCCGGGGATAGGCCCAGATCAGAACGGGAAGGGGCTTGTCTTTCAGCGGGTCAAATCCTTTAGGCAGGTATAGGTTGCCGGTAAGGTCTACTCCGTCTCCACGCTTGTAGGAAATTTTTTGCTTGCCGACCCCTTCAAGTGCTTTGTATGGATTTCCAAACTGGGTGATCTGGGTTCCAACCATGGATCTTTTTTTCAGGTCACGAATAAAATAGTTCGGGGGTTCCGACAGACTTTCCCTGGAAGTCACGATCACTAATTTCTCAGGATCCAATACTTTGACCATGAACTCGAAATACGGAGCCTGGCAGCGCCAAAGCATTTTCCGGTTACCGTTGGTAATGTCCATCGTTTGTACAAAAGGAAGGTCTCCCTCGGGCGACGAGCCTGTGGAGTACATGACCATGTCCTTACCATTCAGGAACAACACCTGCCTGCCAAATTCATTCTTCTTTGTCCAGGGCTGACCTACGTCGTTATATGCGTCGTTGCTGCTTCTTTCAAAAAGGGAATCCAGCTTGCCGGTAGAGGGATCGAATCGGCTCATCCTTGTCTTCCTGTTCGCATTCATATTCTCATATACGATGGCGTTGTTCTTATCGCCCCAGACCACGCCGGCAAACCGTTTGGTGGTTCTGAACAATTCACGCGGCGCCATTTTAGTAAGTGGGTTTATCGCATACACCGCATCCCTGAATTCCGCCTTTGAACGTCCAAGTCCTTTATCGAGCGCTACCACATAGGTCATGGTAGCAGGTTCATCTGATTTCCATGAATGGTCGCGGGGAAAGGTCACTACATCATCGAACCCGATGGGTGCGCCTTCCGCAGAAGGATTTTTTACAACCATGTTCACCACCTGGCCGTTCATGTCCATCACGGAAACAGTGTAGGGAAATCCATCATAGGTGACGAGGTAGGAATAAGGCTTGTCGATGGTCTCGGTCAGCATGAAACGTTTATCTGGCGAAACAGAAAAGCTCTTGTACACGGCAGGTGAACCAATTGGTTTTTCCTGCTGCATGTTGTTCAACACCAACTGGCTGGTGGCCAGGTGAGCAAACAATTCTTCGTCGTAGGCCGACTTGATCAAATCCTGGTAAGTGCGTGAAGCCACGGCCTTCCCGAGATTTTCCTGGATCACAGGACCATTGGGAACTATGGGCCTGGCGGCCAGGGTGCGTTCACCGCCGGGAACGGTTTTATAGATCAGCTTATCATTGCCTACCCAACGGTAGGGTGAGCCCAGTACGCCATTCAGTTTAGCCGAATTGACCTTGAGGGCCTTGCCTTCCGCTACACGCACCACATAGAGGTCTACGTGGGTGTTGTTGGTTTGGACGAAGGCAAATTTGGATTCATCATCACTCCACTGGATACCCGATGCATTCAGGGGAGTCGGCAGACCGGACACATCCATGGTCTGTTTGGTTTTGATGTTACGGATCTGCAGGCCAGTGAAGGAAGCCATCCGGCTCATGGAAAAATTATTCGGGTTGATGCGTAATCCGGCAACCCGCACTTCGGGCTGGCCCAGTTCCTCCACCGTGGAAAGCGGACTCCTGTTGGCAAGGATCATCCATTCGCCCTTGCCGTCAACCAGCACCGACGGCGTGGGTTCAGCGAGGGCAAGTTCCATGATCTCTTTGGGAGGAAGTTTGTAGGAAGTGGCGTCCTGCGCATGTGCAGTGATTGCTCCAGTCAGGAGCAAGGCCATTAGGATCTTCTTCATTTTCATCACATTCAGGTTTGATAATTAGATGCCGAATCAGACCAAAGCTTTTTTTTTCGCGTCGTTTTTTTAGGCAGATTCCGGCAGTGGTCTAAGCTAACTTGATTTTTTCGGTTTCTTCAGCAGAAAAACGATAAATCCCACCAGGATCAGCCAGGGTATGGAGAAAAGGATAAAATAGAGTATCGAACCAAGGGCGCTTTTCTTGTTTGTGCTGAAATCTGTTTTACGCACGGCCTTGAAATCGGGGACATCGAATAGGGCCAGGTCAAAGACATTGATATCGTCAAACAGCAGCTGCTGTTTAGGCAATACTTTTTTTTCAAACTTGTAGTCCGGCGCAGCGCCCTCATACCAGATCACCATGGCTTTGTTGCTATCCGGCTCCCATTTCAATTGCTGCATCGTTCCGGTGACCGATTGCGGATAAACCCCGATCAGGTTGGTCTGTGTGACCGTGGTCATCAGCCTGACAAAGGCCCTGTGCGTTCCCTGTTGTTGTTCAGGAGCAAAACTGAGTATAAAGCCATTGGCTTCCTTAATTGATCCTTCGGCCGACAGTTTAGCCTGGTTGGTAGGGGTGAGCTGGTAAGTGGTCAGTCGCGTTACGCCAGGGGCCAGTTTTACTGAGGCATGCAGGCCATCTGAAAGGCGTGTCAGGGGCAGTGTATCTTTTCCGGACAACAGGGTCATGCCTGCGGATGGAAGATTATTGAAGCGCCTGAAGAAACGATGTACGGTAGTGGCGGTATCCGGCCAACGGAATGAAACCAAGGCAGAATCGTTGCCGGAATGCAGAATGTCGTACTGCCCTTTTACCACGGCAAAGCCGGGATAGATCTGAACCAGCATGAGCTGGTTTTGAAGGCGTACTTGTTCCTTGTTCAATAATTCGAGGCTGAAAGCCCGCCCTGCATTCCACAAACCATCATCGATCTTTTGCGAGAGGGCTGGGGTACTCAGAGAAAGGACAAAAACCAGGAGCCTTAATGATCTCATGCCCCGAATTTCATAAAATATTAGTTCATTTTCCATTTTTCCTTATTTTCGTGGCATGATTATTTACGTGCACGGACATCACCATCATTTCTTACCCAACAGGTAGGCCGGTGACGTTTTATGCATGATTCAATAAAACTTAAAGGGCTTACATCTGGTAAGCCCTTTTTTATTTAGCAGTATATGAAACTAAGGATCGCTATTCAGAAATCAGGACGGTTGTATGAAGATTCCGTAAGCTTGCTTAAAGAGTGCGGCATCGATTTAAGAAATGTAAAAGACAGGTTGAAAACGGAGTCCGATAACTTTCCACTGGAAGTTTTTTTTCTCCGGGATGACGATATTCCACAGTACGTGCAGGACCATGTGGCGGATATCGGAATAGTTGGCGAGAACGTGCTGCTGGAGAAGAATAAATCTGTCAACATCGTGGAGCAGCTTGGTTTCGGCAGATGCCGGCTGTCTGTAGCGGTACCCCGAAGTATGAAGTATGATGACGTTCACTCGCTCGCAGGTAAGAAGATCGCTACGAGCTATCCGGGCCTGGTCTCCCGCTTCCTGGCGGATAACGGGGTTAACGCTGAGATCCATGAGATCAGCGGCTCTGTGGAAATTGCGCCGGGCATCGGGCTGGCAGACGTAGTGGCTGATTTGGTCAGTAGCGGTGGAACATTGTTCATGAATGGCCTGAAGGAAGTGGAAACCATCTTAGCCTCCCAGGCCGTATTGATCCGAAATCATGATTTGGAAGCAGAAAAGCTGCAGATCCTCGAGAGGCTTTTATTCCGGATCAGGGCGGTGAAGAAATCAAAGAAGAATAAATATGTGCTGCTCAATGCACCTAATGATAAACTGGATCAGATCGTTTCCCTGTTACCAGGGATGAAGAGCCCTACGATTCTTCCCCTCGCTGAATCCGGCTGGAGCAGTGTGCACAGCGTATTAAGTGAAGATACTTTTTGGGATATAATCGAACAGCTCAAAGATGCAGGGGCACAGGGCATTCTTGTGATCCCTATTGAAAAAATGATCATTTAAATTTTCTTCATGCAGATCGTATTGAATCCCGGAAAAGACAAATGGGCTGCACTGTTGACGCGGCCTGCCAACGATACAGCGCCCATTCAGAAATCCGTTGCCAGGATATTGCAACGGGTGAAGGAAAAAGGTGACGCTGCAGTAAAAAAATATACCTCGGAGTTTGATCATGTGCGGATTCGAAAATTAGAGGTAACGCCAAGGGACGTAAAACAGGCCGTATCCTCCCTTGACCCTGCTTTGAAAGAAGCTATCGTGACCGCAGCCTCAAACATCAGGAAATTCCATTCGTTACAAAAGCAGGGTGGGGAAGAACTGGAGACCATGGAAGGTATTCTTTGTAAGCGAAAGGCGGTCGCGATCGAGCATGTTGGATTGTATATCCCGGGAGGTACAGCACCTTTATTCTCGACCATACTCATGCTGGGTATCCCGGCCGTGATTGCGGGCTGTAAGAACATTGTTCTCTGTTCGCCCCCATTGCCAGATGGCAGCATGCACCCCGCCATCCTGTTCGCCGCCAATGTTGTAGGCATTAAGAAGATCTATAAGGTCGGGGGCGTTCAGGCGATCGCCGCCATGGCCTACGGAACGGAAACCATTCCCAGAGTGGATAAGATCTTTGGTCCGGGTAACCAATACGTCACGCTGGCCAAGCAAATGGTGCAACAGGCAGGGGTAGCTATTGATATGCCTGCCGGCCCGAGTGAAGTGTGCGTGCTGGCTGATGCCTCTGCCGAACCTGCATTCGTTGCCGCTGACTTATTGTCGCAGGCTGAGCACGGAGTCGATTCGCAAGTGCTTTTGGTGTCAACGTCGGAGTCGCTGGTGCACGCAGTGATCGGGAAAATGAATGCCCAACTGGAAAAACTGCCCCGCGCGTCAACGGCTGCAAAGGCGCTCGAAAACAGTGCCGCCATTGTGATAGATGATATCGATACCGCGATGGAACTGGTGAATGCATATGCCCCGGAGCACCTGATCATTTCATGCAGGGATCATGAGATCCTGGCTGAAAAAGTGGTCAATGCAGGATCGGTATTCCTTGGCAATTATTCCCCCGAATCCGTGGGCGACTACGCCAGCGGCACCAACCATACACTTCCTACCCACGGTTATGCCAGGGCCTACAGCGGGGTGAGTGTAGACAGTTTTGTGAAGAAGATTACCTTTCAGTATCTGACCCGCCAGGGATTGGAGAATATTGCCGGTACCGTGATCACCATGGCTGAACACGAGGGCCTTCATGCCCATGCCGAAGCCGTACGTATCCGTTTACAATAGAAAAAAAGACCATGAGTTTTGATCTGAATACATTGATAAGGCCCAACATCAGGAACCTGGTTCCATATTCTTCCGCCCGTGACGAATTCAAGGGTGAAGCCAGCATTTATCTCGATGCGAATGAAAACAGCCTCGGATCCCCGCTTACAAAATGGTATAACCGCTACCCCGATCCCCTTCAATGGGAAGTCAAGAAAAAGCTTGCCGCGATCAAGGGCATCCCTGCAGAACAGATTTTCTTGGGTAACGGAAGTGACGAGGCCATAGACCTTTTGTACCGTGCATTCTGTGAACCCGGAATGGATAATGTCATCATCTGCCCGCCAACCTATGGCATGTATGAAGTGAGTGCCAATATCAATAATATCGCGCTGAAGAAAGTTCCGCTGACACCAGATTTCCAGATCGACCTGGATGCCATGGAGCAGGCCATTGATATGAATTCACGCATCATCTGGCTCTGCTCTCCCAACAACCCCACGGGGAATTCGCTCAACAGGGAAGACATCGAGATAATCCTGAACAATTTTGATGGGCTGGTGGTGATCGATGAAGCCTATATCAATTTTTCCCGCCAGCGGTCATTCATTCCGGAATTGAATGAATACCCCAACCTCGTGATCCTGCAGACCATGAGCAAGGCCTGGGGACTGGCCGCCTTAAGGATCGGAATGGCGTTCGCCAGCAAAGGGATCATTGAAGTAATGAACAGGATCAAACCTCCTTACAACATCAGCCAGGCTGCCCAGGAACTCGTGTTGAAGGCGCTGGACCACGTGGAAGAAGTGAACGACATGATCCGGATCCTTGTGGATGAGCGAAAAAAACTGGAAGAATCGCTTACGGCCCTGCCCCAGGTGATCAGGGTTTATCCTTCGGACGCTAACTTCCTGCTGGTCAAAACCATTGATGCCAAAGGGATCTACAGATACCTGGTGGAGAAAGGGGTAGTGGTTCGCGACCGCAGTAGCGTGATGTTGTGTGAAGAAAGTTTGCGCATCACCATAGGCACGCCGGCTGAGAACAAGGCCCTGGTGGAGATGATCGGCCAATATGAAAAATCTTAAATTTATTCTATCGTATGAAGAAAGTGTTGTTCATTGATCGTGATGGTACCATTATAAAAGAAGCTCCGCCTACTTACCAGATTGATTCTTTTGATAAGCTCAGTTTTTATCCCGGAGTATTTCAATGGCTCGGAAAGATCGCCAGGGAACTGGATTATGAACTGGTGATGGTCACCAACCAGGATGGCCTGGGAACAGACGCATATCCCATGGAAAAATTCCAGTCGGTCCACCGCCTCATCCTGGATGCCATGGCCGGCGAGGGCATCATCTTCGCTTATGAACACATCGATACCAGCTTTCCCCACGACCATAAGCCCACGAGAAAGCCTGGTACAGGTATGCTTGACCGTTATATCAACAATGAAGAATATGATCTCGCTGGTTCCTATGTGATCGGTGACCGCCCTACCGATGTGGAGCTGGCTAAGAACCTGGGCTGCAAAGCCATCTTCCTGACCAATGAACCCGAATTGGGACTGGCCGAAGTGAAGGATCCTGAATCCCTGAAACGTGCCATCGCTCTGGAAACTACGGACTGGGAGGAGATCTACACCCTGCTCCGGCTGGGAAGGCGGACCGTCAGCCACCGCCGTAAAACCAACGAGACAGATATTCTCGTGGAGGTGGATCTCGATGGGAGTGGAACATCTGCCATTGAGACAGGGCTCGGATTTTTCGATCATATGCTGGACCAGCTTGCCAGGCACGGTAAGATGAACCTGACCATCCGTGCCAAGGGAGACCTGCATATCGACGAACACCATACTATTGAGGACACCGGGATCGCATTGGGGGAAGCATTCTCCATGTTGCTGTCAGACAAACGCGGAATGGAGAGGTATGGATTCGCCCTACCCATGGATGAGGCCGAAGCCAAGGTTTTGATCGATTTTGGCGGCAGGAACTGGATCGTATGGGATGCGGAGTTCAGGCGTGAAAAGATCGGCGAGATGCCAACCGAGATGTTCTTCCATTTCTTCAAGAGTTTCAGTGATGCTGCCAGGTGCAACCTGAATATCGAATGCAAGGGCGAGAATGAGCATCACAAGATCGAAGCCATCTTCAAGGCTTTTGCCAAGGCAATCAAAATGGCCGTTAAGCGGGACCCGCTTTCGCCATATCTGCCGAGCACGAAGGGAACGTTGTGAAGAAATCTGATGAATGCTTTCCGGAAGTAGATGGCCTGTGCAAAATTCATCAGGAACCCGGTTAACAAAGAATACATGATCACCAGCATTCCGCCAGTGGGCAATTGTTCCAATGGTTCCCTCAGCGAAGTCAGTACTGCTCGAGCAGGAGGGACAGGATATTTTGCTTAAAGCAAACTTATTTCACCCGCGTCCACTTGTCTGTTCTTCCAATCATAGAGATTCCTATATAACCTCTCACTTCCAGGTGGTCTGCATCTTTCAGCGTCATCACACATTTATACTCCTTTCCGTTCTTGGGGTCATAAATGCGGCCGTTCTCGTATCCGTTCTTCCCATTGTGTTCAAAACCCCATAAGTTGACCAGTCCGAGCAGCGGGCGGTTGTGATTGGCGTCGTTGGGATGATTGATATCGGTTCGGGGCTTACCCGTTTTCTCGTCGTTCGGGATCTTCAACCACACGATCTTGCCCTGGTATTTGCTCCCGTTCTTATAGATCTCCACATGGCCATTCCCTTCAGAAGGTTTCCAGATGCCGAGGACGGCGTCAGCCGATTGGGTAAATGCAGCTGATGTAAAACAAAGCATGAATAGACAAAGGATATATTTCATGGTCCAATATTAATGGATTCAATGGCACTGTAAACATTTCCCTACCCACGGGATATTCACAAAGGTTTTAAGAATTTTTGGATGGTATTTCATTTTCCCACATATTTGCAAACGTGAATAATGTACAAAATAAGCATTGGTGGTGGCATACTCACTCTTAAGGGGTCGGTAGTGTCGCATCTATGTGTAAACATAATTAGGCCCCGATAGTATCGGGGCCTTTTAGTTTTTATTGCTAGAACAATCGGAATGAAAAAAACAGTCATCAGAACAGGGTTTAAGAAGATACTGGCCGACGTGTACACACCCGTAGGGATCTACCTGAGGTTGCGGGATCGCTTCCGGGACACCATACTCCTGGAGAGCGCCGACTTCCATGCGCATGACAACAGTTTCTCGTTCATTGGGATCAACGCGATCGCGGGGATCGAGATCAGGAACAAGGGGCTGGTGGAATATAAGATGCCAGGGCTTCCTCCGGAAAAGGTCAGCCTCAAAGGGGTGAAGGAAGTTCCCGGGTTGCTGCAGGATTTTTTGAACAGGTTTGACGTTAACCCCGTGATGGAAAAACCCGTAAGGGCATCCCAGGGTTTGTTTGGTTATATCACTTACGATGCAGTGCAGTTTTTCGAATCGATCCCTCTTCGCGACAGGGAGCAGGGGCCTGCCATTCCGCTCATGAGGTACCGTCTCTATCAGTACATCATCGCAATCGACCACTTTAAGGATGAACTTTACCTGGTGGAGAACGAAATAGCGGGCGTGCCGTCCGAGCGTGATGTTGTGGAATCCCTGATCCGGAACAGGGATGTCCCGGTATTCCCCTTCCGTCATTTGGGGGAAGAGCGTTCCAATATGGCAGACGCCGATTATCGCGGAATGGTCGAAAAAGGAATTGAGAGCTGTTACCGGGGTAATGTTTTCCAGATCGTGCTCAGCAGGCGATTTGAGCAGCACTTCCAGGGGGACGATTTTAATGTGTACCGTGCCCTCAGGAGCATTAACCCGTCGCCTTACCTGTTCTATTTCGATTACGGTGAGTATAAGCTGATGGGCTCATCGCCGGAAAGCCAGCTTATTGTGCAAAATGGCAAAGCGGTGATTCATCCCATAGCGGGAACGTATAAACGAAGCGGGGACGATGAAACTGATTCCAAACTGGCAGAGCAGTTGATGGCTGATACAAAAGAAAACGCGGAACACGTGATGCTGGTGGACCTTGCCCGGAACGACTTGTCCAGGCACTGTAATCAGGTCACCGTGAGTCAGTATAAAAAGATCAACTATTATTCACACGTGATCCATATGGTGAGTGAGGTCACCGGGCAGGTGTTTGAAAATACCAATCCATTCGAGTTGCTGGCGACATCGTTCCCTGCTGGCACCCTGAGTGGCGCGCCTAAGTTCAGGGCCATGGAGATCATTGATGAACTTGAGCCCACGGCAAGAAGCTATTATGGGGGTGCCATCGGGATCATGGGCTTCGATGGCAATTGCAACCATGCCATCATGATCCGCACCTTCCTGAGCAGGAACAATACCCTGTATTACCAGGCTGGTGCAGGTGTAGTAGCCGCAAGCCAGCCGGAAAGCGAACTGCAGGAAGTGAACAACAAGTTGTCAGCGCTGAAGAAGGCCATTTCATTTGCAGAAAATATTGAGTCATGAAAATCCTTGTGTACGACAATTACGATTCTTTCACCTACAACCTGGTACATCTTGTGGAACACATCATGAAGCAAAAGGTGGATGTGTACCGGAACGACAAGCTTCCCATGGAACAGGTGAAGGATTATGATAAGATCATCTTGTCACCCGGACCGGGTATTCCCTCCGAAGCGGGTCAGTTGCTGGAGTTGATCAATCTGTATGCACCCAGTAAATCCATTCTCGGTGTTTGTCTCGGGCACCAGGCCATAGGGGAATCATTTGGAGGCAAACTCGTGAACCTGAGCCAGGTTTACCATGGCATTGCCACACCTGTCCACATAGAGAAAAATGCAGGTGGTGTGTTTGAAGGGCTGCCCCAGACCATTGATGTAGGTCGTTACCACAGTTGGGTGGTGAGTACAGAACAACTTCCCGATGCACTGGAAGTGACGGCATATGACGATCATGGGTTGATCATGGCCATGCGGCATAAACGATTCGATGTAACAGGCGTTCAATTTCATCCTGAAAGCGTGCTGACACCGGACGGAGAGAAAATGATGCGGAACTGGTTAAAAAATTGATATGAAAAAAGTCCTACAGTATTTGTTTGAATATAAGTCGCTGGACCGCGAGAAAGCTAAGGAGGTGTTGCTGAACATCAGTAGGGGCATCTATAATGAACATGAGATCACGGCGTTCATGACCGTCTATCTCATGCGCAGTGTGACCATCGCGGAACTCCAGGGATTCCGGGACGCGCTGCTGGAACTTTGCGTCAACGTGGACCTGGACGGCCTTAAGGTTACGGATATTGTAGGCACCGGGGGCGATGGCAAGAATACGTTCAACATCTCAACGCTTTCCTGTTTCATTGTTGCAGGTACCGGCAGGAAAGTTGCCAAACATGGTAATTATGGTGCCACCTCCATCAGTGGCGCTTCCAATGTGATGGAACAACTGGGCTATAAATTGCAGAACGATACGGCCAAATTGAAACGGGAAGTGGACCAGGCGAATTTCTGTTTCATGCACGCGCCATTGTTCCATCCTGCGCTGAAGATCGTGGCGCCTGTCAGGAAAAACTTGGGGGTGCGAACCTTCTTCAATATGCTGGGCCCCATGGTGAACCCGGCAAAGCCTGCCTACCAGCTGATCGGGGTGTTCAACCTTGAGATGGCTAGGATCTACAATTACATGTTGCAGGAAACGGGCCAGAAGTTCACCATCATCCATGCGTTGGACGGCTACGATGAGATCTCCCTGACGGGAGATACCAAGGTGGTGACCAACCTGGGAGAAAGGATCATGACACCGGAAGAACTGGGTAAAAGGATGGTGCTGCCTACAGATATTTTTGGCGGGAACACACCAGAGGAAGCCGCCTCGATCTTTATCAAAGTGCTGAAAGGGGAAGGCTCATGGGCCCAGAACGCGGTGGTTTTGGCCAACGCAGCCATGGGCTTGTTCAATACCGGTGATTATACAGACTATGATCATGCATTTCAGGATGCCGTGGAAAGCCTGGAGTCCGGAAGGGCCTATGGCGCTTTTACAAAATTAATATCGATCCAGTAATGAATATCCTTGACCAGATCATTGCCAGCAAACGGATCGAGGTGGAACGAAGGAAGGCGGAAAGGCCGGAGCACCTGCTGGAGCAGAGTCCTTTCTTCCATCGAGATACCTTGAGCCTCAAGCGATCACTTCGCGATCCTTTAAAAACAGGCATCATCACCGAATTCAAGAGAAGATCTCCCTCCAAGGGGATCATCAATGGAGATGCAGATGTGTCAGATGTAACGGGTAAATACGCGGCATATGGCGCAAGCGGACTCTCGGTGTTGACTGACGCTGATTATTTTGGGGGGTCAGAAGCAGACCTTCAGCAGGCCCGAATGAATAATGTTCCGATCTTGCGTAAGGATTTCATGGTAGACGAGTACCAGGTGCTTGAAGCGCGCGCGATGGGAGCAGATGTTATTTTGCTGATCGCGGCCTGCCTAAGTCCTTCCGAAGTATTGAAACTGGCCTCGTTTGCACACAACCTTCAACTCGAAGTGTTGTTGGAGTTGCATGCCGAAGAGGAGCTTGATCATATGAATGCTTTTACTGACATGGTAGGAATTAATAACCGAAACCTGAAAACCTTTGAGGTGGATATGGACAAGAGCATGAGCATGGCAGAGAAGATCGGTAAGGCAGCCCTGCGAATTGCAGAAAGTGGTATACGGGAGCCGGAAGATGTGATCAGTTTCAGGGCGGTTGGATTTGAAGGGTTCCTGATCGGTGAGCGGTTTATGAAGGAAGAGGATCCGGGGCTTGCATTTAAAACATTTGCAGACCGAATAAAAACACTTGAATGAGGGTAAAGGTATGCGGAATGACCAGGCTGGACCAGATCTTGCAAATGGATGAATGGGGTGTGCAGTTCGCCGGTTTGATCTTCTATCCGAAATCGCCAAGGTATATCAAGAAATTCCACCTGAGCGCGATCGATCTGAAAAGGGAGAAGATGAACATTAACCGGGTAGGGGTGTTTGTCAATGAGTCCCTGGAGGAGATCCTGAAAACCGTTGACGCATGGCGCCTGCATATGGTGCAGTTGCACGGTGATGAATCACCTAAGTTTTGCGAGCAGGTCAGCAACCATGTAAATACCATCAAGGCCTTTAGGGTGGGGGAAAGCGACAATGTTGAATGGAAAATCTATCCCTACCATGAGTATACCGATATGTATCTGTTCGATAATGGTTGGGCGGGAAATGCCAGCCAGGATAAAGCCGCTGTGTACGGAGGGTCCGGGCAGCATTTCAACTGGAGCCAGTTGGAGAAGGTACGGGTTGGAAAACCCTATTTTCTCAGTGGTGGTATCTGCCCGGAAGATGCTGGCCGTTTAAAGGTTTTTGCCGGGGAGCAGCGGGACCTGTTTGCCGTTGATGTGAACAGCAGGTTTGAAATTTCCCCGGGTGTCAAGGACATGAACAAACTGAAATTATTTCTGGACGAATTGAACGGATAAAGATGGAACAACTTTTAAAATACAAGCCCAGCGAACAGGGCTATTATGGGTCTTTCGGGGGCGCATACATTCCCGAGATGTTGCACCGTAATGTGGAGGAACTCAGGTCTCAGTACCTGGGTATTATCCACTCGGCCGACTTCCAGGAAGAGTTCAGGGCGCTGCTGAAAGATTATGTGGGCAGGCCAACGCCCCTTTACTATGCAGGCAATATCAGCCGTAAGCTGAATACCAATGTATATCTGAAGCGGGAAGACCTTTGCCATACAGGGGCTCATAAGATCAATAATACCATTGGACAGATACTGCTGGCCATCAGGCTGGGAAAGAAAAGGATCATTGCTGAAACAGGCGCCGGGCAGCATGGCGTTGCTACAGCTACCGTGTGCGCGCTGAAAGGCTTGCCTTGCATCGTTTACATGGGAGAGAAAGATATTGAGCGGCAGGCCCCTAATGTGGCGAGGATGAAAATGTTGGGGGCCGAAGTGAGGCCGGCCACCAGTGGCAGTAAAACCTTGAAAGATGCAACCAATGAGGCCATCAGGGACTGGATCAACCATCCCGATGATACGCACTATATTATTGGCAGCGTAGTAGGGCCCCATCCCTATCCGGATATGGTGGCGCGTTTTCAGTCTGTCATCAGCGAAGAGATGCGCTGGCAGCTGAAGGAGAAAACAGGGAATGACCTGCCCACACATGTTGTGGCCTGCGTAGGCGGAGGCAGCAATGCCGCAGGGGCATTTTTTCATTTCCTGGATGATGAGCAGGTTAAGCTGGTAGCGGTGGAAGCGGCGGGCCAGGGCGTGTTCTCCGGACTTTCGGCGGCTACCACAGCACTCGGGAAGCCAGGTATCCTCCATGGCAGCAAGAGCCTCGTCATGCAAACGGATGATGGCCAGGTGGTAGAGCCGCACAGCATTTCTGCAGGGCTGGATTACCCCGGCATCGGTCCTTTGCACGCGCATCTTTTTAAGTCTGGTCGTGGTACCTTCCTTAGCGCAACAGATAAAGAATCACTTGACGCGGCTGTTGAACTGGCGCAAATAGAAGGCATTATCCCTGCACTGGAAACGGCGCATGCCCTGGCCATACTGCCAGACCTGAAGGCAGGTAAAGAAGACCAGGTGATCGTTTGCCTGAGTGGAAGGGGAGACAAGGATCTGGCCACCTATATGAAAGAACTCAATCTCTGATCATGTCGCGTTTAAAAATATTATTCGAACAGAAGAAAAGCCATGTGCTGAATGTGTACTGCACCGCCGGTTTTCCGGAGCTCGATAGTACCCTGCAGGTAATGAAAGCGCTACAGGAGAACGGGGCCGATATCATTGAGCTCGGTATGCCATACAGCGATCCTCTGGCTGATGGCGAAGTGATCCAGAAAAGCAGCAGCAGGGCGCTGCATAACGGCATGAACCTGAAACTGCTGTTCTCCCAGTTAAAGGATTTTCGGGACCAGGTATCCGTTCCCGTTATACTGATGGGTTATATGAACCCTGTATTGCAGTATGGTTTCGAGAAATTCTGTGCCGATGCAGCTGCTGCGGGTGTGGACGGGCTTATCCTGCCGGATCTTCCGGAATATGAATTTGAAGTGGAGTACGGGGCAGTCATAAAAAGATATGGCCTCGATTTTATCTTTCTGGTCACCCCGGAAACAGCACCGGAACGCGTGAAGAAACTGGATGAGCTGAGCTCTGGATTCCTGTATGCCGTGTCATCTTCCTCCACCACGGGTTCTGCGAAGAATATGGTGGACGTGAGTGGCTTTCTGCAGCGGCTCGGAAGTTATGGGCTGAAGAACCCGGTGCTTGTGGGCTTTGGGATCAAGGACAGTGCGAGTTTCAGGTCCGCCTCGGCCCATGCGAATGGCGCGATCATAGGTACCGCTTATATCAGGGCCATTGATGGTGCTGCAGATATCAGAGAGGCTACGAAAACATTTTTATCATCAGTACTGAGCTAGTATGGACGGAACAGTGATTGTCAAGTATAATGCCGGGAATATCCAGTCTGTGTTATATGCCCTCGAGCGGATCGGGGAGCAGGCTCAAGTCACGGATGACCATGAACAGATCAGGCAGGCAGAACGTGTGATCTTTCCAGGTGTGGGTGAAGCGAGTACGGCCATGCAATACCTGCGCGAGCGTCAACTTGATCAACTGCTTAAAGAACTCAGGCAGCCCGTGCTTGGGATTTGCCTGGGGATGCAGCTGATGTGCCTGCACTCAGAAGAGAATGACACGGAATGCCTGGGTATTTTTGATGAGCCAGTGAAAAGGTTTTCTCCTGAAAGCAGCGGTGTAAAAGTTCCCCAGATCGGTTGGAACCGGGTGGATTCCACGAGTTCTGCATTGTTTGATGGCATTCCTGCGGGAAGCTTCTTTTATTTCGTACACAGTTATTATGCCGCGCAGGGTCTGCATACCATCGGCGTAGCGGATTACATCATTCCGTACAGTGCGGCATTGCACCAGGGCAATTTCTATGGGGTGCAGTTCCACCCGGAAAAAAGCGCGGAGGCCGGGGAGAAACTTTTAAAAAATTTCATTACACTCTGATATGGAGATCATACCGGCGATAGACCTCATTGAAGGTAAACTCGTGAGGCTGACAGAAGGCGATTATGCCAGGAAGACCATTTACCCAACGGACCCGGTTGACATGGCCAGGCAGTATGAGGATGCAGGAATCACCAGGCTGCATGTAGTTGACCTGGATGGTGCAAAGAAAGGAAGTGTGGTCAACTGGAAAGTGCTTGAACAAATTACTTCCAGGACTTCCCTGTTAGTGGATTTCGGTGGCGGTGTTAAGCAGGAGTCAGACGTACAGCGGATCATAGAATGTGGCGCCAGCTGGGTCACTGTGGGCAGCATGGCGGTGAAACAGCCCGCCGTATTTTCCGATTGGCTGGATCATTATGGGGCAGACCGTTTCTTCCTTGGCGCTGACGTTCGGAACGAGAAGATCGCCGTCGGCGGCTGGCTGGAAACCACCACCCAGGATGTCCAGGAGTTCATATTCAGCTATACACAACAGGGGCTGCACTATATTTTTTGTACGGACATCAGCAAGGACGGTAAACTCGAAGGGCCCGCAACACCCCTTTATAAAAAGATACTCAGCTATAACAAGGATATTAAACTGGTAGCCAGCGGTGGTGTGACTGAGGTTGATGATCTGCATAAGCTCAAGGAAGCCGGGTGTTATGGCGTGATCATCGGCAAAGCCATCTATGAGAGCAGAATTACGTTTGCACAGCTGAAAAAATTCAATGCATGATCACGAAACGCATCATACCCTGCCTGGATATCAAGGATGGCAGAACAGTGAAGGGTACCAATTTCGTCAACCTGCGGGACGCAGGGGACCCTGTTGAACTCGGTGCCGAGTATGCCCGGCAGGGTGCAGATGAGCTGGTGTTCCTGGACATCACGGCCACCCATGAAAAGCGTAAAACGCTCAGCGAATTGGTATCACGCATCGCCCACCATATCAATATTCCTTTTACCGTTGGCGGTGGCATCAGCAGCATTGAAGATGTGCAGGTTTTGCTGCAACATGGTGCCGACAAGATCTCGGTGAATACGTCAGCATTCAGGAGGCCCGAATTGATCAACGAACTTTCCGGCGAATTCGGATCTCAATGCGTGGTACTTGCCATCGATACCAAACAGGAAGCCGACGGGGAGTGGTACGTGTACCTGAACGGCGGTCGTGTGAAAACTGAAATCAGATGTGAGGACTGGGCCAGGGAAGGCGTAGCCCGCGGCGCAGGCGAAATCCTGCTTACCTCTATGAATCATGATGGCACTAAAGCTGGTTTTTCCCTCGATATCACGGGCCGGCTTTCCCGCGGTTTATCGGTTCCGGTGATCGCTTCCGGCGGTGCAGGAACGATGGAACATTTTACCGATGTTTTCAATATCGCCCATGCAGATGCCGCCCTTGCCGCAAGTATTTTTCACTTCCGGGAGATCGCGATCCCGGACCTCAAAGCTTACCTCAAAGAGCATGGGGTTTCGGTTCGCTTATAGATTGACTGATTGGCTAATTAGCTAATTAGCCAATTGGTTTATCTTTGCACCATGAATATCGACTTTGCCAAATCCCCTGATGGGCTGGTTCCTGCTGTGATACAGGATTTCAATACCCATAAAGTGCTTATGCTGGGCTATATGAACCAGGAGGCACTGGATAAAACCATGGCCACCGGCAAGGTCACGTTCTTCAGCCGATCCAAAAACCGGCTCTGGACGAAGGGGGAGGAGAGTGGGCATTTTCTCGAGCTCAAGTCGATGGCGCCCGACTGCGATATGGATACCCTGCTTATCAAAGCGATACCAACAGGCCCGGTCTGCCATACCGGCGCTGACACCTGTTGGAGCGAGGTCAACCACCCGGGCGATTTCCTGGCCCACCTGGAGGAGATCATCAGGCTACGCAGGAAGAGCCAGGATCCTTCATCTTACGTGAGTTCGCTTTTCGAAAAAGGAATAAATAAAGTAGCCCAAAAGGTTGGGGAAGAAGCCATTGAATTGGTGATCGAAGCAAAGGATGACAACAAGGAATTGTTCCTCGGTGAGGCCGCGGACCTGCTGTTCCATTATTTAATTTTGCTTAACATTAAAGGACATACATTACAAGAAGTAATTGACGTTCTACAAAAAAGACATTCCAAATGAAACTGCGTTTATTCTTACTGGTCACTATCCTGCTCCCGCTGGGCCTGCTGGCCCAGTCTGCCGGATTTACCATCAAGGGAAATATCAAGGGGCTGGCCGATGGTTCGGAAGTGGGACTTTATGTTGACGATGTGAACAGCGAACCTATTGCAACAGGAAAATCAGCTAAAGGAATTTTCACCTTGCAAGGTAAAGTCATGGAGCCCTATATACACATCCTGACTTATGGCGATAAAACACAACGGCTGACTATTTTTCTCGATAATTCAAATATTACGGTCAATGGTATCGTAGAAGCCATTGCGAACGCTGAAGTGAAAGGCTCGCCGTCGCATACTGATTTTGCGGCGTTCAATGCTGAGTTCTCCCCTTACTTTGAAAGACTCACTGCTATTGTGAAAGATATCAATGCCGGCAAGCCCGATCCTAATGGGGCGATTCGGAAAGAGTACGAGAGCCTGTTGGTGAATATCCAGGACAGGACGGACAAATTCATCAATGCCCGCCCCTCATCATATGTGTCTCCGTTTGCTGCCATGATCGCTACCCAGTTGAAGCCGGAAGTGGCGGTTAGCGAAAGAAGGTACAATGCCCTCAGTCCCGAAGTGAAGAAGGGTTATTTCGGCAACCTGCTGGCCAGGAACATCGCTGATAGTAAAATTGGAGGGATTGGTACCGAAGCGGCTGACTTTGTACAGAATGATACATCCGGAACGCCGGTTTCGCTTTCATCTTTCCGTGGGAAATATGTGCTGATCGATTTTTGGGCCAGCTGGTGCAGGCCCTGCCGTATCGAGAATCCTACTGTAGTAAAGGCCTTTAACCAATATAAGTCTAAGAACTTTACGGTACTCGGGGTATCCCTCGACAGGGCTAAGGATGCATGGATCAAAGCTATTGCCGACGATAAACTGACCTGGACACACGTTAGCGACCTGAAGTTCTGGGCCAATGAAGTGGCGCAAAAGTATAAAGTAGAGTCCATCCCGCAGAACTTCTTACTTGATCCAAATGGCAAGATCATTGCCAAGAACCTGAGGGGTGAAGAGCTGCTCAGGAAATTGCAGGAGCTTTTGAACTAATCATGGTATTGAGCATAAAAAAACCTCAAAGACATCGTCTTTGAGGTTTTTTATTTTTGGTGACGAGAATCAACCTTTCACATCGAAAGCGACCTCGGTATCCGCCCACATGATTTTAACCTTGTTGTCCTTGCCTACTTCAATCTTCAGCTGCTCGTTGAATCCTGCGCTCTTTTTGGGTTTGGCATTTACACGCAATACGTCGTCGTCTTCCTTGTATTTGTAAGAGCCCCACTGGTTCCATGTCTTATTGAAAATAATAGTCCAGCTGTTTGCATCTGGGATGGTGAACAGGGAGTACTTTCCGGCGGCCAGTTTTTTCCCTTCGATCATCACGTCGCTGTCGGTCTCAAATACGGTGGCCTCATCGGCTCCGGTTCTCCAAACCTTGCCATAAGGTACCAGGTCCCCAAAGATGTTCCTTCCTTTTACTGCAGGCGAACTGTAGTTGATGGTGATATTTGCCTTTCCAATTTTGCCAGTGGCTTTTTGGGCAGGACTTGCCTTCGGTTGCTGGGCACAAGCGGTAACGGCCACAATCGCCGTCAATAACGAAAACATCAGGATCTTTTTCATATATGTGTATTTTTAAAGACGATTCAAATTACATCAATTGTCTTTTATAAAGTTGAATTGTGTTCTCCAATCCCAAATAAATTGCATCGCAGATCAGGGCATGTCCAATGCTCACTTCGTCCATTTCGGGGATATGACTATGCAGGAATTTCAGGTTGTGCAGGTCGAGGTCGTGCCCCGCGTTGATCCCCAATCCGGATGATACCGCCATCCGCGCCGCTGCTACATAAGGGTCTACAGCTGTTTGCTTGTTGGTCGCGAAATTCCTGGCGTAAGATTCTGTGTATAATTCTATTCGGTCAGTTCCTGTTTCCGCAGCCCCTTTAACCATCTCTTCCACAGGGTCTACAAAGATGGACACCCTGATGCCCGCCTGGCTGAAAATGCTGATCGTTTCGGAGAGGTATTGCCTGTGCTTAACCGTATCCCAGCCATGGTCGGATGTCAGTTGGCCCAGCTGGTCGGGGACCAGGGTGACCTGGGTGGGCTTAACTTCCAGCACGAGGTCAATAAATTTTTGCTCAAGCGGGTTGCCTTCAATGTTGAACTCTGTATGTATATTTTGCTTTAAATCATAAACGTCTTGGTAACGAATATGTCGCTCGTCTGGCCTTGGATGCACAGTAATACCTTCTGCACCAAAACGCTCACAATCCAATGCTACTTTTAATAAGTCGGGATTATTGCCTCCACGACTATTTCTTAGGGTAGCGATCTTATTTATGTTTACACTTAAACGAGTCATAGTCAAATTTAAGTTATTTTTGCAACTCAATTAAGAAAGAATGGCCTATTCTAGTTTAGAAGCTTGTTTATTGGATTTGGAGCAAAACGGACAACTCATTCGTATCAAAGAAGAAGTAGATCC
>JBBAJN010000033.1:0-1754 GCA_040404045.1 Chitinophagaceae bacterium
ATGTGATCGAGAAGAAATAAAGGCAGAAAAACTGATATGAATGAAAAGGCCGGGATCTCCCGGCCTTTTTTTATTGCATTTCGCTGGCAAGCTTTTACTTTCCCGCAACTTGGACCCCTGCCTCATTTCGCCCATACGGCGAAGCCCCAACCCGGAAGCAGTACAGTATAGGGATAGCCAGAACTCAGTGTCTCTACATTGAAAATGGCACGGTATCCTGAAAGATCCAGATTCTCATACAACTTCACATCAAGGGGCCATTCTGAAAAATTCAACATCACCACCACCTCCGCCGAATCAAAGCTGCGCGTAAAGGCAAATACTTTATCAGCATGGTCCGTGTTCAGGTACCGGGTAACCCCACCCTTCAACCCTGCCGCCAGGGCTGGATGTTCGTATTTTAGATTGAGCAGCGTTTTATATAACCCGTGGAGTTGGGGCTCATGTGTCCAGGCGATGGGGTCCTTCTCAAAAAAAGCCAGTCGTTTTTGATTAGGCAATTCCTGTCCCGAGTACAACAAGGGGATCCCGTTCCATAAGCAGGAGAACACTGCCATCGGTAGCGCCATATTTCCATACTTCTCATATTCAGTGCCATTCCAGCTGTTCTCGTCGTGGTTGCTGGTGAACCAAGCCTTCACGGAATCCAGGGGCTCCAGTGCGCTGTATCCATACAATACCTCCTTAAGCGTTTCGATAGGCTTGTGGTATAGTACATATTCATGCGAAGTATGCATCCACTTCCAGGTATAAGCCGCATCAAACACACGGAGGTAATCGGGATCATTCCACTGGTCGCACTCAGCCAGCCAGAACAGCTTCTTCACCTGGTCCAGACGAGTCCTCGCTTCCATCCAGAAATCAAGTGGTACCAGCATAGCCATATCACAGCGAAACCCGTCAATATCACATTCCCTTACCCAGAACTCCATACAGCGGATCATCTCGGCCCGCATCTCCGCATTGCCGTAGTCTAGGTCGATGACATCGTCCCAACCATGCTTATCATAAAATTGACCTTCTGCGTTGCGGATGAAAAAATCCGGGTTCGATCGTGTCCAGCTGTGATCGGCCCCCGTATGGTTGGCTACCCAGTCGATGATCAGTTTCATCCCCAGTGCATGAACCTCAGCCACCAGCTCCTTAAATTCAGCGAGCGTGCCGAATTCCGGATTGATCGACAAATAATCTGCGCAGGCATAGTAACTGCCCATGGAACCCTTCCGCTTCAGGACACTAATGGGAGTGATGGGCATAAACCAAAGGGTGTGTACGCCCATATCCCTCAACCTGGGAAGATGGGTACGAAATGCGGCGAAATCTCCTGCTTCGGTATACTGCCTCAAATTGACTTCGTACACATTGGTACGGAGCACCCACGGTAGTTTTTCAAACATCATGGTGGCAAAATACAGAAGATTGGCTAATTAGCTCATTGGCTGATTAGCAAATTGAGATAAAGACGATAGCGGTCCTGTATAACCACAAATCGTTAATTTTGACATTTAGTCAATTCGCCAATCCATTTCGGTCGTTCATGAAAACATTCAACGTTCCAACCACTTACCGCAGTTCGCTGATCTCTGCCATCAAGCAACAGAGAAAAGCCGATGACAAGTTGAAAAAAGACTTCTCGCCCACTTTGATCGACCTGGGGGCCGTCCAGTTTTTTCTTGCCCGGCATTTCGGTTTCTGTTATGGCGTTGAAAATGCTATTGAGATAGCTTTCCGTACTGTTGAGGAAAACCCCGGCA
>JBBAJN010000033.1:1764-24770 GCA_040404045.1 Chitinophagaceae bacterium
GGCAAAAGGATTTTCCTGCTGAGCGAAATGATCCACAATCCATTTGTGAACCAGGACCTTAATGCCCTTGGCGTGCGGTTCCTGATGGATACCTATGGCAAGGAGCTCGTGCCGTTGGATGAGATCACGAAAGAAGACATTGTACTGATCCCGGCGTTTGGTACTACCATTCCCATGGAGGAGAAATTAAAGACCCTGGGGATCCCCATTGAAAAGTACAACACCACCTGTCCGTTTGTAGAG
Source organism: Chitinophagaceae bacterium (assembly GCA_040404045.1). Classification (GTDB taxonomy): domain Bacteria; phylum Bacteroidota; class Bacteroidia; order Chitinophagales; family Chitinophagaceae; genus Pollutibacter. The sequence continues at coordinate 2,008 of JBBAJN010000033.1, forward strand.
AAAGTCTGGAACAGATCGGAACAGATCGCGCAGAAAGGCTACAGCATTGTCATCCATGGCAAGCCTACGCATGAAGAAACGCGGGCTACGTTTTCACACAGCTCAGCCAGTGCGCCTTCCGTGGTGGTAAACGACATGAATGAAACCATTGAGCTGGCTAAATACATCACCGGTGAAAAACCGCAGAACCGGTTCTATGAGGAATTCGCGGGAAGGTATTCGGAAGGGTTTGATGTAGCTGTCCACCTGCAGCGGTTTGGCGTAGTCAATCAAACCACTATGCTGGCCAGCGACACACAAGCCATCGCAGACTATTTAAAAACAACGGTTAAGGAGCATTTCGCCCTCGATGAGACCAGTATCAGCGAACGCTTTGCGGATACACGGGACACCCTCTGTTATGCCACGAACGACAACCAGACAGCGGTAGCCGGCATGTTGAAACAGGAAGCGGACCTTGCGCTCGTGATCGGCGGGCGGAACAGCTCAAACACCTCGCACCTCGTGGAACTTTGCGAAAATCAACTGCCCACCTATTTTGTAAGATCCGCGGACGATATCCTCTCCCGCCAGGAGATCCTTCATGGGAACTGGAGGACCAGGGAAGAATCCATTGTCAGCAACTGGCTTCCTGCGACTGAGCCGGTGCGTATCCTGGTAACCAGCGGCGCGTCTTGCCCGGACAGTATGGTGGAGGGTGTACTGCGAAAAATTCATGGATTTTTTGGGCATGCCCTTCCATTCGACAGGGTAATCAAGGAATATCTGTAGTTCAGAAGACAGTACGTTGATCCACTTCGCCTTAGGCGGACTTATCCCTGATCTTTTCGCGGGCCCATTTGAAGGCCTGCTTAAGCTGCTCTTCGGGAGTCAGGGTGGTATTGTCCAGCACAACTGCGGATTTAGCCTGCCGTAATGGCGACACTTCCCGATGGGAGTCAATGTAATCGCGCATTTCGAGGTTACTCTTCACTTCGTCGATACTCACGTTGGGATTCTTATCAAACAATTCGCGGAACCGCCTTTCCACGCGAACGGAGTTATCCGCCGTCATGAAGATCTTCAACTCAGCTTGCGGAAATACCGTAGTGCCGATGTCGCGGCCATCCATAACGATGCCCTTTCCCTTCCCCATCAGCCTTTGTTGCTCCACGGCAAACTCCCGAACTTCCTTGATCGCAGCCACATCACTTACTTTTTCTGCAATCACCAGATCCCTGATCACAAACTCGACGTTTTCATCATTCAGGAATATCTCGCTCCGTGATGATTTGGGGTTGAAAGCAAACTTGAGGTCAATGTTCTTCAGCGCCTGCTTCACTTCCCGGGTGGACTCCCAGTCCACATGGTTTCGAAGGAAGTAAAGGGTAATGGCCCTGTACATCGCCCCACTGTCAATATAGGTATAGTCGAGCTTACTGGCCAGCTGCCTTGCCAGTGTGCTCTTCCCGCAGGATGACCACCCGTCGATGGTAATGATGATCTTTTTCGACTTCATGATGCAGCAGCAAAAATCTGTCAATTCAATCAGCTTTCCAAGATATGCAGCATCATAATTACGCGGAAAAACCTCCTGGGATTCCGCCTATTTCACTATGCCTGCCGTGGAAGATAACATGGCTCAAGGCAAAAAAAATGCCGGTGATGTTCACCGGCATTAAGCTCTATTTCCTAGCGCTACTGGGCGGGAGATTTTTCAGGTTTTGCTCCTTCCTTCAGCGTAAACTTGAGTTTCTGCTCTTCTTTATCGAGGTCAGCGACCATAACATCCCCTGGCTTGATGTTCATGGCAAGGATCTCCTCCGCAAGCGGATCTTCCAGGTACTTCTGGATCGCCCTGTGCAGGGGCCTCGCGCCAAACTGCTGATCGTATCCTTTATCAGCTATAAAATTCTTCGCCTCCTCGGTGAGTTCCAGCGAGAAGCCGAGATTGGTCAGCCGCTTCATCACCCCTTTCATCAGGATATCAATGATCTCGAAGATATTTTCCTTGGTGAGCGAATTGAAGATGATCACATCGTCAACGCGATTCAGGAACTCGGGAGAGAACGTACGCTTCAGTGCCTTTTCAATGACCGCCTTATTGGTTTCTTCGGCATTCTGGATCCTGGACTGTGTGGCAAAACCAACACCTTCCCCGAAATCTTTCAACTGCCTTACACCAATATTCGAAGTCATGATGATCAGGGTATTCTTGAAATCCACTTTCCTTCCCAGTCCATCGGTCAGCTGGCCATCGTCCAGCACCTGCAGCAGGATGTTATAGATATCCGGGTGCGCCTTCTCTATCTCATCGAGCAGGATCACAGAATATGGTTTACGTCTGACCTTCTCCGTTAGCTGACCACCTTCTTCGTATCCAACGTATCCGGGAGGCGCGCCTATCAGACGACTCACCGTGAACTTCTCCATATATTCACTCATGTCGATACGGATCAGTGAGTCTTCAGAGTCGAACATATAACGGGAAAGGGCACGCGCTAATTCTGTTTTACCCACACCGGTTGGACCCAGGAAGATAAAGGTGCCAATAGGCTTCTTGGGATCTTTCAGGCCAACACGGTTCCGTTGGATGGCTTTCACCACTTTGGAGATCGCGTCATCCTGGCCAACCACCATACCCTTCATATCCGTAGCCATGTTCCTCAGCTTATCGGTCTCTGCCTGCACCATACGCTTTACGGGAATGCCGGTCATCATGCTGACCACTTCGGCAATATCCTCTTCCGAGATCGGGTAGCGCTTGTGCTTACTCTCCTCTTCCCAGGTATTCTTGGCCTTCTCCAGTTCTTCCTGGAGTCGCTTTTCATTATCACGTAGTGAGGCCGCCTCTTCAAAGCGCTGGCTTTTCACCACTTTATTCTTTTCCTGCTTGATATCCTCGATCTTCTTTTCCAGATCCAGGATCTCCTGCGGAACATTGATATTCTTCAGGTGTACCCGTGCACCTACCTCGTCCATAACGTCGATCGCCTTATCCGGAAGTAACCGGTCAGTGATATAACGGTCGCTAAGCTTCACGCAGGCATCGATCGCCTCGTCCGCATAACTCACGTTATGGTAATCTTCGTATTTGGATTTGATGTTGTTCAGGATCTGCATGGTCTCCTCCACACTGGGCGGATCTACCATCACCTTCTGGAATCGCCTGTCCAACGCACCGTCTTTTTCGATGTACATGCGATACTCATCCAGGGTCGAAGCGCCAATGCACTGGAGCTCTCCACGCGCAAGGGCTGGCTTGAAGATATTGGAAGCATCCAGGGAACCACTGGCACCACCGGCACCTACAATGGTATGTATCTCGTCAATGAACAGGATAACATCCCTGTTTTTCTCCAATTCGTTCATGATGGCCTTCATCCGCTCTTCGAACTGGCCGCGGTATTTGGTACCGGCTACCAGTGCAGCGAGATCAAGGGAAACCACACGCTTGTCGAACAGCACGCGCGACACTTTGCGCTGGACAATGCGAAGGGCAAGGCCTTCGACAATGGCCGTTTTACCTACACCGGGTTCACCGATCAGTATGGGGTTGTTCTTTTTCCTGCGGGAGAGAATTTGCGACACGCGCTCAATTTCTTCTTCGCGTCCGACAATGGGATCAAGTGTTCCCATTTCAGCCAGCCTGGTGATGTCCCGACCGAAATTATCCAACACAGGCGTCTTGCTCTTGGCATTGGCAGCACCCTGCTGCTTCGCCTTTTGCTGGTACCCGCGTTTTTCTTCGTCGAAATCATCATCCGGATCATCGGTATACTCACTCCTGACATCATTGCTCTTCACCACGCCCAATTCATTCCGGAACAGGTCATAGTCAATGTCAAATTGGTTAAGGATCTGGGTAGCGATATTCTCCTTGTTCTTCAGGATGGAAAGCATCAGGTGTTCCGTTTCCACCATAGGGCTTTTCAGCGCCTTGGCTTCCAGCACGGTCACCCGGATGACCTTTTCTGCCTGCCGGGTCAGCGGCAGGCTGTTTATGTTGGCTATATTCTTACCTGTCTTATCCTTAACAGCAAGTTCTACTTCCTTTCGTAGCTCATAAAGATCTACATTAAGGTTTTTCAGGATTTTAACGGCTGTATTTTCCCCTTCCCTGATCAAACCAAGCAACAGGTGCTCGGTACCGATAAAATCGTTTCCCAACCTCAACGCTTCTTCCCTGCTAAAAGAGATAATTTCTTTAACCTGGGCCGAAAAGTTGTTATCCATTCGAGGTATATTTAAATTTTTGACTCGTTACAATAATAACGAATAATTTTGACTTATGTTGCTCAAACCATGACTGATAACCAAGTTATTGTGCAGTTTCCATCAATTAGCCAGAAACCCGGGGGATCCTGTTTGATCAATGTTTAAAGCGCAATGCAGAAGTACCGTCTTCAACCTGAACATATATGAGGGTCAAACTTGATACCAAAGAAAAATTCCATGTCATAACGATACTGGAAACCAGCCTTACTGCTAATATGACAGAAGATCTGGAGCAAACGTTTAACAACTGTATCCAAAATGGAGTTAAAAATGCAATCATCAACCTGGCCGAAGTGACAGCCATAGATCCTGAAACTGCATTAAAACTCTGCAGTATGCAGCAGAACAGCTACGAAAACAATCATTCACTTGTATTCTGTTGCCTGCAAAAGGATCTCGAAAAATGGCTGGACGAGCAGGAAATGCTGGAATTCATGAATGTGACCCCTACAGAAAGTGAGGCGATGGATATCATTCAGATGGAAGAGATCGAGCGGGAGATGTTTAGGGATTGACTAATTGGCTAATTGATCTATGTTCGCTGTAACCATACTCGGAAATAATTCGGCGCTGCCCATGCACGATCGCCACCCGACCTCCCAGGTACTGAATCTGGACGATCAGACTTTTCTGATCGACTGCGGCGAAGGCACCCAGGTTCAAATGAACCGTTACAAGATCAGAAGAAGCAGGATCACCAATATCTTCATTTCCCACTTGCATGGCGACCATTATTTCGGTCTATTCGGCCTGCTCAATAGCCTGAGCCTGACGAACCGCACAGAACAGCTGAACCTGTTCGCCCCGGCACCATTGGAGTCTATACTGATGGATGTGTTCAGGGTGGCGGACACCAACCTCTCTTATCCATTGGTTTTCCACCCCCTCAAAGAGGAAGGCATGATCTGGGAAGGAAGCAAGATGACCGTATCCTGCTTCAAGGTGGTCCACCGCATCGAATGCTGGGGCTTCCTGTTCAGGGAAAAAGAAAAACTCAGGAAGGTGGACCTTGAGCAGACAAAACAGTTCCATATCCCGGCTGCATTCTTCCCCAAACTGAAGGAGGGGCAGGATTATACCCGTCCAAACGGTGAGGTGGTCAGGAATGAATGGGTCACGCGCCCGGCTCCCCATGCCCGCTCATACGCCTATTGTGCAGATACGCGGTATGAACCTTCGTTATGTAATATCATCAGCAAAGTAGACCTGGTCTACCATGAGTCGACTTACTTGCAGGATCAGGCTGAAAAAGCAGGGATGCGCTTTCACTCTACAGCTGCCCAGGCTGCGGCCATTGCCCAACAAGCCGGGGTAAAAAGGTTGCTACTGGGCCATTTCAGCAGTAAGTACACGGACCTTGACCCTTTCTTCCAGGAAGCCTGCGCGGTATTTCCAGCCTCTGAACTGGCGATCGAAGGAACAACATATATCGTAGGATAGCTATATTTAAGGATGAAACTGCTTCTGCTGGCCTTAATAACAAGTTTGGCAAATATGGCAATAGCCCAGAATACGATACCGCTTTACGATGGCCCCATTCCTGGCACCAAGGATTCTCCAAATAAAGAGAAAAGCGATACGGCCGCAGACGGGATGGTCAGGGTATCCAAAATCTCCGTGCCTTCCATGATTGTCTATCTTCCAAAAAAAGAAAAGGCCACCGGCACTGCCGTGGTCATTTTTCCGGGCGGCGGCTATGGCATCAATGCGATCAAGCATGAAGGCTGGGATGTGGCTAATTTCCTTGCCGAAAATGGGATAGCCGCTTTTGTGGTGAAATACAGGCTGCCCGACAGCACCACTATGGTTGATCCTTCGGTTGGGCCCCTCCAGGATGCGCAGCAGGCCATCAGCCTTGTCAGAAAAAATGCAAAAACCTATGGCATTGACCCTAAAAAAATAGGCGTCATGGGATTTTCTGCCGGAGGCCATCTCGCTTCTACCGCCTCCACCCATTTCCGGTACGCAGCCAAACCGAAAGCAGTGCGGCCTGATTTTTCAATCCTCATCTACCCGGTCATCAGTTTTTCAGACAGCATCGGGCATAAAGGCTCAAGGCAAAACCTGATCGGCAAATCCCCCTCCGCTGAGAATATCCTTAAGTTTTCCAATGAACTGCAGGTCTACAAAAAAACACCACCGGCATTCCTGGCCCATGCTAAGGACGACAAAGGCGTTGTGTACCAAAACGCTGTAGTCTACGCGGAAGCCCTTCGCAAGTATCATATCCCTGTGGAGCTTATTCTGGTGGAAAAAGGAGGGCATGGATTCGGCCTCTACAATAAACAGTCTGACGTGCAGTGGCCGCCCAAACTCCTGGAATGGCTGAAGTCGATCAATATGTAAATTTAACCCTGCGGGTTCGGGCCATTAAACAGTTTGCATCAAAGTCCTGATCTTGCCATGCAGTTTATCACTCACCTGGTAGACCGGCAACCTGAAATAATTCCCGCAGATCCCCATTTCAGAGAGATAGGCTTTAACGCCGCTTGGATTGCCCTCTTCAAACAGGGAGTTGATGATGTCCACGAACTTGTAGTGAAGCTCGCGCGCTGCTGGATAATTTTCATCCAGCGCCAGCCGGACCATTTCAGAGAACTTCCCGGGAAATGCATTGGCCACAACAGATATCACGCCAATAGACCCCAGGGCGATCATTGGCAAAGTGATCCCATCGTCACCGCTGATCACTTCAAAGCCTTCCGGTTTATTCTTGATGATCTGCATGATCTGGTCGAAATTTCCTGACGCTTCTTTTGTGGCAATGATATTGGGACAAGCCCTGGCGATCCGTACTGTAGTTTCTGCGGAAACGTTCATACCGGTTCTGCCGGGTACATTATACATGATGACGGGAAGCGGACTTGCTTCACTGATCAATTTATAGTGTTGGAAGATGCCTTCCTGGTTGGGTTTGTTATAATAAGGACTGACAGACAATATGGCCTGGTATCCGGCGAGATCAGTATGTTTCAACCCTTCGAGAACCTCTGCCGTATTGTTGCCGCCAATGCCCGCAACCAATGGAAGTTTTCCGGCATTCTCATTGGCCACGAACCGGAATATCTCCTGTTTTTCCTCCTTGGAGATGGTGACATTTTCACCCGTGGTACCCATCACCACCAGGTAATCCACCTTCCCATCTGTCAGGAAACCGATAAGCTTTTTGAACGATACCCAATCAATAGAACCATTTTCTGCAAACGGAGTGATGATAGCCACCCCTGTACCTCTGAAATCTTTTGCCAGCATGAGTTGTTTTTATACGGAAGCTTCCTCCCAGAAGCCCATTTTACTGAATTTAATGACCCTTTGCTTCAGACGCTCCTCCGGAGAAATCTGCTTCAATTCAGCAAGCACCGGCAAGAGAAAGTCTTTTAATAACTGTGCTGCCTCATCATAATCCCAGTGTGATCCACCGAGCGGTTCAGGCACTATGCCATCTACCAGCCCAAACTTCATCATATGATCTGCCGTCAGTTTGAGTTCGTCCGCGGCTTTTTCTTTCATATCCCAGCTGCGCCAGAGAATCGAACTGCAGCTTTCTGGCGATATAACCGTGTACCATGTGTTCTGCATCATGAATACGCGATCTCCCACGCCAATGCCCATGGCTCCACCACTCGCACCTTCACCGATGATCACGCAGATCACGGGTACCTTTAAACGAAGCATTTCAAAGATATTCTTTGCGATCGCCTCGCCCTGGCCACGTTCTTCCGCCTCAATACCCGGGAACGCACCGGGGGTATCCACCAGGGTGATCACGGGCTTATTGAATTTTTCGGCCAGCTTCATCAGACGCAAAGCCTTTCTGTAACCTTCCGGATTAGCCATTCCAAAATTCCGCAACTGGCGCATTTTGGTATTCACTCCTTTCTGCTGGCCAATGATCATGACCGTTTCACCTGCCAGTTGGGCAAAACCACCTACAATCGCCTTGTCATCCTTAAAACTCCGGTCGCCATGCAGCTCGATGAAGTTCTCGCACATCCGTTTAATATATGCTAGCGTATATGGACGGTCAGGGTGCCTGCTGAGTTGTACTTTCTGCCAGTTGGTGAGCGACTCTGTGATCTCCTTCCGCTTTTCCATGATCTTCTGCTCCAACTGGGCAATAGACTCGTTCAGATCGATCTTATTCTTTTCCGCGGTAACCCTCAATTGCGCGATCTGGTCGTATAGATCCTTGATCGGTTTCTCAAAATCAAGGAACTGCCTGTTTTGTAAATCGGGCATTATCTGTCAATTGATGAAATTCAAAGATATGGGAATTATATATTCCTGCCGGAATCAGGCACCCAGGCAGGGTGGCCTCAAAAAGACTTAGTTACTAAACGACATCTTCGGGTTGCCGATAAAACTTTAATGCTCTTTCCCAATTCACAGCTTCAAAATGAAATATTTTGGCAAAAATGAAAAAACCCTATCTTTGCCCTCCCGAAAACGGAACGGATCGGTAGTTCAGTTGGTTAGAATGCCGCCCTGTCACGGCGGAGGTCGCGGGTTCGAGTCCCGTCCGGTCCGCAAGAAGCCCCACTACCCGTGGGGTTTTTGCATTATGGAGCATAAGGAAAACATGCTTTTCCACCCGGCACTGGTTCCAGATTTTTTCGTGTAATGAAACCAACGATTCGTTTAATTTTATTTGTGTTTCACGGATAAATACTAAGATTCGTTAAAGTTTATATCATGTATCTGCGTTCCATTATCAAAACAGCACTGCTGATGCAACTGGCCGTTGTACCGGCTACGCTTCCGGCCCAGATCCAGACTAAAAAAGTCAGTTTCCCGGCTGGAAAATCCAGCACCACGTTAACCGGCACGATCAAAGGCGAAAAAACCATCGATTATCTTATCACTGCCAAAGAAGGGCAACAGATGTCTGTGACCCTTACTTCAAAAAACAGTTCCCTCTATTTCAACGTACTTCCTCCAGGGTCAAATGAAGAGGCGATCTTCATAGGCTCCACCGAGGGCAATACATTCACCGGCACCCTGTCGGCCAGCGGCGAATACAAACTACGGGTATTTCTCTACCGCAACGCAGCGAGAAGGAATGAATCTGCCAGCTATAACATCTCCCTCTCCGTCACCGGGGCCGTAATCACAGGCGGCTAACCCGTGTTGTAAGCATTTTGGATGGGTATAAGTCGATGTTTTCCATCTTAGATATTCACGAGCCAAGTTCTCCCGTTATTCCGGACATTTGCCAAGGCCTTGGCCAGCTTCCATGCCTTCCATGACGATCCGATTTAAAAATATCATACTCAGGACCCTCAAATGGGGCACACTGATCGTTGCGGTATTCATTTTACTGCTCATTTCGCTATTCTTGCTCATCCAAACCCGTTTTGGGCAGGACCTGCTGCGCGATCAGGCGGTAAAATACCTGTCAGGAAAACTAAAAACCCGTGTGGAGATCGGCCAGATCGATCTGAACCTGAAAAAAGGGATCAGGATCTCTAACCTGCTCATTGAAGACCAGGAAAAGCGAACACTTGCTAAAATAGGCGTACTTGATGTAGAGATCGATATTCTTCCCCTGTTGTCAAAACAAGCCACGATCCGCCGGATTGAGCTTAAGAATACCGATATAAACATCTTTCGACAAGCAGGAAGCGATGCCTTTAACTTTTCATTTATCCCGGATGCTTTTTCCTCAGGAACCGAGGAAGTAAAAACCTTAAAGGACAGCTCCGCATCGTTCCTGATCCGGCTGGGAGAAATCGACCTGGAGACCGTAAACTTCCTGATGGACGACAAATACGGAAAGCAAAAACACTCCGTTGCCTTAGGAAGCCTGATCGCCGACCTGACGCTATCTGATGTGTCCCGAATGAAGTTCAGGGCTAAGCATCTACATACCCGGGATCTTCGTACCAACATCAACTTTAGGAATACAGATGAAACCGCCGGCGCAGACAGTTCATCTGCCACGGCGATGAGCATCCGGATAGACACAGCATCACTTGCAAGAACATCATTTGACATGTTCCGGCAGCAAGGCCATATGAACATTCACACCAACGCCGGACTACTGACTACCTCTTCGCTTACGGTAAACCTGGCTGAGCAATCCGCGAACGCGGCATCGGTCTACCTCAAAGACCACACAACAGATTTCGACTTTGTGTCCGGGCCGGCATCCAACATGAAGCAGGTCCCGGAGCCACCATCAACGCCATTCCGGTTTTCAGTTGACACCCTCGCTATCGTAAATAATGGTTTCAGCTTCAATGACAATGCCCATAAACGATCAGAAAATAAAAAAGCAGTAGACCCTTATCATCTTCAGTTGAGCGACATTAACATCCACCTTGCCTCAACATCATTTGACGGAAAAACCTATCGATCACTACTTAAAACCGTCAATGCCAAAGAAGCCTCCGGATTGACACTCAAACAACTTGGCGGAGAAGTTGAATATGACGAATCCTATTTCAGGATCAACAACCTCCTGCTCCAGACTTCCCAAAACACCATTTTGGCATCTGTACTTGTCAAGGGACTGCAGTCAGAAGACAAGGAGCAGATCGGGATCAATGGTGCGATCAGCTCAAAAGGCTTACAGCTTCAGGAACTGCTATATTTCCAACCCACCCTGGCACAGAACAAATACTTCGCTCCGTTGGCTACTAAACGGTTTGACCTGAATACCCGCTTTGAAGGAACCATAGGCAACCTGCATATTCGGGAACTGTTGATGAAAGAATCCCGAACATCAGTATCTGCCAGTGCGGATATTCTGCATGTCACAGATCCTGACAAAATGATCGTGAACCTGAACCTGAATCGGTTTCAGTCCGGCAGAAATGATGTATTGGCCCTATTGCCTAAAGGGTTGATCGAGGATTCCCTGCTTCACTATATCCCTAAAGATTTTTCCGTGAGCGGAACCTATCGTGGCACCATAGAAGACTTTAATACCGACCTCAAGCTTGCTACCTCCCTTGGAAATCTCAAGATCAAGGGCAATATCAAACATGTTACTGACCCCTCAAGGGCCGCTTACAATATCTCTACATCCCTGGATGCTGTTGATGTCGGCAAGATCCTCGAAGACACGTCCTTTGGGAAAGTTTCCGGAACCGTCCAGGCTAAAGGCAGGGGCTACGAACTGAAAACTGCCCTGGCAGATGTCGAGGCGAATATTACAAAAGCCACTTACAATGGCTACGAATACGGTCATATTGCGTTACAAGGCTCTGTCAAAAACGGGCAGGTGGCTGCCGATATCTTTTCTTCGGACCCTAACCTTGATCTGGACGGGAAACTCAGCATTGACCTTTCCAGCGATGCTAAGAAAATAGATGCCGATCTGGACATCCGAAATCTTGACCTCCTGCAACTGCATTTCTTTACCGACAGCCTGGTTCTGAAAGGAAAGATAGCCGGGCATTTCCCGGAAATCTCAACAGAAAAAATCATAGGAGACCTGGATATCACCAACAGTATCATCTCATACAATCATAAACTGCTTGCTCTTGACTCTATTGCGCTTACCGCACGGCACGTTTCCGACTCCCAGTTCATTGACCTGAAAACACCCTATTCAGAACTTTCCCTGAAAGGACAGTATTCCCTCCAGGAACTGCCTGATGTTGCAAAAAAAATCATCAATAAGTACGTTATTGTGGGCAGTCCGGATACGGTATACGAGAAAGCGGTACAAGCCACACTGAACATGACGGTAAATATTCCGGACACGGTGGCCAGTTTGATCGACGGACTTAAATCCGTTTCTCCCTTTCGAATAGACGCCGCAATTGACACAAGAACTGATCAGCTGAACTTTTGGGTGGTATTACCCGCCATCAAATACAAAGACTTAGAGATCGATTCGGCAAGCACATTCGCTACCACCGTCGAGGGCATAAATACCAAAGCACTATTGGTTGGGGCAAGGGTATTGAAAGTTCAGGGGCCATCATTTAAACTGAATGAAACAAATGCCGGATTCACTGCATTGAACGGAATCCTTGATGGCGTCCTGCTTTTCAACAACGGCGGCAATGATCCAAGATATAAAATTCCATTTGTGATCACCAATGATCCCCTAAGGCCTTACATAAGCATCAAAGATTCTTTGCTGATCGACAAAAAACCATGGTCCGTCAACCGCGACAACAGAATCTATCTCAACCCTGAGCAGCTCGAAGGATCAACAATTGCCCTTTCCTACAGAAATACCATGATTACCTTGAAAGCCCTGGGGAACGAACTTGACGGATTGCCCCTGGAGCTTGACATTCGGAATTTTAATATCAGTGATATCACCGATATTCTTATCGCAGACACCTCATTGGCAACGGGCATCGTTAATGGGAAAACCACATTGAGCTCGTTCTCGCCCCTGTCTTTCGAAACCTCTATCACCGCCGACAGCCTAACCGCCTATGGAACCAAATTGGGGAGTTTGGCAGTTGAAGTCAGTAATAAAGATTCGGGCATGATGATCCTACGATCATCGCTCACTGGTGAAACCGGTAATGTTGCACTGTCGGGGACATACTATACCGAGACGAAACTTGCAGAGCTTGACCTGGACCTCAAAGAACTCCATCTCGCCCATGCAGAACCCTTTGTTCGGAAGTATTTGTCGGGCCTGGACGGCCGTATGAATGGCTCGTTAAAGATCAGGGGTTCGCTGGATGAACCGGAAGTCAGGGGTCAGCTGCATGCAGATTCCGTGGAAGCAGTCTATAGAATGACGGCCACTTACCTGCGTATTCCAAAAGCGACCTGGACATTCAGTGACAAAGGTGTCGTTTTCGACCGGCTTGTTATTGAAGACAGTTTAGGCCATAAAGGAATACTTGACGGACAGATAAATACAGAAAACTATCGTGATCTTGCATTTGACCTGAACCTTAAGGCCGATAGCTTTGAAGTAGTTGGAAGAAAGAAAATTGCCGACCAGGGAGTTTATGGCCCCACAAAAGCGGATATAAATATCAGAATGAATGGAACAAATGACCACATGAATGTGGAAGGCAAAGTGAACATCATTGACCGGTCCGAATTCACCTATGTGTATCGCTCCGAAATGAAGGATCAGATTGGCGATGGCCTTGTTGAATTTTTTGATCCGCTTAAGCCAATAGATACGCTCACGGCGGAAAAAAACAGCAAATCCTCGCTGGGTTCCACGATGGACATGAACCTTTATATCAATATCACTCCCGGAACAACCGTTACCGTAATCACGGATGAGATCAGCGGGGATCATTTGAAAGCAAAAGGGAAAGCTGACCTTAACTATATCATGAAGTCTGGTGGTGGGATGGAACTATTGGGAACCTATATCCTTGACGGGGGTGAATATGATTTGTCCCTTGCCGGGTTGATCCGGAAAAGTTTTAAGATAGAAAAGGGAAGCACAATCACCTGGTCAGGAGATCCTATGAAAGGCCGGATGGACATCACAGCGAAATATGAAACGAAAGCTGCTGCTGGCCCCCTCCTGAATGATATGAACCATATCCCCGGGATCGACAAGCAGAAACTGAAATTCGACGTCATGATCTTGCTGAAGAAGGAACTGTTGAAACCAGATATCGCCTTTCGCCTCGATATGCCGGAATCTGACCAACAGGCTTTTGACGGAATGGTGTATTCCCGCATCAAACAAGTCAATGCCATCCCTGCTGAATTGAATAAACAAGTCATGGGTCTGTTGGCCTTTGGACAGTTTATTGCCGAAAATCCATTTAACAGCCTCACCTCCGCTGGTGGCGACTTTCAATCGCAGGCGTTCAATACTGCGGGTAAGCTACTCACACAGGAGCTGACAAATCTGGTGGGCAGGTATATTAAGGAAGTAAACATTGATTTCGGCCTGGAGAAAGAGAAAGATTATACATCAGGCAAGGAAGTGAATCGAACCGATTTTAAAGTTGGTGTTTCAAAGAGCTTTGCCAATAACAGATTGAATATCTATGTTGGAAGCAATTTCGCACTCGAGGGCGCCAATCAAAACCAGGATGCCATATCCGGAATCGCAGGGGACATTACCATGGAATACCTTCTCTCACCTAATGGAAAATACAGACTCAAGGGATACAGACTGACCGACAACGAACTGGTTTTTCAGGGCAATGTTGTCAGAACGGGAGTAAGTTTTGTAGTGGTCCTGGAATTCAACAAATTCAAGAACATGTTCAAAGCGAAAAATAACTAAAACCTGCCTGGAATTGACAAAACAGCATGTCCATATTGCCTGCCTGATCATCCTCTCCATGCTGTTATGGAGTTGTAATGTCGCCAAGTTTCTGCCAAATGAACAGGAACTCTACAAAGGTGCCGCAATATCATCAGGCAAGGTAAAAATACCTGTAAACATCCGGGATGAACTCGAAGGGGCCATAGGACCAAAGCCCAACAGTAATTTTTTCGGCATATATCCAAAGCTGGCGATTTACAGCAGCATGGACCATACCAAAGAACCGAAAGGGTTTATTGGAAGAATGAAAAAGAAGTACGCCGAAGCCCCGGTACTGCTCAGCCAGGTTTCAATTGACGAAAACAAGAGAAGACTGTCCAACATTCTTTTCGCCCGTGGATATCTGCAACCCGAGGTTAAGCACAGCGTTCGCACAAAAGACCGCAAGGCTACGATCACATACGAACTCAATCCCGGACAACGCTACACTATAAGAAACCTGATTTATCCGAATGATACCACCCTCCTGACCAGCATGATCAGGAAGGATTCATCGAATTCAAAAATTACCAGGGGCCGCTATTTCGATTTCGACATGCTGAAGGATGAGCGTAACAGAATCGACAATTACCTCAAAGACAGCGGATTTTATTTTTTCATTCCAGAATACCTTATCTACAAAGCTGATAGCCTCCACAAAGGCGCAACGGATCTTTATCTTTCTTATGTAAAGGAAATGCCTGAAAACGCGAGTCAACAATGGACCATTAAGAGTGTTTCCATTTATGGAAATTACACTCTCGAAACAGACTCGATCATCAGGAAGCAGGAAGGGAAAAGGATAAAGGAGTTTGTAGTGGTGGACAAACAGGAACGGTACCGGAACGACCTGTATCAGAGAACAGTATTGATGAGGGAAGGGCAATTGTACAATAAATCCCTTCAAAACCTGACCATTGAAAGACTGATGAATCTTCAGAACTTCCGGTTTGTGAGATCGGTATTTTTCCCGGACTCAACCGGTAAAAAGGAACTGGCCTCGCGCATTTTCCTGACACCGGCAAAAAAACGAACCCTGAGATTTGAGGTCTCCGGGGAATCGAAATCAAACAACTTCGTAGGATCTGCCCTTTCCATCAAATACAAAAACCTGAACCTCTTTCGGGGCGCGGAGATCCTGGAAGCAAAGATTGGCGCCGGATATGATTTCCAAATTGGCGGGAAACAACAGAATGCAAGTGCATACACGATCAACAGCGACGTATCCCTCTTTGTACCGAAACTTCTGCCGGTATTTACGATCAAAACAAGAAAAAATCTATTTGTACCAAGAACATTCTTTACAGTGGGTGCTGAATACATCAGAAGGCCGGAACAGTATACCCTTCGTTCCCTGAAATTTGCCACAGGGTATTACTGGAAACTGGGAAAGTCCATAGAACATAACCTTCGCGTTCTTCAGATCAACTCCATTTCTCCATCGGGAATCACTCCTGCATTTGATAGCGTACTCAACCAGGATCCAGCACTGAAAGCTTCCTTTGAAAAACAGCTGGTGGTTGGACCGCGGTACCAATACATCTTTAACAATACGCATCGGACAAACCGTCGATTCAATTATATAGCTGACCTGCAAGTGGGTACCTCTGGCAATCTTCTTACCATGCTTCTCCCTGCGGAGGTTGACACCCCGGGTGCAAAGCAGATCGGCGGTGTACCTGTTACACAATTCCTCAAAGGCCAGGCAGACCTGCGGGGCTATCTGCGGGTAAATGAAAAACTCAACTTTGTCAACAGGTTTGTGATCGGAGCCGTATACTCTTATGGCAACAGCGAAATTGCTCCTTATAATGAACAGTTTTTCATTGGTGGAAGCAGCAGCATCAGGGCCTTTCGTTTGCGGACCCTGGGGCCGGGTAGCTACCATAGTCCCGAAGCCGTCTTCCAGGCCAATGAAGCGGGTGAATTCAAACTGGAGGTTAACTCCGAATGGCGATATAACGTATGGAAATTCCTCAACGTGGCTGCATTTGCCGATGCCGGGAATATCTGGTATTTTAAAGATGTGCCCGGCAAACCGGGAAGCGGCATCAACGGTATTTTCTCTGAAATGGCCGTTGGAGGAGGAATTGGCGTCAGACTCGATTTTTCGATAATGGCCCTGCGCTTCGATCTGGCATTCCCATTAAGGAAGCCCTGGTACCCCGAAGGTGAAAGATGGGTTCTGGACGAATTCAATTTTGGAAATAAATCCTGGCGCAACGAAAATATGATTCTGAATATTGGCATAGGATACCCCTTTTAATGATTCTGTATTTCTCCAAAAACACCAGCATCACCGGTCAACGCTACACTAATTTTATCTATCAGCATCCAGAGAGCCAACCATAAGATCATGCTCCCAAAAAGAAAAGGCCCGGTGTTCCCGGGCCTCCAAATTATTTAAATAATCAGGCACTAAAGATTAAAACGAAATCCCGCATTGACGAACAGGGAACGTGAGTTGCCGATCTGAACATTATTCACGTTGGTAGATAGCTCAGACAATGACCACTCATAACTTACATCCACAAAGAGCTTCCAGATATCTATGCCGGCACCTGCAAACAGACCCCAATTGGCTTTTTTGAGGTCAATGCTGGAGGGTGAATTGTCACTCATGATAAAAAATCCTGACAGACCACCAAAGCCATGAAGCGTCAACACGCTTTTCTCGTTACCAAGTAGGTTAACACCTAATGCGAGTGGAACACGCAGCCCCTTCAAAGAAAGATCATCCGGCAAAGACGGGTTGTTTGTACTCGTGATCTCCGTTGACTTTGCCACATACTGCAAGCCTGGTTCAAAATAGAACTTCTTTCCAAATGCGGCACTAAGACCAACCAATGCACCACCTTTACCACTTGCTTCAGAACCGGTGATGGCAACATCCGTAAAGTTCAATCCAACATGGGGTTTAAGTGTCACCTGGGCATGACTGCCAATAGCAAAAAACATGACAACGGCGAGCAACGAGAGGAATTTAACTTTCATAAAATAAACTTTTATAGCTGCAAGATATACAGGTATCCTGTTCATTTCTGTTAAAATGGCCTGTAGTATTTTTTTGAAACAAAAAGAATCCCGCCGCCGTTGGCCCGGTAAGACCTTAAACTTCCTTTTCAAATACCCCAAGGCCATCCCATAGGCCTTCAGTGGCCAGCGCTTTATCATATTTAGGATTGCTCGGATTGGCAAAACCATGTACGCCCTCAAATATTCTATAATCCAGCTCTTTACCCGCCTCCTTCATTTTCACGGCAAAATCCTCTATGACCTCTTTTGAAATATACTTTTCAGTAGCGAACAAGCCGAGTACATCACTATTCAGAGTCTTCAGCTTCTCCACATCCCTTACCGGCATACCATAATAGATCACCGAACCAATATTATTCTTTCCGGTGATCAGGGCGGATTTCAGGGACCAGCTGCCACCAAAACACCAACCCACACTGGCAACCCTGGCAGCTTTTCCTGCATAAACCAAACCGCCCCGGACAATGTGTTCAAGGCGAGCCTCCTGTACTCCCTGCATGATCTGCCCGGCCTCCTTCGGATCTGATGTCACCTTCCCATCATACATGTCCAGCGCCAACACGTTGACTTTCCCGCCAAGGTCCTCGTAGAATTTATCTGCCTGGTTCTTGATGTGCTCATTCAAGCCCCACCATTCCTGGTAAACGAACAACCATTTATCCGATTTCTTCTTTGCCTTGACAACATAACCGCTTGCTTCCTTCCCGTCAGCCGTTGGAAATTTGATCAATTCACCTTTCAACTGATAGTGGGCCTTTAATGGCGATAGATGCAAGGCCTGGAATGCAGGATCAGCGGCAAAGGCGGCCATACCGTCAAGCTCCGGTATATGACAAACGATGTATTCCTGAACAGCACTCCTGGAAGGGCGATCAAACATCCCGGCCAATAACATGAATACAGTAAAAACAGTGAAGAATAACTTATGCATAGTCCCGTATTTTGTGGGCTGAAAATAGCGATTAAATCATTGCTGATCATTCAGGTGTTGAAGGGGAAAAACATTGCTCATCACAGGCAACAGAACCGACCCGGTAATACTGGTTGATCAGTGAAGTGAAAATGATACTCAATAAAACGATGTATGCAAGCCAATCTTGCTCGGGCCATGCATGCAGCAATGCCAACAAAATGATATGAACCGCCAGTATCACGAAAGTCATAAAGTTCTTATGATACCGGGCGGACAGAAAAAGTATTGCAATTCTACCATTTATTTTAAGAAAAATGACTTAGATCATTGTTTTGCCCCTATCCCCTGTTGTACATTAGCAACATAATTCTACACCAATGCAGCACTAAGGCGACAGCGTGCAAAACTCATTGTTTTTTAATTTCAAAAAAGGAGGAGTTATGGCAACTAAAGCATTAACCAGGATGAACGACATGTTCCCTGAAATTTTTGAAGATTTCTTCAAACCATGGAATGAAAGATTCAATGGTAATCTCTGGGGTAAGATGTTAACCGTTCCTGCTGTTAACATTACCCAAGATGAGAAATCCTTTAAACTGTCATTAGCTGCACCGGGTCTTAACAAAGAGGACTTCCATATCCAGGTCGACGGCACAATGCTCACCATCAGTAGTGAGAAAGAAGAAAAGAAAGAAGAAAAAGATGAAAAGATGACTCGTAACGAGTACAACTTCACTTCTTTCAGCAGAACTTTCACCGTGCCTGAGGATGTAGAAATGGAAAAAATCGTGGCCAACTACGAAAACGGTGTACTTAACCTGATGCTTCCAAAAAAAGAAGAAGCAAAAAGGTTGATGCATACAAAAAACATCAAAGTGAATTAAACAGATTCACAAGTACTAAAGCCCCCGTAAAGCCGGGGGCTTTTTTATTTCAATTCTCTATAGTAAGTGAAGTGGGGGAAAATGGAGAAGCCATCGTACCCATCAGGCAAACAGATCGCTGCTCAGATACCGGTCACCCCGGTCGCAGCAAATAAACACGATCACGCCACGCTCCAGTTCACGCGCTAACCTGATCGCCGCCGAGGCAGCCCCACCGCTACTCATGCCGGCAAAAATGCCCTCCATCCTCGCCAACTTACGGGCATGATCAACCGCTTCTGCCTGCGTGACGTCAATAATGCGGTCCACCCGCTCAGGTTCGAATATCTTGGGCAGGTATTCCTTGCTCCAGCGCCTGATGCCGGGAATGGAGGAATCCTCGGATGGCTGGCATCCAACGATCTGTATCCCACTGTCCTGCTCCTTAAGATACCTTGACACCCCCATGATGGTGCCGGTTGTTCCCATGGATGAAACGAAATGCGTCACCTTGTGTTCGCTATCACGCCAGATCTCAGGACCCGTGGTTTTATAATGGGCAAGATAATTATCGGGATTTGCGAACTGGTTCAACAGGAAATAGCCGGTCTCCAACGCGCGGGCTTCGGCATAGTCGCGGCAGGCCTCTATACTCTCGAGTAAAATGACCCTTGCGCCAAAAGCCTCCATGGTCTGAACCCTTTCCCTCGTGCTGTTCGCTGGCATGGCCAGTTCGATCCTTATACCGAATAAAGTGGCAGCCAGGGCCATCCCGATCCCCGTGTTACCGCTGGTGGCCTCGATCAGGACCGTGTCCTTATTGATGTCGCCTCTTTCCAGGGCCGATTTGATCATATTGAATGCAGGCCGGTCCTTCACACTTCCACCGGGATTATTTCCCTCCAGCTTGCCAAAGATCTTTACCGCCGGATTGGGATTCATATTGATGAGCTCCACCATGGGCGTATTTCCAATGATGCCCGCAACTCCTTTCATAATTACTGATTTAAGGTTTTACCCTCGAGGACTGTAATCTCCGGATCGTGGAATACCAGTGAACCCGGGGCAACGGAATGCGTAAGCCAGACGTTACCTCCGATCACACTGTGGTGACCAACAACGGTCTCCCCACCCAAAATGGTGGCATTCGAATAAAGAATCACATGATCCTCTATGGTAGGATGTCGCTTGCTGTCGGCCATCGATTTGTCAACACTCAATGCCCCCAATGTAACACCCTGATATATCTTCACATGGTCGCCGATCTCTGTTGTTTCGCCGATCACAATACCCGTTCCATGGTCTACCTGGAAATACTCCCCGATCTTTGCAGCAGGATGTATATCGATGCCCGTTTTGGAATGTGCATACTCCGTCAGTATCCTGGGCAACATGGGAACATTTAACTGCAGTAAGGCATGCGCAATGCGATAAAAACTCAAAGCGTAAAAACCCGGATAGGCCCTGATCACCTCAAACTCTGATTTTGCTGCAGGGTCCCCCTGCAAGATGGCATGGATATCCGTCTGCAATACCCGGTAGATCTCAGGAAGCTGGTTGAAAAAACGAACACTGACCGCCGCATTGTCACAATCGCTGCAGGCCTTGGTGGCATTCAGCATCAAGGTCAGTTCCTGGCGAAGTACGAGTGACTCATGCTCCAACTCGGTGGGGGATGCAAAACTCTTGTAAGACAATTCAGGAAACAACATACCGATCACCTTCATGGCCCAGCCCGCGATATGTTCATTCGCAGGAACGGCCTCTATCGTTTGCTGCTTGTAGAATATCTGGGTGAATAATTCCCTGTTCATGGTAAACAAAGATAATCTTATGAGCCAGTTCCCCACTACGATTTTTAACCACCTGTCATCCGAAATGCAACGGGGTTTTAACGTTTTCCCCTCAGATTTTCCAGATCTACCGGAGAAGAAGCATGGAAATATTTAACCTTTCACCCTCAACTTCGTTATATCTTTGAAGCATTCGATATGGCATATTCTTCACTGGAGTCTTGTTTACTGGATCTTGAAAAAAGCGGCCAACTCTTGCGTGTAAAAGAAGAAGTGGATCCGCACCTGGAAATGGCAGCCATCCACGTCAGGGTATATGAAGCAGGCGGACCAGCCCTGCTCTTCGAAAGGGTGAAAGGCAGCAGGTTCCGGGCCGCCTCCAACATATTTGGAACCCTTGAACGAAGCCGTTTTATTTTCAGGGATACCCTGAACGATGTACAACAACTGATCGCCCTGAAAAACGATCCTGCATCTGCCCTTAAAAATCCTTTCAGGCATGCGGGCACCGCACTTGCTGCCCTTAAGGCTTTGCCGCTGAAAAACCCTTCAGCTAAACCAGTCATGTTCCAGCAGATCCGGATCGAAGACATTCCCCAGATCAAACACTGGCCGATGGACGGCGGCGCATTCGTCACCCTGCCACAGGTTTATACGGAAGATATCGACAAGCCCGGCATCATGAACGCCAACCTCGGGATGTACCGCATCCAGCTCTCCGGCAACGATTATGTCATGAACCAGGAGATCGGATTGCACTATCAGCTCCACCGCGGCATCGGCGTCCACCAGGGAAAAGCTAACAGTAAAGGACAACCGCTGAAGGTCAGCATTTTCGCCGGAGGACCGCCCTCCCACACGGTGTCCGCCGTGATGCCGCTTCCTGAAGGCATCAGTGAAATGACATTTGCCGGCGTACTCGGCGGAAGAAGGTTCAGGTATACATACGACCATGGATTTTGCATCAGCACTGACGCTGATTTTGTGATCACCGGCGAAGTTTACCCGATGGAAAACAAACCTGAAGGACCCTTTGGCGACCACCTCGGCTATTACAGCCTCACCCACCCCTTCCCGCTGATGAGGGTGAAAAAAGTATTCGCCAGGCAAAACGCCATCTGGCCATTTACCGTGGTGGGAAGGCCACCCCAGGAAGACACTTCCTTCGGCCAGCTTATTCACGAGATCACCGGCGAAGCCATTCCAAAAGAAATTCCAGGCGTTAAAGAAGTACATGCCGTTGATGCTGCAGGCGTACACCCGCTCCTACTCGCCATCGGCAGTGAACGGTATACGCCTTACGCCCCAGCCAAACAACCTGCAGAAATTCTTACCATTGCTAACCACATCCTGGGAACCGGGCAACTGAGCCTGGCCAAATACCTGTTCATCACGGCCGATGATGAAAACAAGATCAGCACACACCATATCGAACCCTACCTCCGCTACATCCTGGAACGCATACAGCTCAACAGGGATATCCATTTCCATACCAATACCACCATAGACACGCTTGACTACTCGGGATCGGGCCTCAACTCGGGAAGCAAAGTGGTCATTGCCGCCTATGGGGAGAAAATCCGGGAACTGGAAAGGGAGATCCCTGATGCCTTGCGTCAAGCCGAATCCATCAGGGATGCAAAAATGATCATGCCGGGCGTAGTTGCCATCCAAACATCAACATATAGGGACGCAGC
>JBBAJN010000034.1:0-24264 GCA_040404045.1 Chitinophagaceae bacterium
ACTCAATGAAAAATGGGAGATATGGGGCTCCTTCCGCAACGCGTTGACCACCATCACCTCAGACCCCCTTACCTTTTCGCGGGCCTCTTCGTCCAAACGATTTGCGTCCGTGATATACGTGAACTTTCCGAACCTGAATCCCAGTACAGGCATTTTCATGTGCCATACTTCGATCGGTAGTACGGGAATATCCCCAACAACAAATGGTTCATTGGTGATCATATTCAGGTTGATCTCAGGCACCCCGGGATACTTTTTCTCTGCGAAGGCATAGTAAAAATCACGTCTCAAGGCTTCCTCAGTCAGTGCGTTCGCGTAAAGCTCCATGGGCTTGCGCATAAAAAAATTGAAGGCCCTTATATCATCCAACCCGGCTATGTGATCTTTATGCGGGTGCGTGAAAACAATGGCGTCTAAATGCTTTGTTTTTGTCCGCAACATCTGGTATCGAAAATCAGGGGTAGTATCCACTACAAGACTGGTTGTGGACGAGGAAACCATGATGGAACTTCTCAGGCGGTCATCCCGGCGATCATCGGACCTGCATACGGGGCAATCACAACCGATCATGGGAATACCACTGCTTGTTCCGGTACCAAGGAAACGAATATGAAGTTTGGGTTGCGTCACCCAACAAATGTAATAGTAAATCAGAAGGAATATGCCCTGTAGAAACTTAGTTTTCCGCTACCCTGGCAGCAATTTCCTCGTAAAGCTTCCGATGGTCAGGACTGAGATGGGTGGGCTCGATATGGAGTATGGGCAAGAGATCGATCAGGGTATTGATCCGGCCTTCAGTCTGAAGAAATTTATTGAGTACAATCACCTTTTTCTGCTCAAGTACACAATACCCGCTTTGAAAAGTACCCCGCTCGTAACGCATCACATAACCCGCCTCTTCAATCAGCTTCTCTATTTTGTTCAGGGTGGCAGGATTATACTTAATACTCATTGACCAGCTTTTCACAAAGGTACTGAACCCCCGGCATCTCCCATTCTCCGTTCGTTAAACTTTTCTACATTCGGGTGCGTAAATGTGAATAATCCATCGTTAGATTAGGCTTATATTGCAACATCCCTAATGAAGAAGATTTTCAGTATACTCACCACGGTCATCCTGCTCCTGCTGGGCGCTTATTTTCTCTGGTCCGCGCTGGACAGAACACCGCCGCCCGTGAATGTAGCGCTGCACCTTGACAGCACATACGAAGTCAACGGGGATTCGGGGAAAGGCAACGTGATCGGAATCAATGCTTATATGATTCCTGAAGACTATGCCAGCAGGGAACATTTTTTCAGCAAACTGGACGGCTATCTCAAGGCTTGTAAAGAGAAAAAATGGCTTAATCCGAAAACGGTAGTGATCTTTCCGGAATATATTGGAACCTGGCTGGTGGTGGAAGGTGAAAAAAGATCAGCCTTTACAGCGGCTACCATCGATCAGGCACTTACGGGTTTTGTGCTTTCCAATTTCTTCTCCTACATCAGATCCTGGTTTATGTCGCCCGATTCGGCGCTTGACAAAGTGAAGCATTCGGTTTTCGCCACCAAGGGGCAGCGTATGGCATATATCTACAGACGTGTATTCAGCGAACTCGCCCTGAAATACCGGGTGACGATCATCGCGGGGTCCACACTGCTTCAAGAACCAGAAGTAAGACGAAACAAGATCATTCTGCACAATGGCTCACTGGAAAATATCACTGCAGTTTTTAATCCGGATGGCCGCATGCAGGATAAACTGGCAAGAAAAGCATTTCCAATTGGAGATGAACTGCCTTTTGTAAAAAAATGTGCACCGTCCGACCTGCCTGTATATTCCTTACCGATCGGAAAAACATCAGTTATGATCTGCGCGGATTCCTGGTATCCGGAGTCGTACAAATCCGTTCAGCAAAATGGGCTGCAGCTCATTGCTGTTCCCTCCTATACCCAAAAGGATCATTCCATGGGCACTACATGGGCAGGTTACAGCGGTTTCAATGAACCCGCCGACGTGGACACTACAGATATCGGCAAGATCACACTCAGAGAGGCCTGGATGAAATACACCATGCCGGCGAGGATCTCATCCATCAACACGCCCTACGGCATGACAGTATCGCTCAGGGGTAAACTCTGGGACCTTGGAACAGATGGAGAACTGATCGTCTATAACCGGGGAAAGATATTCAGTCCCGCCCCCACGGAGGGCGCCTCCATGGTATCCCTATGGATCCAATAAAATGCCTCGCGGATCTGTTGCCCTGATCCCGGGAAAACTCCTTACACTTTGCTGTTCATCCGTATCACCGGAATGATCATCTCCTCGAGCGAGATGCCTCCATGCTGGAACGTATTGCGGTAATAATTCACGTAGTGGTTGTAGTTATTCGGATAACAGAGGTAGCCGTCTTCCTTGGCAAATATGAAAGATGAGTTCACGGTTGGTGATGGAAGCCCTGCTTCTTTGGGGTCCCGCACAGCAAAAACATCACGTTGTTCATAGTTCAGGTTACGTCCGTGTTTATACCTCAGGTTACTGGTCGTTTGCTTATCGCCGATCACTTTGTACGGGCTGTTGACCCTAACGCTGCCATGGTCCGTGGAAAGGATAATATTGAATTTTTTATCGGATATCTTCTTCAGGGCCTGGTACAGTGGCGAATGGAGGAACCAGCTTGTGGTGAGGCTGCGGTAGCTGGCTTCATCGCTGGCCAGTTCCTTCAGCACCTCCAGCTCGGTACGAGCGTGACTGAGCATATCCACAAAATTGTAAACGACGATGCTGATATCGAAACCCAGCAGGTTGTGCGCATTATCCACGAGTTTCTGTGCCTCGTAGTTGTTGACGATCTTATTGTACGAAAATTTCAGGTCTTCCTTCTTCAGCCTTTTGAGCTGGGCACGAAAGAATTCCTCCTCATGCAAATTCTTACCGCCCTCTTCCTCATCATTTTTCCAGAGTGCATGAAACTGCTTTTCTATGTCCGCAGGAAGCAATCCGGCAAACACGGCATTACGACAGTATTGTGTGGCTGTAGGAAGGATACTGTAAAATGTATCTTCTTCCTGGATCCTGAAATGCTCAGAAAATACGGGCTGGATCGCCTTCCACTGATCGTACCGGAGATTATCGATCAGCAACCAAATAGTAGGCACCCCTTTCTCCAGGTGTGGAAGGATCTTGAACTGGAAGAGATTGTGGCTCATGATCGGCGCTTCGGTGGACTTGGGGCTTAGCCACTTCAGGTAGTTCTTGCTGATGAACTTAAAGAATTCGGTGTTGGCCTCGTTTTTCTGGCTCTGCAACACCTCCTGCAATTCGGGACTGTCGCTTTTCATCATTTCCAACTCCCAGTAGACGAGTTTTTTGTAGATCTCCATCCACTGGTTATAGTCGGGGTTATCATTCAAAGCCATGAACAACTCCCGGAACTGCTGCTGGTAAGCCATCATTGTTTTCTCTGCGACCAGCCTTTTGTTATCAATGATCTTCTTAAGGCTGAGCAGTACCTGGTTGGGATTGACCGGTTTTATGAGATAATCGCTGATCTGGGAACCGATGGCTTCATCCATCAGGTTCTCCGTTTCATTTTTTGTGATCATAACAATCGGGAGCTGGCCGTTCACTTCCTTAATACGACTCAAGGTTTCTATACCGGTAATTCCGGGCATGGTCTCGTCGAGCAGCACCACGTCCACAATATGTCCGCCTTTTACATAATCAATGGCATCGTACCCATTGGTAAGCGTGACAACGTCATAGCCCTTGCTTTCGAGGAATTTCTTCTGCGACTGCAGGCTTTCGATCTCATCATCTACCCAAAGGATCTTTGCTAATGCCATAAAGAGTGTTTATTATTACGATGCGGCTAAAGTTAGTATATACGTTTACGCTTTATACCTTTGCAGCTGCCCGATTCCAAATTTAACAAATCATGCATGGCGTTCCGAAAAATCATCAATGATCCCGTCTATGGATTCATCACCATTGATGAGCCACTCATATTCGAGATCATTTCGCATCCCTTTTACCAGAGACTGCGCAGGATCAAGCAGATGGCCCTCGCCTACCTCGTTTATCCCGGTGCCGTGCACACCAGGCTGCACCACTCGCTGGGAGCATACCACCTGATGACGCTGGCGCTCGCTGAACTAAGCAGTAAAGGGATCGAGATCACAGATGAAGAAAAAACGTCCGCAAAGATCGCCATTCTCCTTCACGATATCGGACACGGTCCGTTCTCGCATGCGCTGGAGCACGTACTCATCGAAAACCTGCACCACGAAGAGCTTTCGTTGATGCTGATGAAAAAACTGGACCAGGAATTCAACGGGGCCCTTACTATGGCCATCGATATTTTCACACACCGGTACCCGAAGAAATTCCTCCACCAACTGGTCAGCGGCCAGCTCGATGTAGACAGGATGGACTATCTGACCCGAGACAGTTTCTATACAGGAGTCAGCGAAGGGGTGATCGGGTACGACAGGATCATCAAAATGCTCACCGTGCACAATGGGGAACTGATGGTTGAGGAAAAAGCCATCTATTCCATTGAAAAATTCCTGGTGGCCAGGCGATTGATGTATTGGCAGGTTTACCTGCACAAAACGGTGTTGAGCGCTGAGATGATGCTGGTCAGGATACTGGAGCGGGTTAAGGAGCTTTGGCAGCGCGGTGATTCTTCCATACTCACCAACGGCCCGCTCACCATGTTCCTGACAGGATCCGTCTCAGGGAACATGGAAGAAAACCTGGAGTTGTTCACGTTGCTGGACGATACGGATGTGGTGGCCTCCCTGAAACATTGGAGCCAAAGCGAAGACAAGACCCTTGCCTTCCTGTGCAGATCCGTACTGAACCGTCAACTGTTGAAAGTAAAGCTGCAGGGTGAACCCATTTCGGAAGCGCTTCTCCAGGAAAAAAAGCTGTCGTCCGCGGAAAAGGCCGGCGTCAGTATAGAGGATTCCGATTATCTTGCTTTTACCGGCGAGGCCGTGAACAGGTTGTATAATCCTTATGACGAACATATTAACATCCTGTTTAAAGATGGCTCGGTCAGGAACATCTCGGAAGTGGACAATGCCCTGATCCATGAAAATCTATCCCGTCCAGTTAAAAAATTTTACATTTGCTACGTGGGGTAAGGAAAACAAGCTTAAGAATAACTTATGCAATTCAGTGCTGCTCAAATTGCTGCGATCATCAACGGTTCCATTGAAGGGGATCCGGGCGTTCTGGTAGGCTCCTTTGGAAAAATTGAAGAAGCCGGCGAAGGCCAGCTTGCTTTTCTGGCAAACCCCAAATACGAGGATTTTTTATACAGCACGTCGGCATCGATCATCATCGTCAACGAATCGCTGGTACTCAGGCAACCTGTAGCGGCCACGTTGATCAGGGTCCCTGATGCCTACAGTTCATTTGCCCAACTGTTAAGTGCTTACCAGGAACTTGTTGCCAAGCAGCTCAAAGGCATCCAACAGCCCTCCCATATTGCCGCATCTGCCATTATTGGGGAAGATGTGTTTGTGGGTGCGTTTAGTTATATCGGGGAAAAGGTCCGGATCGCTGAAAATGTCAAGATCCATCCCCAGGTTTATATTGGCAACGATGTCAGGATCGGGTCGAATACCGTCCTGCACCCTGGTGTAAGGATCTACCAGGGCTGCCAGATCGGATCGGGCGTGACCATTCATGCCGGTACTGTGATCGGCAGCGATGGCTTCGGGTTCGCGCCACAAAGCGACGGCAGTTACAAGAAAGTACCCCAGATCGGCAATGTGATCATCGAGGATAATGTGGAGATCGGTTCCAATTGCACGATCGACAGGGCCACCATAGGATCTACTATCATCCATGCGGGTGCTAAACTGGACAATCTCATCCAGATCGCCCATAACGTGGAGATCGGCAGCTATACCGTGATCGCCGCCCAGTCTGGGGTGAGCGGAAGCACCAAAGTGGGGAAAAATGTCATGATCGGCGGCCAGGTGGGCATTGTAGGTCATATCACCATCGCCGACGGTTCCCGCATCAACGCCCAGAGTGGCGTTACTAAATCGATCAAGTACCCCCTGGCCGTAACCGGCAGCCCTGCTTTCAACTACGCCGCAGCCCTGAGGGCCCAGGCCGTATCCCGCAACCTTCCCGAACTCGAAAAGAGGATCAAGGAGCTTGAAAAGCAGATACAGCAACTGCTTTTGACAATTGGCTAATTGCCTGATTTACTCATTAGCTAATTCTTTAAGACGAAGTTCCTGATCGGGTTCGTGCTTGGGATAATTAGCCAAGGAGCTAATGAGCCAATTAGCTAATTGGTATATCTTTGCGCCCACAATTAGTACGAATGGACGCCAATTTCAACGCGGATAAACAACACACATTAAAATCGGAAATCAGCATTTCGGGCACTGGGTTACATACCGGGATCATGGTGGACATGACCCTGAAACCCGCCAATCCAGGCTTCGGCATCCAATTCCAGCGTATTGACCTTCCCGGCCAGCCAGTGATCAAGGCAGACTGCGACCTGGTCACAGATACTTCCCGTGGAACTACACTT
This sequence comes from Chitinophagaceae bacterium, assembly GCA_040404045.1. Lineage (GTDB taxonomy): Bacteria > Bacteroidota > Bacteroidia > Chitinophagales > Chitinophagaceae > Pollutibacter. The sequence continues at coordinate 6,549 of JBBAJN010000034.1, forward strand.
GAATTAGATAGCGCCAAAGTGAGCACCGTTGAGCATATCCTGGCCGCCCTGGTAGGGATGGGTGTGGACAATTGCCTGATCGAGATCAATGGTCCGGAGATCCCCATTATGGACGGAAGTTCCCAGCCTTTCATCGAGTATATCGACGAAACCGGCGTGATTGAGCAGGAAGCCGCCAAGGACTGGTACACGATTGATACCAACATCACTTATTATAACGACGAGAAAAGGGTTGAGCTGGTAGCGATGCCCGCTATGGACTATAAAATCACCACCCTCATCGATTTTAACAGCCCCGTGTTGGGCACCCAGCATGCCAAACTGAGCTCCATGAAGGAGTTCCGGGCGGAGATTGCGCCCTGCCGTACGTTCTGCTTCCTCCACGAGTTGGAGATGCTGATGGACCATAACCTGATCAAGGGCGGAGACATCAACAATGCCATTGTGGTGGTAGACAGGGCGATCACGAAAGAGGAAATGGACCGCCTGGCTAAGGTGTTCAGGAAAGATACCATAGAAGTAAAAAGCGAAGGTTACCTGAATAACCTGGAGCTCAGGTTTCCCAACGAGCCAGCACGCCATAAGCTGCTGGACGTAGTGGGAGACCTGGCCCTGATCGGTTACCCCATCAAAGCGCATATCATTGCCAACAGACCCGGTCATTACTCCAACGTGGAGTTTGCCAAGAAGGTGAAGCAGTACATCAGGAAGAACAAGCATTTGAAGAATATCCCTGTTTACGATCCCAACAGGCCACCGGTATTCACCACCCAGCAGATCGAAAAGAAACTGCCGCACCGCTATCCTTTCCTGTTGGTGGACAAGGTGATCGAACTAACGGACACGCATATCGTGGGTATCAAGAATGTGACCTTCAACGAACCGTTTTTTGTAGGCCATTTTCCCGGGAACCCGGTAATGCCCGGGGTTCTTCAAATCGAGGCCCTGGCGCAGACAGGTGGTATCCTTGCTATCAATGCCCTTCCTCCCGGGGAATATGATACGTATTTTGTGAAGATCGATAATTGTAAATTCAAGCATAAAGTGATCCCCGGCGACACCATGATCCTGAAAATGGAATTATTGGGCCCGATCAGGCGGGGACTTTGTGAAATGCACGGCACCGTGTACGTGGGCAACAAGATCACCACGGAGGCGGTACTGATGGCCCAATTGGTGAAAAGGGACGGGGAAAGCAGCAAATAGCCCGTAATTCATTAATTTCAATAGAGCACAAACAGAACAGTAGCCCTGTTTCCAACAACATAACATGATTCATCCTCATACGTATATCCATCCGAACGCCAAGCTGGCCACAAATGTGAAAATCGACCCATTCTCGGTGATCCATCAAAATGTTGAGATCGGCGAAGGTACCTGGATCGGGAGTAATGTCACCATCATGGAAGGGGCCAAGATCGGGAAGAACTGCAAGATCTTTCCAGGGGCCGTTATTGCAGCCAGTCCGCAGGACCTGAAATTTGAGGGTGAAGACACCACCGTGGAAATTGGCAACAACACCACGGTCAGGGAATTTGTCACGATACACAGGGGTACGAAGGACCGCTGGAAGACTGTTGTGGGAGATAACTGCCTGATCATGGCGTACAGCCATATTGCCCACGATTGCGTGATCGGGAATAACTGCATCATGAGCAACAACACCCAGATGGCGGGCCATGTGAGCATGGACGATTTTGCGATCCTGGCCGGGATGTGCGCGGTTCATCAGTTTGTAAAAATTGGCAAATACGCATTTGTCGCGGGTGGTTCGCTGGTGAGTAAGGATGTTCCCCCATACATCAAGGCCGGAAGAACGCCACTCAGCTATGCAGGCGTGAATTCCGTGGGCTTAAAACGAAAAGGCTATAACGTAGACAAGATCAACCATATCCTCGATATATACCGTTTCATTTATAACAAAGGACTGAATACCACACAGGCCGTCAGGTATATCGAAGAAGAGTTCCCGGCCACCGATGAACGGGACGAGATCACCACGTTCATCAGGGAAAGCGGAAGAGGCATTATCAAACGCTTCACCAAAAACAACCTCGATGAGGATCTCGCTGACTGATGCCGGCAAACGTTTCAACCGCGAGTGGATATTCCGACATGTAGACCAGGTTTTTGAGACTGGTAAAACTTATGCCATCACCGGACCAAACGGATCAGGCAAATCAACACTTTTGCAACTGATAGCCGGAGCCACTGCATTGAGTGAAGGCAAGCTGACTGTTTCTGACCCGGGACCCCTGGAAGATGAAGACCATTTCCGACATGTATCTATAGCCGCCCCCTATTTGGAACTGATCGAAGAAATGACCGGGCTTGAATTTCTCAGCTTTCACCGACATTTCAGACCGTTCCTCCATGGCCTGGGGGCAGCAGACATTCTTAAAACGGTGCAACTTGAGCATGCCGGCCAAAAACAGATCAGGTATTACAGCAGCGGCATGAAGCAAAGACTGAAGCTGGCGCAGTGTATACTGAGCGAAAGCCCTTTCGTATTGCTGGACGAGCCCTGTACCAACCTGGACGAAACGGGGATCGCCTTATACCACCAGCTGATCGCAGATCATACCGCTTCAAAATGTGTTATCGTGAGCAGTAATGATAAAGTGGAATATGGGTTTTGCAGGCAGGTGGTAGAGATCATGAAGTATAAACAGGATTAGCGAATTGGCAGATGAAAGTTCTACTGTCGCTGTGACGCTATAAGGAGATTGAGGTCAGTATATTTTAAGTTAAAGCGCTGGCTCAGGTGCACGTTGGTGAGCGCCCCTTTGAAAAGATAGATCCCATTCCTGATATTGAACTTATGCCAGATCAGGTTCTCGAGCCCGCCTTCGTCGCTGATCTCGATCAACAGGGGCATCAATACGTTGCTGACGGCCTGGGAAGCGGTGCGGGCAAAGCCTGAGGGTATATTCGGCACACAGTAATGGATCACATCGTACTTGGTGAAAACGGGCTTCTCATGGGAAGTGAGTTCCGAGGTTTCAAAACATCCCCCCCGGTCTATACTAACGTCTACCACTACACTCCCGGGCCTCATCTGAGCCACCATGTCTTCCGTAACCACAATGGGTGTTCTGCCACCGGCAGACGATAGTGCACCAACGGCCACATCACAGGTCTTCAGCTGCTTCGAGAGGATCTTGGGCTCCAGCACCGAAGTCCATAAACGCGCTCCGATATTATTCTGCAGCCTTTTCAGCTTGTAAATATTGTTATCGAAGATCTTCACGCTGCCACCCACCGCCAGGGCTGTACGGGCTGCATATTCACCTACGATACCGGCGCCAATGATGATCACCTTGGTGGGGGGAATTCCGGATATGCCCCCGAGCAGCACCCCTTTACCCTTGTTGAAACTGGACAAATACTGGCCGGCGATCAGCATCACCGCGCTTCCTGCGATCTCACTCATGCTCCGCACAATGGGGTTATGGCCGGAATCGTCCTTCATGTTCTCGAACGAGAGGGCCGTGATGCGCTTCTCCATCATCTTCTCCAGGATATGCGTTTTCATCACCGGCAGGTGGATCGGCGAGATCAGGATCTGGTTGGGTTTCAGGAAGTCCAGCTCCAGGTCGCTGACCGGGGCCGATTTAATGATGATCCCGCATTCATACACCTGCTTCTTGTCGTACACAATACTTGCTCCCGCCTCGCTGTAGTCTTTGTCTGAATAATGGGCCCCTTCACCCGCATTATGTTCCACCACCACGCGGTGGCCATTACTTGCAAGCACACCAACAGCATCCGGGGTCAGTGCTATACGGTTCTCCTGGAAATCCGTTTCCTTCGGCATGCCAATGAACAATGGAAGCCCTTTCGGCTTTACATCCAGTGTTTCTTCGAGGGTCTCATAACTGAACGAGGCACTTACTATAGGTTTACCACTTGACATGATGGGAGATTAGGGCGAAAATTACAAAATTAAACGAACTGGCTAAAGAAGTTTAATCGTCCTGCTTTGGTCACTGTTCACGCTCAATTCCGCTTCAATGGTATCCTGGGGAAAGATACCGGGAGCTTTCCCCGGCCATTCCACAAAACAGGCTGAGCCGGAAAACAGGATGTCCTCGATCCCTGCCTGCAGGGCCTCTTCTTCATCCTTTATCCTGTACAGATCGATATGATAAATGGTGTTCCCCTGCCGATCAAGATATTCGTTCACAAGGGAAAATGTAGGGCTGCTTACAGGATCAGAAACGCCCTTTACATCGCAAAGGGCATGGACAAAACTGGTTTTGCCGGCGCCCATCGGACCGTGAAGGGCCACTACCCTGCCCTCACCTACTGCGTCCCAAAACCATTTTGCAGCATCGTGGATATTGGGCAGTCCGAACTCATACAACCTGTCCATAATGGTGTAAAATACACGAGAATCCGCTAAATCAACAAGGTTTCAAATCGAATTTAGCCGGCAGATATGACTAAATTTGCCATATGGAAACCGTTCAGTGGAAAGTGGAAGGAATGACCTGCGCGAACTGCGCGCTCACGATCAGGAAGTACCTGGAAAACCAGGGCAACCAGAACGTGAAGGTGAATCCCATGGACGGTGATGTAAGCTTTGATATCGTGGAGCATGCAGTACCCGAGAAACTGGCCAAAGGTATTGAGGGCCTGGGCTATAGCGTAAGGCTTGACCAGGCGGACGGAACAAAACAGAAAAGACCCCTGCTCCATAACCATTTGCGCCGGTTCCTGTTCTGCCTGCCTTTCACCCTGGTGCTTATGCTGCACATGTTCGACCGCTGGGTACACCTGCACTGGCTGATGAACCCGTGGCTGCAACTGGCCTTATGCCTTCCCGTATACTATGTGGGTATGTCTTTCTTCGGGCGCAGTGCCATCAAGAGCCTGCGCAATGGTATTCCCAATATGAATGTGCTCATCGCCCTGGGCGCCACAGCCGCCTTCGTGTACAGCCTTATTGGCACGCTGATGGGTTGGGGGAATGAGTACCTGTTCTATGAAACGGCCGCCACCATCATCACCTTAGTGTTCCTGGGAAACTACCTCGAAGACGCTTCTGTGGAATCCACCCAACGGGCACTGAAAAAACTGGCGAAATCACAAAAAGTGATGGCCAATATGATCGCCTTTGACGAAAATCACCAGGAGCTGATCTTCCCGCTTGAGAACACCCAGTTGAAAACGGGAGACCTGGTATTGGTTCGTACGGGCGAGCAGGTACCGATGGACTGCAAGATACTATCCGGCGAAGCTGAAGTGAGCGAAGCCCTGATTACGGGAGAGAGCGCGCCCGTGCATAAAGTAGCGAAAGATAAATTGATCGGCGGAAGCATCGTGGAAAACGGCGTGGTGCGGGCCCAGGTGACAGCAACCGGGGAAGACACGGTTCTTTCACATATCCTGCGGCTGGTAAAGCAAGCACAGGGAGAGAAACCGCCTGTACAAAAGATGGTGGACCGCATTTCGGCCATCTTTGTCCCGGTGGTGATAGGCATTGCGCTGATCACACTGGCGGCCAACTGGATCGTGCTGGGCGAGTTCACTCCCGCGTTGATGAGAAGTATCGCCGTACTGGTGATTGCATGTCCTTGCGCCATGGGACTCGCCACACCTGCTGCCATTGCGGTAGGGCTGGGCCGTGGGGCCAGAAGCGGTATCTTGTTCAGGAACGCTACCAGCCTCGAAAACTTTAAAGATATCCGGCAGGTGGTATTTGATAAAACAGGCACGCTGACCACCGGGCAATTCACGATTTCGGGATACCGGATCCTCGATCCGTCGATAGATGATGACAGCTTCAAAAGGACCGTGTACTCACTGGAAAAAAATTCAAACCACCCCATCGCCCGCGCCATCACGAACAGTTGGAAAACAAAACAGGATATCCGCTGGCAGAAGATCGAAGAGTTGAAAGGGCTGGGCATGAAAGGCACAGATCGAGAGGGAAATACTTATATGGCCGTCTCTTATGCTGGCGCCTCACACCTGACCAATGCCATGGATCATAATGTGTATGTATTGTTCAACGGAACTCTGGCAGGGGTGATCGATATGGCTGATGAGATCAGGCCGGAGGCCAGCAAGGTTGTAAGCTACCTGAAGAACAAAGGCATCAGGACGGTGCTGCTGAGCGGTGACAGATACAACAGGTGCAAGGCGCTGGCGGATCAATTGAGTATAGATGAGGTCATAGCGGAGCAATCCCCCGAAGAGAAACTCGAAAAGATCGCGGCACTGAATGCAACGGCTCCAACCGCAATGGTGGGCGACGGCATCAATGATGCCCCTGCGCTGGCTAAAGCAACCATAGGCATTTCGATGAGCGATGCCACACAGGTTGCCCTTCAATCTGCACAAGTGGTGTTGATGAACCACGGGCTCACCAATCTACCCACGGCACTGGGCTTGGGTAAACACACCTACCTGACCATCAAACAAAACCTGTTCTGGGCATTTTTCTATAACATCGTGGCCATTCCGGTAGCCGCATTCGGATTCCTGGTACCCGGATTTGCCGCGCTTGTCATGGGCTTAAGCGATGTTGTTCTCGCCGTCAATTCGGTAAGGCTGTTTGTCAAAAAGGTAGATTAATTTTAGATGTGACCAGCCAGCCAAAAGAGATCCTGAAAAAATACTGGGGTTACGATTCCTTCCGGCCGTTACAGGAAGAGATCGTACAATCGCTGCTGGATAAAAATGACACCCTTGCCTTGTTACCCACAGGCGGTGGCAAATCCATATGTTTCCAGGTGCCAGCCCTGGCTCTGGAGGGGATCTGCCTGGTGGTTTCCCCGCTGATCGCGCTGATGAAAGACCAGGTGGAAAACCTGAGAAAAAGAAATATCCCGGCGCTCTGCCTGTTTACGGGTATGCCGTACCGTGAGATCGTACATACACTCCGCGAAGCGGCGTTTGGAAAATACAAATTCCTTTATTGCTCTCCTGAAAGGCTTCAGTCCTCCCTTTTCCTCGAGTACCTCCCTGCCATGCAGGTCAGTTTTATTGCCGTGGATGAGGCCCACTGCATTTCGCAATGGGGATATGATTTCCGGCCTTCATATCTCCATATTGCCAGGCTCCGCGACACAAAACCGGGCCTTCCCATCCTGGCCCTGACGGCATCGGCCACACCGGAAGTAAGGGCCGATATCATGACGCAACTGAGGTTCAGGAAGGGTAAACTGTTTGCCGGAAGTTTCGCGCGTCAGAATCTGGCTTACCATGTCATGCATACTGATTCAAGGATTCACACCCTTGTAAAGATGATACGAAGATCCACTGGCTCGGCCATCGTGTATTGCAAGAGCCGTAAAAGAACACAGGAGATCGCGGAACTGCTGAGGCTTGAAAAAGTGAATGCCGATTTTTACCACGCGGGACTGCCCCAGGAAACGAGGCACGAGCGACAGGAATCATGGATCAACGGACGCACCCGTGTGATCGTTTGTACCAATGCCTTCGGTATGGGGATCGATAAACCTGATGTGAGGGTTGTGATCCACCTGGATTGTCCCGATTCCCTCGAACACTACTACCAGGAAGCTGGAAGGGCAGGCAGGGATGGCAAGCCCGCTTTTGCCTTGTTATTGTCTGATAAGGCATCCCTCGAAGAACTGAAAACCCTGCCGGAAACCAGGCATCCCGGCATGCCGCAGATCAGGAAGGTTTACCAGGCGCTGGGAGATTATCTGCAGATCGCCGCAGGTACAGGGGAAGACCGTTTTTTTGACTTCGACCTCCCTGAATTCGTAAAACGATTCTCCCTGAACATCTTTGAGACCATGTTTTCCTTACAGGCACTGGAGCAGGAGAACATCATCAGTATGACCGAACAAATGTTCCTGCCCTCACTGGTGCAGTATACCACCGACAGGGAAACGATCGAATTCACGGAAACAAGCTACCCTGAACATGAACCCCTGATGAAAGCACTGCTGCGCACATATGGCGGCATCTGGGATCAGCCGACGGGAATTTCCGAACGCCACCTCGCGAAGATGTTGAGAAAGCCGGATGCGGCGATCCGATCCTCGCTTAGTTTTCTTTCTGATCAGGGTATCCTGAAATATGAGCCCCGAAAGGAAACGCCACAGGTAAGGTTCCTGCAGAACAGGGTTAAGACGGATGACCTTTATATCAACCATGAAAGATACCTGTCGCGGAAGAAAGCATTTACCAAGCGCCTGACAGCGATGGCCAGTTACCTGGAATTAACTGGCACGTGCAGAACGCAATACATCTGCGCCTATTTCGGGGACGTTCGTGTGAAGGAATGCGGCATATGTGACCACTGTACAAAAAAGAAAAAAACAGGCATCACGAAAAATGATTTTGATATGATCCTGTCAAAAGTCAAAGCGCAATTAATGACAGGGCCGCAGTATCCCCATGAACTGATCAGTAGTCTGCCTACCATGGGACTGGATCCACAAAGCGTTATCCAGTTCCTGATCGAAGAAGGAAAAATCTTGATGAACAGTGAAGGAAAGTTGGTGATGGCCTAAAAAAAAAGGGCCCGGATAGAAATCCAGCCCGTTTTTAAAATCCAATATCCTATGAAAAACCGTTGTAAATATATAGGAGAATACCAATCTCCTTATACCACGAATGTGGTATTTTTTGTTCCATTTTTTTTAAGCTTACGCAAAGTGCTGATAATTAGCAGATAGCGTGATAAATTATTTTTTTGTTAGCACCAATTGCTGTTTGCTCTAACCCAATTTGTCAGAACAGGCTTTTTTTCCTACTGCGGCTGTTCAAGCCCAGCGCGCCCAACAAGCTTCTGGTCAGGATGCTTGCAGCCGTGCGCGTGGCCTGCTTCACCGCTGTGTTATCAAAAAAGGATTCTTCATTCTTTGCTTTCTTTTCTGTTTTTGGTAATGGTTTCTCTGACGCTTGCTCTTCTTTCGCGGCGGCTTCCTGCAATTTCCGGGTGAGTATTTCATAAGCACTCTCTGAATCAAGTGCCTGGTTATATTTTTTGACCAGCTTCGATCCACTCTCCAAGGCAGCCAACTCGCTATCGGTCAATACATCCATCCTTGACCTTGGAGGCACCAGCATGGTGTGTACCAGCGGTGTTGGAATACCTTTCTCGTTCAACACCGTGACAAATGCTTCACCGGTACCCAATTGGGTGATCAGTTCATCCACATCATAGAATTCGGTTTCCGGATAATTCTGCGCTGCCTGCTTGATCGTTTTTCTGTCGGCCGCAGTAAATGCCCTTAACGCATGCTGTACTTTCAGGCCCAATTGGCTGAGGATAGGCGCGGGAATATCCTGCGGGTTCTGCGTAATGAAGAAGATACCTACCCCCTTGGACCGGATCAGCTTGATCACCGTCTCAATTTGCTGCAGCAGTACCTGACTCGCTTCCTGGAATACCAAATGCGCTTCGTCAATGAACATGACCAGTTTCGGCTTATCCATATCCCCCTCTTCAGGCATCAAGGCATACAACTCCGCCAGCAGGCTCAGCATGAACGTAGAGAACAATTTGGGTTTGCTCTGCATATCCGTTACGCGCATCACATTCACCATCCCCCGGCCATCATCAGAGATCCTCATCAGGTCTTCAATATCAAAAGATGGTTCACCGAAGAAAATATCTGCCCCCTGCTGCTGCAGTTCGATCACCTTCCGGAGTATGGTGCCCGTACTCGATGTTGATATCTTCCCGTATAAAGCCTCCACTTCTTTCTTCCCTTCGTTGCTGATGTATTGGATCACTTTGATGAAATCTTTCAGATCCATCAAAGGCATCTGGTTATCATCACAGTACTTGAATATCATTGACACTACGCCCGCCTGGGTATCGTTCAGGTTAAGGATGCGGGAAAGCAGGATCGGGCCAAACTCGATCACGGTACTCCTCATCCTGGCACCTTTCTCATTGCTGATAGATAAGAGCTCAACCGGGAAAGCCGAGGGCTGGTATTCCATGCCCATTTTACTGACCCGCTGGGTGATCCTTTCATTGACTTCCCCACTGGCCGCTATACCCGACAGATCACCTTTTACGTCCATCAGGAGCACGGGTACGCTGGCAGCGCTCAGGCCTTCCGCGAGTACCTGCAGCGTTTTTGTTTTTCCTGTGCCGGTTGCCCCGGCGACCAAACCATGGCGATTCATGGTCTGGAGGGGTAGCTTAACCATCGCCCCGTCCACCGGCTGGTTGTCCAACATCCCTATCCCGAGAGTGAATGATTCTCCTTTGAACGTATATCCACTGTCTATCAATGCCTTAAATAATGCCTGATCTGCCATATTCCTTCTATTTGACGGTAATTTACTTAAACTGGTGAAGACAGCTAAATTGGGCTGCCTCAAAAAATAAAATGAAATTATTTATTGTTTATCAATAAATATTTATAGACTTGCAATTCAAACCATCGTTATGAACAGAATCCTTCAATTTATCCTGGGCCTCATATTCCTTCAGCACGTATTGGCCCTGTTGATCATCATGACATACCTGCCCGCCCGGATCTTTAACTTTTCAAAACAAATGAAAAAGGAGTTCAGCTATCCCGAGGGACAGCAGAAGTTTGAGTCTTCCACATCCCTTGGCCCACTTCGCTTGTCGCACATGATGGAGTATGATTCCGTCCTGGGGAAAGGTGTGCGCGGCTACTATGCAAGCCTGCCCCACCTGGTTCCGAACATGATCATGAATGGAAAACCCGTTGTAAAGGATGCTAAGGGCGAGCCGGTTATTGCCAGGTTCGCCGAAAGGAACAGGCTGGATGTCCCGATCTCTCCGGACCGCTACCTGTTTATCCTAACCCTGTCATTCGTGCTGCTTCTCTTCTACCTGCTGATCCTCCTTTATTTGATGGTTGAATTGTTTCGCTTCTCAAAGCAGGCGGGCAGACAGGAGTTCTTCAACGCCCGTAATCAAAGGCGATTAAGGCTGCTTGGAGCGTTCATGCTGCTGACAGCCATATTCAGCTATGCGGCCAATACCGCAGGGGCATGGTGGCTCCACCAATTGACAGGAACATCAGGATACAGGCACGATGCGCAAAGTTCCGATTTTGTATATTTTCCAATAACATTGGTAGCCGGCCTGCTGATGTTCATCGTAGCCAATGCTTTCGGAAAGGGACAGGATCTTCAAACAGAACAAGACTTAACCATCTGATATGCCAATTGTTGTAAACCTCGACGTAATGATGGCCCGGCGAAAAATGTCACTCACCGAGTTGAGTGAAAAGATCGGTATCACCATGGCCAACCTGAGCATATTGAAAAGCGGCAAGGCTAAAGCTATTCGCTTTTCCACCCTCGAAGAGATCTGCCGCATCCTTGATTGCCAGCCTGCTGACATCCTGGAATACATGACCGAAGAAGATTATAAGAAGCTGATGCGCGAGAAATAAGAGAAAACGGCATAAGGTTATTAACATAACTTTATTGGCGTTGTTTTTTTATCCCTGAAAGGAATATATTTATTTGTACAAAATAACTACCCAAGCATGGCAGCAGAAACAGGCAAACCCAAGATCCTATTATGTGAAGATGATCCTAACCTCGGCATGGTCCTCAAGAATTATCTTGAATTGAACGACTACGACTTGGTTCTGGAACGGGATGGCAGACTTGGTCTGGCTGCCTTCCAACGCGAGAAATTTGACCTTTGTCTGCTGGACGTCATGATGCCCCATGTTGATGGCTTTACCCTGGCAGAAGAGATCCGCGACATCAACCCTGATGTTCCGCTGTTCTTCCTTTCTGCAAAAACCATGAAGGAAGACATCATCCAGGGCTATAAACTGGGTGCCGATGACTATATCACCAAGCCATTCGATAGCGAAGTTCTATTGCTGAAGATCAGGGCAATCCTAAAACGCAATGAGGAACTGAATAAAGAATCCGCCAACATAGAATTTGATCTGGGCAAATACCATTTCAACCCCAAACTCAGGGAACTCTCCGTTAATGGCAAAACACAGACGCTCTCTCCCAAAGAGAACGAACTGTTGAAAATGCTTGCTGAATACAAGAACGACCTGCTGCCCCGTGAAATCGCACTGAAAAAGATCTGGGGAAGCGATACTTATTTCAATGGAAGAAGTATGGACGTTTATATTGCCAAGCTGAGGAAGTACCTGAAAGAAGATAACAGCATCGAGATCGTGAACATTCACGGCAACGGTTTCAGGCTTGTCACCAACGGTTAAATCAAACGTTCAGGTTCTTTAGAGGTATATTGAAAATCACTGTGGTCCCGGCACCATTCCGGATCACCATATTGCCTTTCATGCTCTGGGTGCGTTTTCGCATGTTGATCAGCCCGTTTCCGCTGGTGACATTCTCCCCCGAAATGCCCTTGCCATTGTCTGAAATATGGATATGAAGTGCCTGGTTGACTTCAATACTGATATTGACCCGAGTTGCATGGGCGTGTTTGGCTATGTTATTCAGGGACTCCTTGACCAGTAAGAATACGGACCTCCGGCTCTTTCCATTGACCGTTACATCGGGAATACTCTCCGGCGTTTCGAAATCACAGGAGATGTTCAGATCATCCAGGTAAGATACAGCGTACTGCCGCGTATAGGCGATAAGGCTTTGCAGGTTGTCATTGTTGATGTTCAGTGCCCAAACGATCTCATTCATTTTCTGGATCAACTCGTTGGAGGATGCCGAAATTCTTTCAAGGTACTTTGAGGTTGGATGATGGCTATCGTGCTCCAGGCTCATTTCACTAAGCAACCTGATGGCCGTTAACCCGCCGCCAATATCATCGTGCAACTCGGCAGAGATCCTCGACCGTTCCTGCTCCACGGCCTGCTGCTTCAGGAACTCGGCACGCTGCCTTTCCAGTCGGCGCTTAATGATCTGACGGACTACCTGGTACGAAAGCATCAGCAGGAACAAAAACACCAGGATCCGGAAACCTATGGTTTTCCAGAAAGGAGGCAATACCGTGAAAGTCAGGGTCCAAACAGGAGAACTTTCAGACCCCGAATAACTTTTCATTCTGATATCAAGGGTGTAAATACCTGGTTCAAACTTGACCAGCGGTAACAGGCCACCGGTTTCGCCTTTCATCCACTCCTCGCCCTGCTCCCTGATCCTGTACGTTAGTTCGGGTTTGGATACCCCATAGAATGTCATGGGGCTGAACTCCAGGAAAAGATCCTCCCCAAACTTGGTGACGATCTTATGGTCGCGGTTGATCACGGCTATTGCAGAATCCCCAATATATGCCCCGTTCTTTCTCACTTTCGTGAGGTATACCCCGGGAAGCAACTGGTTCTTTGTAAGGACCATTGGGAAAAAAGAGACAAGGCCCGCAACGGTGCCCATAAATATCTCACCATTCTCACTCCGGTGAGCAGACAACATATTGAACTCCTCGCTGGGCATACCATCATTCTTTTCAAAATTCCTGAAGCTCCTGCTTCGGGTACTCAGCCTCGCCAGTCCCTTATTGGTGCCCAACCAAAGTACGCTGTCATTCTCTGCGGTGATGGTATAGATCGCATCGTCGCAAAGACCATCACTTGTAGTGAGATAACTGATCTCTTTCGTCTTCTTATCCAGCACATTGATGCCACCGCCAAACGTTCCTATCCAGATCCTCTCCCCGTCGTCATACGCATCATACACATAGCGGTTTGACAAACGGTTACCTTTGCCGTCCGCGTAATAACGCTCAAAACTTTCTGCGCCCTTATAAAGGATGGATAACCCATTATCGTGGCATACCAGGATATTCTTATCCTTGTCGTACAATATCTTATTGACCACCTCATAGCCAAGGCTGCGTTCATTATTCCCGTCAGGACGAAACCACTTTTTCTGCTTACTATGGATATCATACCTGATCAGTCCGTCTCCATACGTACCGAACCAATAAATATTTCCATCCTTTAGGTAGTTCCTCAAACTGACGCGCGTGATATCAGGATCGGTGAGGGCGGCGGGCCTGCGGAGGATGAAAGAATCTCCCGCTTTGATCAATTCAAAAAGACCACTGTCTGTGGTAACCCACCATGTATTGGCATTCTCCCTCTTCACGTCGCGGTAGCGTATGGCAGTCCCTTTCAACTCATGCTGATGGATGATGGGCAGGTTCTTACTCAATATCCTGTCATACGCGATCACGCCCCCGGATGTAGCCAATATGATCAGGTTAGTGTCTACGGCAAGGCCATACATCGTGGAACCGCGGATGTACTCAGACAAATAACTTAACCCGGGATAGATATTGAAACGCTGGGCTTCATCGTGGAAACTCTGCAATCCATTCTCACCGGAAACCCACATACCACCACTGTTATCAAAATAAAGGTCACTCAATCGATTGCTCAGCAATCCCCGGGACGATGTATAATCTTCCTTCAGTTCATCAAAGAAGCCGGTAGCTGGAAAATAAATTGCGAGCCCACTGGTCCTTTTCCCGATCCAGAGATTTCCATGACCGTCAAACTCAATATCCTTTACATCAACTTTGTTCCGGAAAAACGATGGCCGCTCCAAACTGATGCTGTCACGTCCCGCCATGGTAAAACTGAACAGCCCTTCCTCTGTTGCCAGCCAGCCGTTGTTCCTGCCGTCAAACTGAAAGGAATTGATCCCTTTCAGTTCAATATTCTTTTTAACCTCCCTGACATTACTGGCATCTCCACGGGAATAGTAGATCTTCTCATCTGATCCCAGCCAGATATTCCCCATCCTGTCTTTCTCCATGGAGCGTATCGGCAGTTTGTTCCTGTTCCGATCAAGGAAGATGATGTTCTGGAACGCATCCTTCCCCTGGTCATATACGGACAGACCCTGATCGCTACCCACCCAGATCCTGTCCGCTTCATCTACCAGCAAACGGTTTACCTTATCGCTCAGGATGCTGTTTTTTTTAACCGAGGGATGGAAATTGCGGAACTTCTTGGTCAACGGGTCCATTCTTGAAATGCCCGAATTATAAATGCTGAACCAAAGCCTTCCTTTTTTATCTTCCGTGATGTCTGAGATCAGATTACCCCCGAGGCTGGTGGAATCGTTGATACGGTGATAATAGGAGGTGAAATCACGACCGTCGAACAAGGTCAGACCGTAGCCGGTCCCGATCCAGAGAAAACCGGTTTTGTCCTCATACACACATTGAACCTCGCTTTGCGAGAGTCCGTTAAAACTGGAGTAATTCCGGAATCCGAGATTATAGTACTGGCCGCTTGCATGTGAACAGGCAAGTGCAAAGAACAGCAGCAGTAAGCAATTGGTCCGGTGTATCAGCAAATGATGCTTTTTTTCAACTGAAAAGTAATTGTTCCCCAGCCTTGCCATCCGGATATTTCCCAAGATGTTCGTAAGCCTTACCAGTCACTTCCCTGCCCCTGGGCGTTCGTTTCAGGAAACCCTCCTGGATCAGGAACGGTTCATATACTTCTTCCAGGGTACCCGGCTCTTCTCCAACGGCGGTTGCAATGGTGGTGATCCCTACGGGTCCGCCCTTGAATTTCTCAATAATGGCCAGCAGGATGCGATTGTCCATATCGTCCAACCCATACTCGTCAACGCTCAACGCCTTTAACGCATGCCGGGTGATGTCCAGGTCTATCTTTCCATTGCTGAGCACCATGGCAAAATCACGGACACGCCTAAGCAGTCCGTTGGCGATCCTCGGCGTGGCCCTGGCCCTGCCTGCGATCTCTCCCGCTGCCTCAGGCGTAATGGGTACACTCAAAATATCCGCCGAGCGGCGTACGATCTTCCTCAATGTTTCAGCCGAATAATATTCAAGCCGGCTTTTGATGGCGAACCTCGACAACAGGGGCGCCGTCAGCAAGCCGCTCCTTGTAGTAGCCCCAATAAGCGTGAATGGATTCAGGTTGATCTGTACACTACGCGCATTGGGACCAGAGTCGATCATGATATCGATCCGGTAGTCCTCCATAGCTGCATAGAGGTACTCTTCCACCACGGTACTGAGTCGATGGATCTCATCAATGAAAAGCACATCGTTTGCTTCCAGATTGGTCAGCAAGCCGGCCAGGTCACCGGGCTTCTCGATCACGGGTCCCGAGGTTTCTTTGATCTGAACGCCCATCTCATTGGCAACGATCCTCGACAAGGTCGTTTTTCCAAGCCCCGGGGGACCATGGAATAAGATATGATCCAGCGCTTCGCCCCTCATTTTAGCCGCCTGGATAAAGATCTTCAGGTTATCAATGATCTGGCTCTGTCCTGAAAAATCTTCCAATGCGGATGGCCTGATATGATTCTCGAATTCCTTATCCGCCGCGGTGAGGGTACCCTTATCCTTGTTCAAGTGCTCATTAGCCATAAGTAAATTTACATTCCTGCCACCGAGAATAAAAAAAAACCGCCGATAGCTCCTGAGGGAGCTCCGGATTCAAAGATACCTGTACAAACGGGCGACCAGGTCTGGATCCGGACAATTGGAAAGATACTGGTGCCGCTCCGAGTACCGGCAAACCCCGGGATAATCACCCTGGGCATCCCCAATATCACGGATCAACTGAAAATGCAAATGCGGTGGCCAGAAGCCATTCTCCTCCGGTTCCCCGAAATGCGCAAACCGGGTTCCTTTTTCAATAAGCATACCCGGCTCCAATGGCTCGAGGTCAGCGAGTGAAAGGTGGCCATACAGACTGCAGAAGCGATGATCTTCCAGTTGGTGTGTTAAAATGATGGTAGCCCCATAATCACCGTAACGGTTGTTGAATGCAAACGAATGCACTTCGCCGGCCAGCGGCGTAAAGATCGGAGTACCTGCCGCGCCCCATACGTCGAGGCCCAAATGCAACCTGCGGGGTTCCTGGGCAGGCAATTCCGGATCAAACACGCTGCTCCTGCCATATACCGTCCGGTGCTCCCCGTAGCCTCCAATGCCATAAGCAGCACCAGCCTCCCTGATCTGCGTTTCTATATAGGTTGAAAACCTGCTTACATCGGAAACAATATCCGCGGTAAGCGCGGTATTTGCGGCCGTCAAATCAAAGCTGATCAATTTGTTGAACCCGGGCGTGAATGGCACAACAGCATGAAAATCATCACCATGAAGGCGCAGTATGGATGGGAGGTCTGTCATACGATTTGTTAAATTAAACCAATCTGAAATACAGATGACCATTGCATCGTTTATTTGAATCAATGAAAAGCACATTCCTTCTCATCGCGGCATTTTTTTCCATCATGGCCATAGGCCAGGCGCAATCCATTACAGGCGTCTGGCGCGGCAAGGTAAGCCGGGGCCTGAAACATTATAATCTCGAATTGAAGCTCATCAGAAATGGCGACAGCCTGACGGGGACTTCTTACTACTATACTTCCGCCTCGCATTATTCCAGGTTCAGGGTGAAAGGGTACTTCGACATTTCCGGTGATATCGTTTGGTGGGACCGTGAATTGATCGATAGCAGGGGCGGGAAGATCAGTTCCCCAAATACAACCCCATTTCGTTTTGCGGCCGATTTTAATTGTCCGGGGAACGACATCATGATGCTCGACGGTACTGCTGCAAAGCCGGGAGAAAATGGAAAAGATCATGAAGTGCACCTGTCAAAAGTGAAAGAACCCAATTTTAAAGATGAGTGGGACGAAGTGATCGAAGACTTTCCTTACTATGCCGGAATACCGGACCATATCGATAGCATTGACCGGGGTACAATCGTCAGGGCCGCAGCCCCTCCGGGGACCATAGCTGAAAAAATCGAACCTGCAGTGAACATCCCACAACCCTCTCCTTCAT
>JBBAJN010000035.1:0-4640 GCA_040404045.1 Chitinophagaceae bacterium
TCTGCCTCTGCCCATAAAGTGCCAGGTACCTGAACTGGAGACGATCTGCGTATTATATCGTTCTGACCTAGTTGGCCAGCACCGTTATCTCCCCAGACCCACAGGGTTCCGTCTGATTTTCTTGCTAGTGTACCGGAGGAACCAGCTGCCCTTACTTCAATCCACGATGTGCCAGGTATTTGAACAGGTGACGATCTAGAAATAACAGTTCCATCTCCCAATCGACCTGTATTGTTTTGACCCCAAGCCCATAGAGTGTTATCTGACTTTCTTGCTAGTGCATGGCCAGACATAGACACCTCTACCCACGAGGTTCCTGGTATCTGGACGGGAGACGATCTGACTATCCTATTGTTCTGACCGAGTTCACCGGTGAAATTATCGCCCCAAGCCCATAGGGTTCCGTCTGACTTTCTTGCTAGTCCGCCGCCGAACCCCGCCGAGACCGTAGACCACGAAGTTCCAGGTATTTGAACGGGTGACGATCTGTTTTGACTCGCATTATCACCTAAATGTCCATAATTACCTCTGCCCCAAGCCCATAGAGTGTTATCTGACTTTATTGCTAAGACGTGTGTAGCTAAAGAATTCATTGAAATCCAGGAATTTCCTGGTATCTGAACAGGCGATGATCTATCTACAGTATTATTTTGGCCAAGTTGACCATAATTATTGCGACCCCAAGCCCATAGAGTGTTATCTGACTTTCTTGCTAAAGAGCTTCTGTCAGCACTCATTAAATCAGTCCAATTTTCGCCGCGTATTTGAACAGGTGACGATCTTGTAAGATTGATTCCTTGTGTGTCATCACCAAGTTGTCCCCACGCATTGTCACCCCATACCCACAGAGTGTCTGCGGGTGAATCATATGTCACACGCCCATCGACAACTAGCTGGTAGAGCTTGTTTAGCGAGAATACATTGGTCTCTACGGTACCCGACATGTCCTACTGACCTATTCTGTTCCTGATCTCTTCAGCCACGTCGCCCCATGTACCGTCTAGTCTCTGTCTGATCTCTAGCACGTTGTCTCCGTACCACCTAGGACCCTCCCACACGAAGTAAGGAACCAGTGGTGTCAGAACGGCTACTCTTCTACCCATTGCGGCCGCAAGGTGCGCCACAGACGTGCAGCTAGAGACTATCAGGTCCATCTCTTTCATAATGCAGTATGTGTCTAACCAGCTATTTATCTTGTTGCCGATCCACTTGGATCCGCGAATGGCGTGCGACCCGATCTGAAAGTCATATGAGGCGCCGATACCTGTTAGGCTCTCAAAGACCTCTACCGGCACTTGTCTGAACTGTTCGTGCTCGAACTCTGGGTTGCCCTGTGACTTGAGTCCGACCTTGAGCCCAGGGCCTAGATTCAGTGTGGGGTCTTCGATGTCGACGTTGATGTAGTTAGGCTTGTCGACACCGTCAAGCGGTCCGTCGAGCCTCAGCAGTGAGGGAATGGCCATGGACGGCACGATACAGTCAAAGCCGACAGAGCTGAACGACGACTCTGATACAGCGTTGTGACCCATGCCGCGAACTAGTCCGACCATGGACTTGGGACAGAACACCGTCAGTGACTCGGACTCTTTCTCTAGCAGAGGCAACCATCTAGCAAAGAGCAGACAGTCGCCGTGACCGCCTTCCATGAATACCGCCGTTCTGTCACCCCTTCTGGGCGCTCTGATGCGATTGTGGTCCACGCCTGGGTACCTGTGGATGCTACCGAACACGTTGATATCACGGCCTGTGTTCATCAGATCAAAGCCCTCAAGAAACTTACCCTGTCTGATCAGATGCCAGCCCGTGTTGAACTTAACCGCGGGTATGTCCTGAGGAAGTGATTGAAGGATCTTGAACGCTTCGTCGTACCGCCCCTGCCAGTTCACGTACAGGGCCAAGTCGATCTGAGTGTTGGGATCGTCAACGCCGTAGTCCAGATTATGGATCAGACCCTCCGCCAAATCGGGTCTACGCAGCTGGTAAAAGCACTTGGCCATGTTGAGCTTGAGCGCCCTTCTGACCTCTGGCTCCTTGGCCCGACTGTGCATGTCGACCATGAGCTCTAGAGAGCCCTGATAGTCCTTCTTGTCAAATAGGACCTTGGCGGGATCAGACATCGCCGTAGTTGATCCCGTCTTCGCGGAGATTGGTCTTCGTCCATGCCACCAGAGAATATTTGGTACCTCTGGTTATTGTAGTCGACCGGTGAATGTGCTGCAGGCCGCTCGGCCAGACCAGCATGGATCCAACCGGACACTCACGATTGGTGAAGTTATACCTGGGAAACTCGAGATCGCCGCCGTCGTGGTCATCATTGAGCTTCACGGTGCCGGTCACCATGGAATCGTCCCAGTGAACCGGAAGTTCCCTCTGTGTGGTCGGAGTGTACTTGATGATGAACGGGACCTTCCAGCCGATGAACCACATGCTAGAGGGCATTTGATAGTACCTCTCCAATTCGGGCTGAACTGTCTCTTTCCAGTGTCGACAGAAAGAGCGATACAGGTCAGGACTGATCTTGTCGATCCTCAACTCTTGACCGGGGACTGGATCACCAGGCCTGCTCTCGTACTGGTTGATGGAGTCCGCTGCATCGGTCAGCGCCTTGCAGAACTCTGGCTTCCAGAAGTCTATCTGGAGGATATCAGTCGCGACTTGCTTTACTCTAGGATTGAACACCACATAGTCAGTATAGCTCATAATGTATTACCTCTTTGTATCGGCACCCATTCCTATATAGGGTCTACCGTCGTAGAGTCTGTTTGCGTGCTTACCATTAGCGTCTACAAAGTGCATGAACGCCTGGTACTGCGTCTGACCGAGAAACTCGTCACGCCAGTGAGTCAGTTTGGTGCCCTGGTATACCACTGCATCGCCAGGGTACAGAGGCACCAACTGTGGGTTGCCGTGCCTCTCTGAGTCCATGAGCCAGATCGGCCAGAGTTTCTCGTGCTCACCGCCAAAGCTTATTGTCATGGAGTGCTCACACTCTTCTCGGTCGAGATGTGGTGCGAGCTCAGCCCCAGTCAGGTAGATCCTCGAGTAAGTGTAGGTCGGCAGAAGTTCTAGTCCGGTCGCTGCAGAGATCATGGGCGCTGACATGAGCATCAGTGTGTCGAGCGCAGGATCTCCATATACGCAGTGGCTCTTGTTGACCTGAGGATCACCATCGGTCATCTTGCCCGCTGTCTTGAGTGTGTTCAGGTACTCTTGAAAGTACATTGCCATGCTGTAGGGTATGAACTCACGCAAGACCACATACCCATTCTTTTCATACTGTTCGTTCATAAATCCTGCCCTCAGTCTCTATCCATGTCACTAAGCACTTTCTTGTGCCTCTGATCACCGGTGTCACCGCATGTTCAAACTCAAAGTAGGAGGGGAACACGATCATGTCACCCGCTTTGGGATTGAACGTGATGCCGAGCTGACAAAAGTCTAACTTGCCGCCCTCGTAGTCGTTGTTCAGGTACCAGATCATGGTCCAGTCTCGAGCGACTACTCTTGTCAATTTGTTGTCGACAAAGTCTTCTGAGTCGTTGTGGGGGTCATACTTACCGCCAGGCCCGTACGAGAGCAGTTGAGGCTCCTCTATTGACCTTAGGGTCGACTTGTGCTTTGCTGTAAGAAATTCGTCGTGAATTCCATAGATGGTCCCCTTGATGTCTAAGAGAGTGTTCTCTGGAATTCTGTGACGGCCGGTGTTCCTGTACTCTGAGTCAATCGACTCACTAGAGCCGTGGCCCACCGTTGTCGGGTGGGCCTCAGTCTCAGTCAGCTTGAGAAGATAGTCAAGCGCGTTTTGAGGAACAAATTCCCTTTTGATAGTCACATACTCTAGCATAATGAAGTCCTTTTGTCACACGAGCATATTTAATTAATTATTGGATTTGATAGCAAGAGAACCTTTCCCAGATCTGATCCATCCCGTGCCCGGAACCTGAACAGGTGATGATCTGGTAACGGTATCATTTGTGCCAAGTTGCCCTTCATTATTAAGACCCCAAGCCCACAGGGTTCCGTCTGATTTTCTTGCTACTGTTTGTTGTAAACTAGCGGCGACATCTACCCATGCGGTTCCTGGAATTTGAGTCGGTGATGATCTATTGATTATAGTTCCATCGCCTAGTTTACCAAAGCCACCGTATGGTCCGAAATTGTATCCCCATGTCCACAGTGTACCGTCTGACTTCCTGGCCAGTGAGTGAGCACAACCGGCCGAAACCTGTGTCCATGAGGTACCGGGAATTTGGATGGGCGATGATCTATTGATTATTGTATTATCACCAAGTCGTCCGCGATTGTTATATCCCCACGACCACAGTGTACCGTCTGACTTCCTGGCTAATAAGTGGGCCTCACCACCAGCAACTTCGACCCAGGTAGTCCCCGGTACCTGAACAGGTGATGATCTGGCTACCATGTTGTTTGTGCCAAGTTCTCCGACAGAATTAAGTCCCCACACCCATAGTGTTCCGTCTGATTTACGAGCAGCACCGTTCATACCAAAAGCTGTAATGTCTGTCCAAGCTGCACCAACCTGAATCGGCGAGGCTCTGTCTACAGTATTGTTTACTCCAAGTTGTCCGAAGTTGTTGCGGCCCCAAGCCACGACGGTGCCGTCTTTGCAAAGAGCCAGC
>JBBAJN010000035.1:4650-8162 GCA_040404045.1 Chitinophagaceae bacterium
CTCCACAAGGTTAATCCGTTGTTTTTAAGTGCAACAGTAGAACCTTGACCAGATGCAGTCACACAAGTCCAGTCAGTACCCGGTACCTGAATCGGAGACGATCTGCTTACCGTATCGTTCTGACCTAGTTGGCCAGCACCGTTATCTCCCCACGACCATAGTGTACCGTCAGACTTTCTAGCAACAGCAAAGTTAGCAGAGAAGCCAGCGAATCCAAGCCTTGCTTCCGTCCAGTTAGTACCCGGTACTTGAACTGGCGACGATCTGCTTACTGTATCATTTGTACCAAGCGATCCTCGACCGTTATATCCCCATGACCACAGTGTACCGTCAGACTTTCTAGCAAGTAACGTTCCCTGGCCAGGCGGCGAAAACCCGCCGGCCGCGACGGATGCGTCTGCCCAGTTAGTACCCGGTACTTGAACTGGCGACGATCTGCTTACTGTATCATTTTGTCCTAGCTGACCTATAGTATTGCATCCCCATACCCAAAGAGTATTATCAGACTTTATTGCAAATGCATTAAGCGCACTAGAAGGAGATGAACCATTCATTAATCCGGCTCTAGTCCATGAGGTCCCGGGAATCTGAACTGGTGATGACCTGAAAACTATATCATTTGTTCCAAGTGTACCACCTTGATTACCGCCCCATACCCATAAGGTCCCGTCTGATTTACGCGCGATGCTAGTAAAACCGTTAGTTGCAATTTCTGTCCATGCATTACCCGGTACCTGAACTGGTGATGACCTGTTTACTCTATCGTTTGTACCAAGCGCTCCTCGACCGTTATATCCCCACGACCACAGTGTACCGTCAGACTTTCTAGCTGCTGTTGTACCCGAGCCGACAGATACTTGGGTCCATGTAGTGCCCGGAATCTGAACAGGTGAGGATCTGCACACCCTATCGTTTTGACCGAGTGGTCCACAAGTATTATCTCCCCAGATCCATAAAGTATTATCAGATCTTATAGCACCAGTTGCCAAATAACCGGCGGAAACTTGAGTCCAGCAAGTGCCGATTACCTGGACGGGAGACGATCTAGATACTCTATCGTTTGTTCCAAATTGACCAAATCCATTGTAGCCCCATGACCAAAATGCATAGTCTCGATCCTCAGACTTAATTGCAAGAACAGTCGACTGCTTAGGCGCTGTCGCGCCTGCACCGACCGAAACATTCATCCATGTGGTGCCTGGTATTTGGACGGGAGACGATCTGGTTACTCTATCGTTTTGACCGAGTTCACCGCGATAATTAGAACCCCATGACCATAAGGTATTATCACACTTTCTGGCCAAAACTGTATAACTAGTGCCGCCGCCGCCGTCTACCTGGAACCAGGAATTACCAGGAATCTGAACAGGTGAGGATCTGGTAACTGTATCGTTTGTGCCAAGTTGTCCTTGATTATTAAAACCCCATGCCCACAACTGGCCAGGATCATTTGTCACGTTGTAACAGACCCACCTGTTGGCGTTGATCTTCAGGTAGACTTCATCTAGGGTCCATACGCCACAGTCGGCGTTCGTAATGGGCATTGATCAGCCTCCGGCCATCGTGTACCTGACACCGAGCTCAGGGCCATAGTATCTGGCCGTCACATCGACATCCTTGGTGACCACCTCGCCGTTCTCAAATACTCTCTCTCCTCTGGTGCCGATGACTTCGAGTCTCATGAACTCCAGCCAAGATCCCCATGGATCGGTGGCATCGAACTGGAACGCGTTCATCCTGTCGAGCTGCTTGCCCCTGAGTCCCGCAATGAGCGCCTCCTTGGCCCTGAAGCTCTCGTGGTGCTGGACTACTCTTGTGGCCAACACTGCAGGAGTCACTCCCCTGACTGCAGCTTCAGCCGCAATGTCCGGAGCAGAAGCAGATGGGTTAGCGATGAGAGCCTTGGCCTGCTCGTACTTGTAGATGCCAGCTACAGAGGCCGTGTCGTCGTACTTGCCGACCAGCTGGACTCTCCTGAGTCCTTTCTCTTCCCCGTAGACCGCTTCCTTGGCCAGACCGAGCTCTTTATCGAGGCAGGCTTTGATCGCATCGGCAAATTCGGCCAGTGTGAGCTCCCAGCACTGGTTCTCTGGATCAGGTTCTGCTTCCTCACTCACTGTGGCGTAATAGAAGCAGGAGTTGATGTTGTCCTGCATCAGAACGTTCAGTCCCGGAATGTCCGGAAACTTTGGTCCCTCCTTTGAGGTCTCACGGTTGACCGAGATGCTGGTCACAGAGTCCACTTGAGTGAGCTTAAAGTATCTCATCTTCTTTGTTTCCTAGATTAAAGTGACTTACGAGCAAAGCTTTGGTTAAAGCTTCCCAGCCCCGAAATGTCGATCCAGCTTGTCCCGGGTATTTGAATCGGCGACGATGCATACGCTGTATTATTTGTGCCAAGTTGACCGACGTTGTTTTGAGCCCAACTCCATAGCGTGCCGTCGGACTTTCTTGCAAGGTTGTGTCTCAAACTGACGGCTGAAACCTGCACCCAAGACGTTCCTGGTACCTGTACCGGTGAGCTTGTCCATATGGTGTTATTTTGACCAAGTTGTCCGCGATCGTTTCTACCATAGGCCCAAAGTGTACCGTCTGATTTTCTGGCTACTGTATGCTGCGCCGAGGACGATGCTTCTACCCATGCGGTACCTGGAATTTGCGTTGGAGACGATCTTGAAATTGTACTACCTGTTCCTGAATAGTTACCAGTTCCCCATTCCCAGAGTGTACCGTCAGATTTTATTGCACGCCGGGAGCATACGAATGACCAAGTTGTGCCTGGTATCTGAACAGGGGACGATCTTGCTACAGTGGTATTGTCTCCAACAGCACCGCCGTTGGATCCCCATCCCCACAGTGTTCCGTCGGATTTTCTCGCGTGAATACCCGATGCATCAATTGAAACCCATTCGGTGCCTGGTATCTGAATGGGAGACGATCTTGCTACAGTGGTATTGTCTCCAACAGAACCGCCAGAGCCCCATCCCCACAGTGTTCCGTCGGATTTTCTAGCAAATCCGACGTAATTCGAACCGGTTGCGTCTACCCATGCCGTACCAGGTATCTGAACCGGTGACGATCTGGATACTACATCGTTTTGACCTAGTCCGCCGGCGAGACCACTGCCCCATGCCCATAGTGTCCCGTCCGATTTACGGCCTAAGAATGGAGAGCCACCTGATATATCGACCCAAGCTGTTCCTGGTATTTGAACTGGTGAAGATCTATTTACTCTATCTTCTAAACCCAAAAGACCACCACTATTCTCTCCCCATGCCCACAGGCTACCGGGATCTCTTTGTGGGTTATACACAACCCACTCATTGGCCAGGATGGCGTCGCGTATGTCCTGAAGCTTCAGAACCCCTGATATAGTGCTTCCACTCATTAGATCAGTCTACCAGACACAATTGCCTCGAGCCTATTGCCGGCGTTGGCGTAGACCCTGATCTTAAATCCACTTGCAAGGTACTTCGGCTGCTCGAGGATTTCAACTGTAGCGTCGGCGGGAA
>JBBAJN010000035.1:8172-23824 GCA_040404045.1 Chitinophagaceae bacterium
GATCATGTCAAAGCAGTAGTAGCCCTGGATGTTATTGGACCCATCGGTCCACACCACTCTAGCCTTCACGTCGTTCACACCGTCATCATTGCTCAGTAGCACGGACTGGATCACCGCATTGCCCGTGGCGGTATACAGATCAGTGAACGTGGCGTCAGCGGTGATGTCGACACCGGCGCCAAAGAAGTTAGGGCTAGTCTGAGTCTCGTACGTGATGGTGGCGTGCAGCGGGGTGTTGTCCTGGACCTGAATGCTCAACACGTCACTTGGCTGCATGACCTTGGGCATCTTCAGTAGCTCGACTGCAGACTCTCTCGGAACAGGGACTGTGGTCGCTACTGAGGTGTTGGCGTATGTCGAGCCGTTGATCTTAGAGGTCACACCTGAGTTAGCGGTACCGATGTTGGTCACATGAATGGAATACACGATGTATCTGAGGCCTGCTGTTCCGGGAGCTGTGAATGCAGGTGACAGGGTAGAGTTGGCAGCAAAGCCGACCGATGCGGTAAGGCTAGTGTTGAATAGACCACTGCCGCCGCCTGCAGCTGCATTGGCCCAAAAGG
This sequence comes from Chitinophagaceae bacterium, assembly GCA_040404045.1. Classification (GTDB taxonomy): domain Bacteria; phylum Bacteroidota; class Bacteroidia; order Chitinophagales; family Chitinophagaceae; genus Pollutibacter. Next base: position 8,736 of record JBBAJN010000035.1, read on the forward strand.
CCGCGGATCCGTTTGATGTGAGGATCTGACCGTTGGTGCCAGGTGTGCCGCCTACTCTGAGTCCATACGCGCTAGGGATCGATACCGATGTAGAGTTGACGGCAAAGCTGAACGCGTTGACCTGTGTGGAGTTGGCAGTAAAGTTCGGACCCGTTAGGTTTACACTGGCCGTGACTGCAGTCGAGTTGGCCACAAAGTTGGGCGCCGTAAAGCTCACGTTGGATGTCACCGACGTCGTCGCAATGGTCAGGACGTTTGCGCTTCCAGCAAACATCGTGTACGTGTTGGCACCAGAGTACTGAACCCTGTTGTTGCCGGTGGATTCAAAGATTACATTTGAGACCTGAATCGTTGACATCTTGAGCTTTCAGTTATTATAATTTACTAGTATTTATTGTTACTACTGAGCCACACCGGCAAGAATTTGTTCTTTTCTGGCGCCGGTCAGAACAGTAACAGAAACAAGATGACTCAGGAAGTCTCTGGTAGATGTCAGCTTAAGGTCGATCTGTGTGAGTCTTGGGTCCTGAATTATGCTCATCCAGTCATCAACGATCGGATCTGTTGCCCTCAGGGCGCGAACGGCCACCCTCTCTGCAGACGTGAACAGCATCATGAATTCAATTGGGTTAAACACTGTTCTTGCCTGTGGGATCGGCTGCTCTGGTGCAACCATGACGTCCTGTACAAGCTCGATAGAGTCGTACTCGTCTCTAATCTTTTCAATGAAGTCTTCATCAGCCAATATCTTGTTGACGGCAACACCATTCTTAATTAGAATATAGGTTGACATTTGAGTTCCTTTTTACTTTCTTATTCCTAGGGATCGGCGTCCATCGAACACCTGATTCCTATATGGTCCGTTCTTGTCGACATAGTGAATAAAGGTCTGCAGGTACCACGGCTGCACAAACGGCTTTCTCCAGTGATACAGCTCTGTTCCCTTGTACACGCAGAGGTCGCCTTCATCTAGAAGCAGTTCGGTCTCATCCTGACCGGTATCACATCTAGAAAAGTATATCGGTGAAATATCACTAGAGCTTGGTCGACCCAGACAGAGTGTAGCGGAGTACTCGCACTCGCCCCTGTCCCTGTGGATCTTTAGTTCATCACCCCTAGCATATATTCTGGTGTATGAGTATGTCGGTATAAGTGATACGTCGATCGTGTCCGATATCTTCCTGCAGCCCGTGAGAAGTAACGTCTCGCAGAACGGATCGGCATAAAAGCTCTTTGATCCCGGGCACTGAGAGTCTATGTCATAGTCCAGGGTGTCCTGCCTGATCTTGTAATAGACCTTTGCAAAATCACACAGTTCCTTCGGAATGAAATTCCTGATGACCTGATAGCCCTTTTCATGAAACGTATTCATATTATCTAAACCTCGGTCCAGAGCACCAACCGACCAACGAGTATCTTGTGCCTTCTGTTACAGGAGTGACCTCGTGCAGTGTATACGAAGGAAAGAAATTGATCGTGCCCATATTCTTATTAGCTACCATCTGTGTACCGTTGTATATGATCAAGTCACCACCGCTGTAAGAGTTTGGATCTGATAGCTGAATAGAGAAGCTCAACTTTCTGTGTGAGTTCGGTGATACAGCGGTAGGAAATTTGTCGATGTGTCTGTGGTAGTGTCCCTTGTACTCAGAGTTGTACTCGGTGAACTGAAGGTTCTCAAGCGAGTGGAGATCAAACTCAAAGTGCTTATTGACCTCAACAACAGCTGCTTGGATCCTCTCATAGATCCAATTGGAAATTTCTGATGGCGGGATCCAGGAGTTTTTGGACTTTCTGATAGCCGAAAAGCCTTCACCGTCTCCAGTCTTAGATTCAGCCTTGACGTATGACCAACCCACTTTGATAATGTTTCGAATTTCCTCTGGGCTGAAGATGCTCTCAAGGTACCGGTACTCTTCCAGACTGTCGTTCTTCAGACTCCAGTGCGAGTAGGTCCTCATATTGAACTCAGGTGGTTCAGTGTAGTCTATCTCTGGTAAAAACAGATTTTCCATGATCAAAGCCTTTTCATTATGTTATCACCCAGCCGTCAACATCACCCAGGAACGTTAGCCTTAAGGACATGAACGGCATGTCGCAGAGAAGAGGTTCATCTAGACCCATGATCCTCTTCCCGTTACCACGTATATTTATTTTGGTCAACCTGTCGCGTGTCAGTATCTCTAGTGTAGTTGTCTGCTCGTAGAAAAGAGCCACCCAATCACACAACTGAATGTCCTTTGGTAGAATCAGATCGGTATTGTGTGGAATGTACTCCATCGAGTACACCGTGTTTGGCTTTGTCAGGTGCACGGACCCATCAGAAAAATAGAAATTTGGGCACTGAATGAAACCGTTCAGTGCCGTCACATCTTGATGCAATCGTGACTTTGCATTAGAGAACTTTGATGCTCTGATGTACTCCGGACGGAATATTCTGAAATCCTTTTTTATCCCGTCCTCATCAGTGAGAAATGTAGTGGCAAACAATGTTACGTGGTCCACCACTCAATGGCACCGACTCCCGCACCACCGAGGGTGCCGCCGCCACCTCTACCGCCAACACCAGCGTTTCCGCTGGCGGTCGGCGCGCTGCCGCCATTACCTGCCCCACCCATAAATCCACCATTAGATCCGGTTCCCCCAGGCCCCTGGCTGGAGCCGCCTCGGCCGCCGCCGCCGCCTGCACCGCCGATGCTTCCATTGAGGCCAAAAGAAGGAGATCCGATAACTGCACCACCACCACCGCCGCCGCCGCCGGCTGCAGCAAAAAAAGTCTTTGCCAAAGAAAAATTACCTCTGGAATTATATTGTATTATATACCCCGGCTGACCAGGGAGCCCTGGAGAGGCCGCCCCCCCGGGGGCACTTGTGATCCCCGCTTCCCCGCCAATACCGACAAGACCACTGGCGCCAGGCGCTATGGACCCACCACCAGCACCTCCGCCGCTACCGCTTCCACCACCACCTGCAGGACCTCCCGGACCTCCAACTCCGTATATCCCACCAGCACCGCCGCCGCCGCCGGCACCTGCGACACCACCAGATGAATTAATGATACCTCCACTTGCGGTCCCACCAGCAGAAGGTGATCCACCGCCGGCATTAATTGTTCCCAGTGGTATACCAGTGACGCTTGAATTTCCGCCGCTCTGGCCAGTAGGTGTAGACAACCCTCCCGCACCTACGGTCACCGTTGCCGTAAATGGCGCAGGGGCTGTTAATACACCGTCGTTATATGAAAAAGCACCTCCGCTTGAAACAGCATTGAAACCAGGGCTGGTATTAGATCCACCGCCACCACCCATGATGGCGTACGAAATGTACTTTGCTGCAGAGGGAACAGTTACCGTGCCTGATGTATCAAAAACCGTGAGCTGACCCGGATTCATCCCACCTGAAGGCCCACCGGAGGTTAGACCAAAAAATTGACTTAGGGTACTCATTTGTGCAATCCTCTCTTAGGTAAAGACCCATCCTCTGGTTGAATCAACAAATACCAATCTGAACGAAGCGTATGCAAGATTGAGATCCAGATCTTCCGCCAAACTCATGATGTTTCTACCGTTTCTTGCTACAATTGATGTGGTGTTACCGCTTATCTCTGCAACACCCACTTGGTCTCCTACTGTAGGAGACGACGGTAGTGTCAGAGTCACGGCGCCCGCATTTATGTAATAGTATACACCAGAGTTAGCCGAGGTGTTCGCGGTAATCACCGACGTTGTCAGTCTTGTATTTTGTTCTCTTCTATTTTCATCAAATAGTGTTACACCAGATACTTGGATGGCCATTTTTTTTTCTATCCTTCTAGATCCGAAATGTCAGCCATTGGGCTCTAGATCAGTTTTGTAATATTTATTTTCAAGGGCCTCTAGTCTTGTCTTAAGCTCTTTGTTTGCCTCAATCAGATACCCTATCAGCCCCAGATAGTTGACACTCTTGATGCCGTCATTGTTTTCTGAAACAAGGTGCGGTACAACACCTTCGGCTTCCTGCGCAATGATGCCAGCAGATTGCAACTCGTTATCAATCCATACAAATTCGACGCCTCTAAGCATAGAGATGGTGTCCATTGCATTGACTATTTGAGAAACATCTTTCTTTTTGCTTATATCTGAAAGCGCATTAAAGACCGTGGCATTCAATGTACCAGTAGAAGGAACAAAATATAGCTTTGAATTTGATATTACACTGTTTGTCCAAGCTCCGCTGATCACGTTTGACATTGGCAAGTAGAAAGTTTGAGAATCTGTATTATTAGCGGTCACAACACCGATGTTGGACCAGGTAAGTACTGTCCCGTTTGACTGAAGCACCTGTCCTGTGGCGCCTGAGCTACCGTTGCCAACTCTCAAGGTGTTAACTGCAATCGTATCGGTATTGACCGTGGCAAGTGTCGGCAAGTTGATCGCGCCGTTTGCAAACAGTACGATCTGTGACCCAGTGGTGTTCGAGGCCCTGATCGTCAGGTCCGAAGTGCTGTTTGATGACTGTATGGTGGATACGCTAAGAGTGGACATGCATCGATCCTTAAATTATTGCCACTCGACCACCGGAGTCTATCGTCAGAACGGCGCCGTTGGCGATGGTGATCGGCCCCGTGACCTGTGCGTTCTCCCCTGCGGCAATTGTTACATTGGCAGTCATGGTGTTCGCGTTGATTCGAAATAGGTTCTGAATGTTTGCAGGGTTGCCAGCAATTCCAGCATTACCCTTATAGTACCCTGCACCGCCAGACACTTCCGCCCAACTGCCGTTCGCGTTGAGGAAGAAGGCGCCGTTGGCGTACTGCGTCGAAGTCGGTAGCACCATAGAGAAGGATACGGTAGAGTTTGCAATCTGGTATCCCGCCGGCGTCACAGCGGTGTTAACGGTGGAGTTGCCTACAGTCAGTCTATTGTTGGCATTGATGAATGTGAGGTTGGCCGAGCCGGCAAAACTGTTTGAATTGTTGAACTGAATCTGTGTGTTGCCACCGGCAGCGTCTGTGACAACTCTCTCCCAAGAGCCGTTGGCATTCAGGTAGTAACTACCGTTGGCAATGAGCGTCGAATTGGCAACAGTTATTGCCAGGGAAGTTCCCGACGTGGTGTTCGATATGGTGACAATGCCGTCAGTCACCGTAATGGACGACTGGGCAAATGCGGTGTTTGTGGCTATCGTGAGAACTGCATTGGTGGTCAGATTGCCGCCTCTGAGTGCGGTGCCGACATGCAGTGTGTTTGCGCCAAAGTGTCCGTTGACGAACGAGTTGCCCGTGGTGACAGAGCCGCCTGCAGTGGCGTCTGATGTCACGGTGTTCTGCGACATCAGGTTTGCAAGTCTGTTTGTGACCGCTAGCCAGGACCCAAAGGTCTGAGTGTTTGAAACCGGTGTAACCGTGATTGTCATCTCTGTCCCACTAGATCTTTAAGGAGGCTCTTGATCTCTCTTAGCTCTTGTCTCAACTCATCATGCTCTTTCAAGACTCGATCGATCGCCGCTTCCTTGACTTTTCTTGCTTTATAGTTCTTTAAAGCCAAACTATCTGTATTTAGGATAGCCGATGAGGAAGTGTCTCTGACGAGACCCTCCTCATCCTTTACTTTTAGATACTCCATTGTCATCACGTCTGAAGTGCAATGGCGCGCATGTCGGAGACTCTGGGCACAATGTGTGATCCCTCCTCTGACGTCATTGCAATCTTGATGGCAAACGTCTTGTAGGAGTGGAACTGAGCTCCCGTGCTCGCGTAGTACGAGACCACGTTGCTGAAGTCCCTGTCCTTGAATGCGGTCTGCGGCACCACATAGAGCGATGCGGTGTTAGCAGATGCCGCCGGTGTAATGGTCACCTGGGTCGATGTTCCGGCTGTAGCTAGTGTCACTGCAGTCGAGTTGGCCGTCAGAACACTGAAGAACCCGTTCGATATGGTGCTCGACACGGTGCCCACGTAGTACACCAGGGTCCCGATATCAAGCGGTGAGCTGTTCGATATCGTGATGGTGTTCGAGGATATGCTGGTGTTGGTGAATGTTCCATACACAGCATAGTCAGCCATGGCGGTGTTGGATGCGGCATTCACCGAGTACCTAAACGGCATGTCGTACACGAACTCTCTGAAGTCGTTCCTGTCGATGCGGCTGGACACCACAGCTGCAGTCGTGTTCTGATTCATCGGTGTCCACCACTTGGTCTCGATGCCGGCAGAGTCCTCACCGTTCAGGAACTTTGCGTACACAGTGATGTTGGTGTTCGAGGGCTTGTAGGCAGACAGGTAGACCTGCAGGTCTTCCGCGTCTTGACCCTCGGCAAGCACCACCCTCTTGGAGATGTACTTTGCAGCGGTGTTCCCTCCAGAGATGTAGTCCTCATCGGCCAGTGTTGCGGTGTTGCCTACGTTGTTCTTGATTGCAACCATGTCAGACTTGATGTCATCGACAAACGGAGACACCTTGTTGGACACCGACGTCAGAGGGATGGAGACCTCAATGCTCTTGCCACCACCCAGCTGCAGTTCGTTGGACCTGGACCTGATTGTCCTCTCTCTATCGGTGAAGAACGTCTCGATGTCGCCGTTCATCACCGTGAAGACGGCATCATTTACAGTGGCATTGGATCCCTTTGTCTGGATGACCAGAGAGGTGCCAGCCGGTGACACGTACGAGAACTGAGGCACTACAACCGAGTAGACCAAGTTGTCGACCGAGACCAGGTTGGCCTTGGCCCTTGACTCTTCGCCGATCAGGATGGCATTGGCGGTCCCTGTCACCACGTTACCGAAGCCAGTTAAACTGTTTGCAGAGCTCCTTTCCAGGTGCACTATACCAGTGTCAAGGGCAAACCTGGACACATACCCAAACAGGGCGCCGTTCGATCTGAGGTAACCGATAGAGGAGTTACCGTCCGTGAAGGACAGCAGTGAGTTGACCACCACGTGGGACGAGTTGGGAATGCTTGTGATGAACCTGACGTCGGTGGTGTTGCCCGTGTTGGAGGTCACGTAGATGTATGCGCCGTTGGTAAACAGAGCCTGCGCGTTCGACGTGCCGTTTGCCACCACAGCGATCGCGTTTGACGTATTGCTTACGGACACGTTCGATGCAATGATGTTGACGGCATTGGACACGTAGACCTTTTCGCCAATCGTGAAGGTACCGCCGAAGTTGTTGGCCGTCAGGAACTCTGTGTTTGTGTTCCTGTAGACAACAGTACCGGAGGTCGACGTAAAGTTCTTCCTGTGGATGACAAACTTGATGTCTTCCTTCTGGAACGGTGTCCAGATCCTGTTTGTCGACGAGGTGAACATGACGCCGGTGGAGTTGTTAAAGTAGACAGGTCCTCCGGTGAGGATATCGGTTGCACCGAGTTCACCGACCCAGATGTTGTACCCATCGTTCGAGCCGTCAGGCATCACGACAAAGCAGTATTCAGATCCCGCCTTGAGGAAGACTGGAGTGTCAAACTCAAACGACGTAGCTGCAGAGGAGTCATTGCTGACATTTACCTGAGCCGGCATGAGCCTCTTTCTGCCGAACGGAACAATCTTGAGTGTCGGAGAGCCGTTCTCTACTTCTCTGATTTGGACCTCGACGCCGAGTGTTGGGTGCTTTGTCCTGAAGAAGAGGTCAAGCTTCTTCATGAAGATCCCGGTGTTGTCCTCTGTCTCATTGATGAGAAATGTCTGGGCAATTGGGTCCCACTGTTGAACGGTGGTGTTGATCACCGTGCTTGTAAGTGTTCTAGACGACACCCTCTGACCCTGGACGACATTGACTGTGTTTACCGCAATCTGAGGTAGTCTTGTACCAAGGCCTAGCCTTGCCTTTGTGATTGTAATATTGCTGGCAGAATATGTTGCCGCAGCCTGTGTTGTAATAGAATCCGATGCAACGACCAGATCATCAACGTCGACAAGTCTAAAGACCCTGTCGCCAGTCTTGAACTCACCACCCGGAATGTTAAAGGTACCACTGACTGCACCAAGTGCATCGGTTACAATCGGACCACCAAATGAGCCGCCGGTCGGGTGACAGTGCTGAGACACCGCCTGTCCGTCAAAGTAAGGATAGACCCTCGTGTTAGGTTTCAGGTTCGAAGCCGTAAATGTGATCCTGCGAGGCCTGATGAACTGCTGAATAGAGATGTCTTGAACAACTTCACCAAAGTCAAATGTGTTGTTCAGTGTCGATGCACTGAAGTCGAGGTCAGATCTGATTGTTGATTCTGTAGTAGTAGCAATGACGTCTCTGGTTGTTGTAGTGGTTTGAGTACGACCCTGTCTGTTTATTACAGTAGAGGTCCTGTCTACCGTGGTTGTTACAGGCGCACTTGCAACTACTCGTTCCGTGCCGGTCAGGTTCGGTAGGGCATTGATGATGTCCGTAAGCCCAGACAGATCAATATTGGCTACAACGTCTGGGTTCCTGTCTACGTCTGGTACCGCGTCGCCCTCTGGCGTAAGGTCAATATTGCCGGTCCAGACATAGATGATGTTCTCTACGCAGTTGCGGACCTTTGAGGCAAACGGCTGATCGATGTAGGAGACCGTATTGCCAGAGAGCATCACAAGGTTGCCCTCCTTCGTCACGTTCGTGCTAGCGCCGGTGTCGATGTCGAGGTCAACAAAGACCCTGCTGATTGTCGGTGACATCTCTTGCAGCTTGATGTCAATTGCAGCCTTGAACTCTGGGCTCTTGGTGTCAGACACCGTAAAGCCCTTGAACGGATCAACGATGAAGCCGTTCTTGAACCTCTCAGCGCCGGCGTCGTCCTTGACAATGAGTGTCTTTGCGGAAGACTCTAGCAGTGACAGGGACGTGTAGTACTCAAGCCTTGCCATCCTCTTGTCGATCACACCGATGTCACGCATGGTGTACCTGCGGTTCTGCTGTAGGTCGATCGACACACCGTATTCAGGGCGCTGGTAGACTCTTACGTCGGCTTGTGACAGCGAAGGATACGGTGGGACTGTCAGAACACCAAGTGACATGGTGCCGTCAAGGTCTCTGGGTGTCAGAGGATTTGTAGCGGCGGCACCCTCGATGACATTGATCACGCCCTCAGGAGACAGCGCAACCTTGTCCTTGCGACCCAGGTAGTAGGAGAACGCGGTGTTAAAGTTCTTGTCGGGCGAGGGTGAATAGGCGCCGTCGGCATCAATAAACAGTACCACGTTGGCCGATGGGTTCTCGGTGGCGTTGCCGATTGTTGTGGCACTGTTTGCCGTGTTGTTGGCATATGGTCTGAAGTCGATAGAGTCCCTCAGATCGTAAGTGACGCCAGTCTCAGACGTAAAGACCGGAATCTCCTGCGTGAGGATTGCCGTGGTGTTAGCGGTGTTTGCGTCGTCGACCGGGTACGACCTGACAGAGAAGTATCCGATGCCGCCCGAATAATCAGGTGTCAGGTGGTCCGCAACAACCAGTAGTCTGTCATTTGCACCGACGGTGTGACCACTGCCCGGCTTGATAGAGATCTGGGCCAGACCGTAGTGACCGCCCTTCTGTCCGCTGTCCAGGACAAAGAACCTGGACAGGTCCTGGTTTGAATCAGAATATGTGGTGCCCTGGTACACCGCTCTGATTTTGGTCACGTCTGCAAGACCCAGGGACCATGGGCCCTGGTTGCCCGTAGGGTGGGTGTTGGCCTGGATCTTTACGTACCTGCTCTTGTTGATGACCTTAGAGGCCTGCGTGGCCTGGTTCCGGAAGGCATCGTAATAGATTGTGGCTGTAAACGTATTGGCCAGACTTGTTCCGAGATTAAATGTTGCAGTTGACCCGTCAGATGCCACAACCACATTGGCTGAATCGTCTCTGGTGAAAGGAACAGCCGCACCTGCTGGGAAGTGTCTGGCAATTGTTGCCGCCGTGTTGACGTATGAGAAGTTTGAATTGACCACCAGGTGTGTGGAGTTGGTGATCGATGTGACCCTTCGAACATTAAAGACAGAAGAGTTACCGACCGATACGTAGTCACCCACCGCAAAGTTTGTCGTGAAGGCGCCGTTGCCGACAACGTTCGGTGATGCCGTGTTGACGCTTACCGATATTGCAGAGACGTTGACTGCATTGGCAGCGGTGTTGGCGACCACAATGAACCTGAGCTCATTGGCCTCACTCAGTGATCCGGTGAGGGCAATCGTATCAGCGCCGCCCGGGTGTGAGGCGGGTGGTGTAAGGACTGCGGTGCCGTTTGCCTGGAATGTCCTTGTCGTCTTTGTCCTGTAGAAGAATGAAGTCGATGTCGTGTTGATGGTCTGAATTGCATCCCGACCAAGATCAAACACCACGTCAGGTGATGCAGTCTCTCTCAGGACGGCAACGCCGGCGTCTAACACCGCATCAGCATAGCCGACCACACCGGCCGGATCGGTTGCGTAAATGGACCTGACATCGGCAAAGCCTAATCCACCCGCCGTAATGTTGATGTCGAACAGGTACATCCTGTACTGACAGTTGGGTGATCCGGGTGTTCCAGAGTCGTACTCTAGACCGCGGATCCTTGCCGTGCCGATTAGGTTTGCAGGGGCGGAACCGGTCGGGGTGTAGTCACCGAGTGTCAGCTTGGTGGCTGCAGTTGCATAGAGATTAACAGAGTCTAGATTGTAGATGTCAAAGACACCTGCAAATTCATTCACCAGAACGTAATTGCCATAGTTCGCGGTTACAATCTGGTTAGGGAAGTAAACCGTATCAGTTCCCTTCCTTACATTTGCCCTGTTGGTGTCGGCAAATTCTACTCTATATCCCTGGACATATCCCAGTCCTCGGCCGACCTCAAGCACAAGGTTATTTGAGTTTGTGGTGTTTGAGGCAACACTGAGTTCGAATGGGTCTACAATGTAGTTTCCAGACTCCTCGTACGTCCTCTTGGCCATCTCGTTTCCGATTTTGGCATACTGAGGGTCAACAAGCTTAACTACAGGGTTACCCCCATTGAAGTCAACGACTGAGAAGAACGTCGAGGTGTTTGCGGTGGCACCAACTGGTCTGGTTGTAAGTCTTGGTAAAAGTTTGAGACGATTTGCACCTGGTGCACCTTCATTGGGAGACCCTAGGGCGTTATCAAACAGGGTCGGGTCACTGTCGGCTGTGGCAATCGTCTCGTTGGTCTGAAAGCCGACTGAAACGTCCTCTGGAGCGTCATCGTACTTGGACACCACCAGCGTCTGGGGCTGCACAGTGATGAAGAAGCCCTTGTTGAAGACCACACCCTCTGAGATGGACACCGCATAGCCGTTGCCAGTTGGACTGTATGATGAATTTGCAACGGCAATGGTTGCAACTAGGGCGTCATCGGTAGTCCTGATCTCAATTGTCTCGTCGGGGTCGAACGTCTTCTGCTGCGCACCGTTTGCGTAGTTGGTCGAGTTGAGGTACTTGATGTAGAGGGTGTTCAGGTCCGGATCGTTCGTCTCAAGTCCGCCGATGGCATTGACAATAACGGCCTGTAGGTTTGCCGTTGATACAACCTTGTTGCCGATGAAGTCACTGACGGTGATGACGGCGCCGTTTGTTGCGGTGTCTGTGACCTTGATGAATGAATAGCCTGCATCAAACGCGAGCGTGCAGCCCTCTACTACGGAGCCGTCCTTGAAGATGTGTCTTCCGAACTTGTCGATCTGATCCTGCAGAACGGTCTGGAGCTGAGTGAGCTCTCTGGCCTGTACAGCTGTCCCTGGCTTGAACAGCGTGCGATAGTAATTGCTGTTCGCGCTGTAGTCATCAAAGTAAGGAGCCGCATTAAAATTTGTTTCTAGAGACATTCAGATCGACCCTCTGGGTTAGAACTTTATTATGAGTCTTAATTCTTCGGTACTATTTAGTGACCTAGTTATGACGTTGTTTGAGTTCTCTAGGTAAAGAACCTGCCCAGACTCTCTTGATAGGTCTGGGTTTGTCACCAGGCTGAACGTAGCCACCGACCCAGAGTTTGCACCGGACACCAGATTTGCGCCGATCTGGAACCTGTTGGCCCTTGATACGTCGGCAAGTGTGATGACCGAATAGGTCCTCTGAATGGTAGCTGTAGACCCTAGTCCGTTATTTATCACATTGTTTGAAGAAAATAGTCCTGTATTGCTTACAGCTGTAAGCTTGAGGTACGTGGAGTTTGCAAACACGCACTTGGCATTTGCAGACGTGTTTGAGTTCGTAATGGTGTCACCGATAGAGAACGAACCCGACACAGAATTGATCTGTAGGTCGAGTTCATAGTTTGTCTGTATGACTCGGCCGTACGCGTTAGTTCCTGCCTGTGTGACAAACTCCATGCTCGTGAAGGCGCCGGTGTTTGAATTGATTGTCACACGAGAGGTCTGGTTGAACCTATCGCCAAAGTTTGTGGACAGATCTCTAGACCCATCGGCACTTGTTATGGCATTGACGGTGGCCACCGCATTTGACTGAGAGCCCCTGACGACCTGACCGTTTGCAAATCTACCAGATACGGTCGACATATACATTGTGGTGTTCGAGACATATGTGGACAGTGTTGCCGCAGCGTTCGTGTTCACTTGTCTGATCGTCTCACCCTCAACAAATCTTACGGTGGTCACACCAGACACGTTTGCCGTGGCGCCAGATGTCAGGCCCGCAATGGTGTTGGACTGTGCAAATGATCCCCTGACATCACTGAGTTTCAGGACCGTAGAGTTACCGGTGATCACGGTGCCAGTGGCATTAGTGGTGCTCTGGAACACCACCTCGTTTGTGGCCCAGGACCCCGACTGATTTGCCAGGTTCAGATTGACACTGGTGTAGTTTGTGGTCTGCATTGTAACATTTGCAAAGGTCGGGTTCTTAAGGAAGCCTACCCTTCTAAATGACACATTGGACGGAAAGTACCAGCTCTCGTTGGCGCTCGTGTCAAACTTTATGGTGATGCCGGCGTATCTGGCTCCAAGTTCCGTAATTGGATCTGATCCGTGACCGTCAAGCGGAGAGATGACAGGAGTCACGATTGCGCCCGACCCATAGAGCGTGTTGGAGAATACAGTTACGTTTGCCTGCGTGTAGTTGTTTCCGGGTGCAATTACGTCGATCCTGGAAATCGCGTTGGCGGATCCGGAGGCAGAGTTGACAACTGCAATTGCAATGGCGCCGGCTCCGTCTCCCTCGATCCTTACGGTGGGCGCAATCTCATACTCGATGGCCGACCCCTCGGATAGGTTGACGACCGAGACTACATTGGCCAGACCCGTGTTTGATCCACCTGTGGACCTAAAGTCAACGGTCTGTCCAAGTGTAAATGTGCCAGTTGGATTTCTCAGCGTCACGTTGGGGTTACTGTCGACCGTGACAATGTCTGCAGACAGCTCTGATGAATTGCCTCGTACCCTCTGTCCGCTGTACCAGGTTCCGTTGATTGCAGAGATGAACAGTGCGGTGGAGTTTGAATAGGCCACGGTGCCGTTTGCGTTTAGTGACGTGTTAGATGTAGTTACAAAGTCGACTCTTTCACCGAGTGTAAATGATGCGCCTGACACCGACGCGTTGGCGATCGTGAGTCTGATCGAATCCAGGTTGGTGTTTGAGATAGTTCCGCTGGCAACGGTTGTCGAGATCGAGTCAGGTAGAAGTGCAATGTTCATCTTGAACGTATTGGCAGACACGATCGTATTTGCAAAGGGACTGTCAACTATAATCACCGTGGAATTGACTGAACTGATTCTGCGTATGTTACTGTTTGCATTCTGCCCGACACGAAGGAAGTCACCGTTGGCGTATTCGCTTGCAATGGTGGAGCTCGGCGCGTTGTTGACAGCAAACATGCTTGTCGGAATAAGTCTTCCTGTAGCCCTGATGCCCTGCAGAGTGTGACCGGTCTCTGTTGCTCCCTTGGTGAGGGCAATTCTGTTACCACTGGCAGTATTTGACGTATTGGACAGGCCGACAACGGTCGAGTTTGAGAACTGGATGTAGTACACATTGTTGTTAGTGAGCCCACCGATTACGGTGTTGCCTGCCGATACGGTGTAGCGAATCTGGTCACCAACGGCAAAGACTGCAGCCGTTGCAAGCGCAATGACGTTGTTGGATCCCTCACCAGTTCCGGCAGTCACATCTGTATTTGAATTGAATGTCTGGGCTGTTGGGGCAGAAACCGTAACAGTCGGCTCTGATGTATAACCGGTGCCGGTATTAGAGATGTTGATGGCAACTATTTTACCTGTGGAGTTGGCCTGCGCGTTGGCAATGCCGCCTGTGCCACTTGTCGACACGATTGAAACATTGGCATTTGCCGTGTATCCGGACCCATTAACAAGGACAACACCGAGGCCCAGGGTGGAAGCGTTCGAGATGTTGACCTTATCGGTCTTTAGTGTACCCGTGTCAGACAGGTCTCTGATTGCACGACCCGTCGTAAAGTCCTGGTCCTTATTGAACTTGGATATCTTCAATACGGTGCTGTTGGCCGAAAGGACGGTTGCGGCTATGCCTGTGCCGGTCTGGACAACGTTGGCGCCGGCGCTGAAGTAACCTACACTGGAGACATAATTGATAAAGTCGATCTCTTGCCTGACGGTCTCGCCTACGGATCCACCGGTTATTGACGTGCTGTTTGCAAAGTCAAGTCTGATGAATGTGTCGATCGTATTTGCAATTGTTGCAGTTCTTGTTGTTCCGTTATAGCCAACAATCTCTCGTACCTGACCGGCCCCGAAGCCCGACTTCAGGTATATTGACGACTTTACGTAGTGCCCGTCAATGGCCGATGAGCTGTCGGGCAGACGAATTGTCAACGAATCTGTAATGGAGTCGACAAAGCCATTTTCATAGACAGAATAGCTGTTGCCGCCATTGGCCACTCGAATGACGTCGATCGTACCGGGAACTGCATTGGAGACCACCGCCGCCGTTGGTAGGACTGGGACAAAATTTGCAGTGGTGAACTTGGTGTTTGAGGAGGCGTCAATGGTGTACATGTACTTCCACGTGTACCCATCACCCGTCCTGAATGTCCCGCTCGGTGTTGTCAGAGTCGGCTTTACAGTCGATCTAGAGCCCTTGGCGTTGTCGATGCACTTGTAGACGTTGTACTGGTCCGTAACGACATAGAAGGTCTTGTCAAACATGTCCGGATCGTTTTGGTCGTACTGC